>SUVG01000004.1 GCA_015062115.1 Elusimicrobium sp. | reverse complement strand
GCCATTTCCTGCAAAGCCATGGCAAATTTATCCAAATGGGCTTCCAACACGGGCCCTTTCACTTCACGGCCGTCAAGTAAATTTAATTCCTGTGTAAGCGGTACATCACGCAAAACCACAAGCATTTTTTCTTTTGGCAGGGGCTCCGGTAGGCGCACCATAAACCCGTCCACTTCGTAGTCTTTGTCTTCGTCCAGTTCGGTTTCAGCACCGTCTTTATCCGCCACAAACACGCTGATTTGATAGCGCTTGGCAAATACCCCGGCCGCATTCGCAAAGAAGGTAAAAGGCACACTAAACTCTTTGGTGTTACCGTCCCCCTGATACACTGCCCGTGAATTTTCCGTCGTAATCATTTACTAATCCTCCTTAGTTCCGGTAGCGATTTTTGCCCGGTTTTCCGTATAACCAAGCGCGGTTAAGAAACCACGCATGGGGTTTTCCCCGCTTGCAATATCCCGCGCACCCGCGTAAAATCCTTTTGCATAGCGTGTAGGCAAGCCCGTAAACAAGTGGCCTGCCGTGGCTAAAAGATCCAACACATCTTCAGCCGTTAAATCTTCTTTTAGTGCTTTTTGCCCCATAGCAAACAGTTCGCTTACGACGGGAAGTTCCGGTCTTTCCAAGCGAGGGCGTTTATCAAAGGCCTTGGCTTTCAATACTTCTGCCGCGGCACCGACAGCCATGTCCAACACCGGCAGACAGCCGGCCATTTGCACAAACGGGCTAAAAAAGATTTCGTCCGCCAGCATTTCAGGCGCATCGTCATCATCATTGAACCAAGCCAAAAGCCCAAGGGTGGTAAGCATGCTATATAACCAACTGTTTATTAAGCCATAAATAGCCACAACTTTACCCAATTGAACGACAGATATTTCCCCCCGTTGATACTCCCAAATAGAGTCAGTAATTTTGCGGGCATATTGAGCAGGTGTGTTTTTGAAGGCAAACAAGCCGCGAACGATAAAGTTCATATCTCTTGCCTGCAAGGTAGATAAACTGCTTCGTGTATTGCTTTGCTGGCTTCTTAAAGTAGATTTTCTAAACTCGGCAAATGCCTCGGCCTTTGTCATGCCTTTTTCCTTCATCAAATAATCCACATAAGGTTTGCCGCCAAAGCAAATAGCCCCAATATCCCCCAAGCGGGTATTTAAGGTTAGCAAGTCCGTCAGGCGCACAAATTTACCACGAGCCCCGATGGCTTTTGCATCAGCCGTTGCGCGGGCGAGGGCTTCGTTCATCGAGCCACTTTCAAAACGGGCCTTCAAATACGGGTCGGCACTGCTCATAAACTTAACGGTTTGACTCGGGTGGAGGCATGCTTTTATAAAACCAAGCACCCACTTGTGCGAAGGCATATTTTCGGCATAGTTAATACTGCTTACCAACTGCTTAATGGCAATCGTGGGCTTCAAAGCAATTGCACCTTTTACATAGTTATTGGTAAGCCAATCGCCCAATTTATCCATTTCATAGTTAATACGCGGTTTGGTAACACTGAATTGGTCTATCAACTCCAACATGCGTTTATAAATATCCTCTCCAAACTGTTTTTGAAGGGCAGGCTTAAGCACCGGGCTTTTGAATACGCGGCGGATACGGTTTAATTTTTCCGCCTTAAAGTGATAATCGCTTGCCCGTTCAATATGTCTAAATAAAATACCAAACGGATTTTCGGGCTTCATTTGAATAAGCGCACTATTTGCACGAGCCTTAATAAATGAAGGGTTTTTGCTTGTTCCGGCGGCGGCTTGCAAAAAGTCCAGTTCGCTTTCCACCCGTTCGGTAATTGACGGGAAATAAGCCTTCACTTTGGGTAAATCATAACCGCGTTCTTTTACGAAAACCTCGTTAATTTCGTTGTAAGATTTTTCTGCTTCGGCTTGTAAAAAATCTCCCATTTTTCTATCCTGGCTATCTAACACTTCCATAAACATTTTTTGCAACTGTTCGCGCTTATATTGCACCAACAAACGGTCGGAAAGCACATCGTTTTTTGCCCAAATATAGAGCGTGATAATTTGCATTTTGTTTAATTCTTCTTCAAACACTTCGCCCGTGCGTTTAATGGCGGCGGGGTCGGGGTTGTTATCTACTTGTGCGTAATTTAGGAAAGTATGTTTTTCGTCAAGGAGTTCGTTCATTTTGCTTTGAACTTCACTATTTTTCCCCAAACGATAAATTTCCCGTACTTTGTCCATGATTTCCGTCCGGCGCCGCCAGTTATGGGCAATAGTATCCGCCTCCAAGTTGAGCATACTGTATTCTTCTTTGGTGTTTTTGTCGGTGCACAAGTCCAGGAACGATTCCCAATTGGCTATCCAAGAGGCATACATTTTTTTCACAACACCGGCTTTTTTGTTTTTCTTCACGGCCAAAAGCACTTCGGCTTTGTCTTTTTCCGTGCGAAAATCCATAATCATCTTTTGCAGATTTACGGCGCTTCTGCCTTCTTTGCGTAAGGCGGAAATATCGTCATAAGTTTGTTTGCAAAGAGTGGTGGAAATATCCTTTACATCGTTTGCCAAAATAGACAAAAGTTCGTTGACGATTTTATCCGTAGGGCTAGCCGGTTTATCGGTAAACAAGGCCATACGGGCATTTAATTCTTCTGCGGCTTGTTCCGGCGTAAGGCGCATGGCGCGTTTCATTTCTGCCAAAGCGCTCATAGTAGGCGCATCAAGTAAGGCCTTTTTCAAACTCCCCTTCCGGTCAAACAGATTCATTTTCAATAAGTCCTGAATCTTTTTAATCATGTGTTTTTTGTAGTTCAGTTCTTCCACTTCTTTGGCGCGTGCAAGGAGTTTGTCTATTTCGTACGGCAGGAAGTTTTTGTATCGGGCACCCATAAAAGAACGCAAAAACTTCCCTTTATCGGCCGCAGGCAAATGGCGAATACCGGCCAACGCGGCGCGAATAGCCCTTTCGTATGGCGCTCCGCGCAGTTGGTCTATCACTTGGCGTGCAGTATCAAATTCCGCCTTCATTTCGGGGGTTATTTGCGCGGAATTACGGATAAGGTAACTCTCCCTATCCAAAACCTTTTGCGCTTCTTCTAGGCGGGCTGAGGTTGTTTTGTTAATTTCGTTAATTTCTTTTAGAATTTGAATCTTAATTTTGCCGTAGTCCGTATTAGGAACAGCCAACATTTCTTTGGCTTGTTTTCCTTCTTCGGTTTTTTCGTAGGCCTTTTCCACTTGATCTAGCACACCTGCCACCGCTTGGCGGATTTCTTCGGGTGTTTTGGCCAGTTTCAGAAAACGGAGCATTTCCTCTTTGCCGGCAAGTTGCCGTTTTTCAATTTCGCTGATTACTTCCCGACGAACACGGTTTGCGGCCTTGAAAATTTGCTTATTATCGGATATACTATCTAATGAACCAACCGAAGGAGTCCTAATTGGGCTGGGACCACGCGTAAGCGTTTTAACGGATAGCCCCCCGTTTCGGTCGGTTCTTTTTATTTTCTTGTCTAATTTTTCTTTATCAATCAGGTAGAAACTTACTATTTCTGCGTTTTCTTTTTCGGCAGAAATTTCCACAACGACATTATCATTTTTATCCGTTCCTTCAAAAATAAAATTAAAATAATTAGGGCTTTCTTTTGGGTTGGTTTTTAATACCAAACTGGGAGAATACAAACCTCGAGATAAAATATCATTATATTCGTCTAGCGATAAATCTTTATGATGAGATTTATTTTTTTCAATAATGTTCTTTTTGAGCAAAACATTTTTGTTTTCAACTCCTAACTGTTTAACCACTTCTTCCGGCAAGGGCGGAAGAAGAAAATCATGGGTTGGCCTTTTGTAATCTTCTATCGTCAACCCAACCTTTTGAGAAGTTGCCCCGGCAGACATTTTTTCCAACTCGGCCAACTGTTTTTCCAGTTTATCAATATCCTGTTTTTCCACCACGCGATAGCCTTTTCTTTCCAACTCGGCAATCAGGCGTTTTGCGTTTGCGGTTTCCATTAAGTCGGGGAACACTTCCTGCAAGAGTTTTAAGTTTTCGTCGTATGCCTCAATTTGGGCCGCACGATCGGCATCTTCCAACCGGTACACTTCTTTACCGTCTAAAGCATCTTCTATCATCTGCCAGGCGCGTGCAAGGGTTTCTTCGGTAGATTCTTCAAAATCCATATACCCTTTGGCCTGCAACCACACATCGGGGCGGTCATCAATACCGCCTTTTTTATCTTTCACACCGGCATTGGCATAGGCCTCTTTATCTACCTGGCCCGCGTTTGCGTACTCGGCCCCGTATTTCTTCAGGTCTTTGAGCAGGTGGTTTTTAGGCGCGGCAGGGCGGCGCGTAGAAGCCGTTTTTAACAGGGCTTTCATTTCCCCCAGTTCCAAAGCATCTTCGCTTTTTAGGCCTGTTTTAATGGCGTTTAAGAGTTCTTTGGCACGCTCGGCATTGCCCACATATTTACTCTTTTTAATGGGTTCATCTACCGTAAGCAGGCGATCAAAGATGCTCCGCACCTCGGGAGTGATTTGCAGATAATCTTTTACACTTTCGTACACTTCGGCCAGCCAACGGGCAAACTGAGCAAAAACCCCTTCCATTTCTTTGCTTGGGGCTTTTCCTTCTGCCAAATACCCTTCAAAAGCGCGGGCAAACTTTTCTTGCTGTTCTACACTATAAGAGCCGTCCGCTCCTTGCGGCGCACCCAGCCAAGCATCAATATCTTCCATTAACTTTTGGAAGTTTTCGTCCATGCTCACTTTGGCGGCATTTTGGAGCATCGTAAGATAAATATGTGCCAGTTCGTGCACAATGGTGGAAGGGTCGCTGTTTTCAAACACACGGATAATGGCCTCGTGTGCTTTTTCGTCAATTTCCACCATACCGCGCGGGTCGGACGGGTTTTGGGTGTAAACTTTTACATTGGGCAGATAGGCCCCGCTGTTATCCACCACCCCTTCCAATGCTTGGGCCCAAGTTACCCCCTTGACTCTTTGAGAATTATTGTCTATACTATCTTTAGACCCTTGAGCGTGTTGCACAACATCTTTCGATGGATGTGCAACGTGCCCAAGGGTTATCTTTTTGACAATTTCTACATTATATTCACCGTAGTCTTTTTGGCCGTTTTCTTCATACACTTTTTTAGAAAACTCTTTTCTAGGATACAAAAACTCTTGCAAAGTAAGTTTTACAATGTAAATATCATTGTTGTATTCTACAGGAACAAAGCGGCGTTCATAAAAAGAATTTTTATTATGATTCAAATCCGCATATCTTTTAACCAAAACAGCATTAGGCAAAAGATTTTTTAATTGAAGTACAAAAAACCTGTTCATCTTTTTGAAATCACTAGAAGAAAAATTATTAGATGTATTAAGCATTTTGTTGACATCTCTATTACTTACCAGAGCCTTGAAAGCCCCGGAAGAAACATAAAATTTACCTTCTATTTCTTCCAAATTGGCATGCAGATATTCTCTAAAATCTGCTCCTTGGGTAAAAAGCACATCATCAGAATAAGTTTCCGTTAGTTTGACAGGTTGTATTTCTTCGTTTAAGATGCTTTGAAATTCGGGCAAAATAGCCACATCGGCTTTTTGAGTTCTGCTTTCTTTTTTAATTTCCGGCAATTCCCCAAAAACTTCTTTTTTGTTTCGTTGGTAAAAAGTCTTTTTAATTTCTATGGCGTTCTCGTCAAAAATTACAAAGCACTCTCCGTCTTGTTCGCCGTCATACTTTATGCCCTTAATGCCGTATTTATTAAGCGTTTGGCTGGCTTCTTGGGTACCGTCCCCTTTCGCCCCTTTTCTGCGCTCATTTAAGGCCACATCATTATAAAAATTCCGCCCGTCGGTAGGCCCCAAATCATCAATGCTTTTGGGGGCGATATAGGCATCGGGGTTGTCGTTCATATAAGCCAAAATGGCTTTTCTTACCGGTTCAGGTTGTTCTCTTAAGGGTTTATCTTCATCCAAAAGCACCTCGTTTTCGGGGATTTCCACTTCAACCAAAGTACCTTCTTGCTTTACATCGGGTAAAATTTCCCCTTCAAACCATTTCAAATCTTCGGCAGAGTGGTAATTTCTATCCAATGCTTCGTGATCCATTTTTAGCGCAAAATCTTCCACCAAAGCAGCACGACTGTATTCTTTGGCTTTTTCCAAATTATTTCTTAATTCTTCAATAGGTTGGCCTTTGTAGAAAATTTCCCCGCTGTTTCTGATCGTTCGGTAGTAAATGCCTGTTTCTTTTTGTTTGGCTACATACACACCATGCCCGTGAACTTGTGCGCCTTCCCCGCTGCCAACATAAGAAAGAGAGATTTTCCCCCCTTGTAATTGATGCGGGCTACCATGGAAACCGCGTTGGAAGTATGTCACAACTTTGGTTAAATCAGCCAAAGGATTATGGAAAAATAAATCAATGTTTTGGGCTATTTTTTCAGGATTATCGTTAACATTTACACTAAAACGAGCGGCCTGTTTGTCAGGGTCTTTATGAGCAGAAATGCGCAAAGTGGAAACTTCTTTCCCCACACTAAACAATACATATCTGCTTTCACTTTTTTTGCTTTGATTAGTTTGTTTGTAGGAAAAACCAAATTCCGGGAGTAAGGATTTTGCATAGTTTTCAACTGCCTGCAACCTATTTCCTTCTTGCCACTCTTTTTCAAAATTCTTATAAGCAGGAGTAGAAATAATTTCTTCAATAGATGTGCCGGGCTTGATTTCTTGGTCTATTTTATCTATATCAATGAAAGATTTTTCTCCCTTGATTTTTTCCACAATATCCGCTATACTATTATTGCCTTCGCCAACAAACACCGGTCTTGCACTAGGCGTGTTGGGAAGGTTTTCTTTTGCCCAATTATCTATATTGGCATCACTATCAAAAAAGAAGGTATTTAAGAAAACTCTTCCGGTCGGCAAAATTTCCAAAACACTTCCCATTTTCCCGATTTTCGTATTTATTTTTAATTTTAATTGTCTGCCGCCATACTCTCCTGTTTTTGGCAACAACACAGCATATTCTGGCTTTGTAAAAGAGTTCTCTACAATTTCTAATTCATCAGGGCTTAAATGATGTTCTTTATCACTATGAATCGCTCTTTCAAAAGGCAAATCAATTTCTAACCCTTCTTGTGTGAAAAATCTATAAAAACTTTTATTATCTTCCTTCGGATTGCCGTGATTGTTTTTGGAAAACTCCACAAATTCAGACAAACTTTTTGCAGGATTTCTATACATCGCCGCCGCTTGATTGAAAGCCGGCAATTGTTTGTTTTGCCCGCCTTTCAAAATAGAAATATTAAAGTGGGCCTGGTCTTTCGGGGTCAGTTTGGTAAGGCGGTAGAAACTGTTTGTCAGTGCTTGGGCCACTTGACCGGTAGCGGTGGCCACTTCGGGCGCAACACCGGCCTGTAAACTTTCTTTTTCTACTTTACCCGCCACTTCCCATGCGGTTTGGTCAATTTCGCGAGATTGCGCTTCGGTCATTACGCGGGTAAATTCGGCAGGGTTTCTATCCTCGGCTGTTAAAGGGCTGTTAATTTCGCTACTAACGGCTTTGATAGAATCGTCCACAAACTCACTGGCGGTTACGGTTAAAGCCGTTTCACGGGCGATTTCGGCCGCGCGATCGGCAGGTACACCCATGCTTTGCAATTCTTTACTCACATTATCGGCATACTTGTTTAATTGCGCCACACCGATTGCGCCGCCAGGCACACCACCGAGCACAAAAGCCAAAAGCCCCGCATAAAGCGCATCTTTAATAATTTCGCCCACCTTTTTATCATCAGCGCCACCCAAATTGTGGATAATATCGGTTCCTACATTTTGCAAGGTTTCTTGGCTTGCCTCAATCGTCCCCCCTTCCACCAAGCCAACACCCGCAACAAGCAAATCTTGCTCTATTTTGCGTGCGTTTTTACTTTGTTCCAAAATACGCTTGGAGTATTTACCAAGAATCCCTTTTCCGTAAAGCAGTTTGCTAAAGAATTTATCTCCCACCATTTCGGTAGCGGTAATCCAGGCTTGGTTTGTTTTGGCCAACCGGTAAGCATCTTCGGGGGCCACCCCGGCCGCAACGGCACTTTCGTAAGTGCCTTGGCCTTCTGCCGCGCCAAAAATCATGGCCCCGATGGCAGGATTACGGGCTGCTGCCAACAAAGCAATAGAGGTCAGCACACTTCCCCCGGCGGATCCCAAATCGTACCAAAAGCCGTCTTTTTCCGTTTTGGCAAGGCCCGTTTGGGATAAAAAGTTATCCACTACATACTTTACTTTTTGGTTAAATTCGTCCACCTTCTTTTGTTCCGCGCTCAAAGCCGTGATGCGTTCTTTGATTTTTTCTTCTTCTACGGGCTTAAAAGGTCTCAAAAAATCGGCCTTGGCTTTGAAATCAGCCTTTGCTTTTTCGTGCCAACGCAAAACAGCCGGCATGGTAGGGTTTGCTTCATCTATTTTTCGGTGTCTTTCTAATAGGGAATCCGTATCACTACCGAGGAAAGTGTTTACAGTAGCCACATCTTTAAGCGTATGCGCCACACCGGCGCGAGCGGTGTCTATTACGGCTGATGATAAACCGCGGACAAACGGGTTTTTGCTAAGCATACGCGCGGCAAACGCCCCCGGAGCGAAACTTTCCAACGAGTGAAGGGCCATTTCCCCCAAGGCATGCTTGGCAGTTTCTTCCACCGGTTCTTCAAAATCCATCATGGCAAAGTAGTTCGTTTTGGGCTTGCCGAGTACTTGGGTTTCAGTGGCATACAAAATTTCGTCGGGCCGTTTTAAGTCGGTCATTACAGGGATATTGTATTTATCTACCCATACGGATTGTTTATGGGGTGCGGATTGCAAATTAAAATCGGTTTTTTCGTCCATAGTTATTCCTCATCGAAGTAAACAGATACTTGCCCATTGGGGCTTTGTTTGGCGCGCAAATTCGTGCCATTCCATTTCTTTGCTTTGTATTGGTCGATAAGCCCTTTGGCTTCGGCCATTTTTTCGGTTTTTCCTGCTTTGGGGTTTCGCATCAAGGCAACCAGTTGCCCCCCCATAAGAGCCGCATCTACCGTATCTACCGGCACTCCGTGTTTCGCCGCAATAAATTCCGTGCGGGCTTTGTTCCATACGGCGGTAAGTTTTTCCCGGTTTTCTTTGAAAGGGGAACTTAAATTGATTCCCTGTTCGTCGGCCATTTGCACGGCGCTTATATACATGCCCGCTAAATCTTCAGGAGCAAAAGCATCAAATAATCCTTCTCTTTTGGCCATTTTTGAAATAGAGTTTTGTAAAAATTCAGTACCGTCAAAACCGTTCCACTCCCAGTTGTTTGCTTTTTTTAATTTTTCGCCGAGAACTACCGCCGCTTGGTGGGCATATTCGCGGGCTTTTTTTGAATCAGATTCGCTATAATCTCCGTTTTTAATACCCGCTTGTAACCGATTGATAATGCCCAATAAGTTTTCCGTATTATCAAGATTCCCTGTTTTTACTTTTCCGTCCTTGATTCCAAATTCCTTAAAGGCCGTTTCGGCGGAGGCAAAATTAGCGGCTTTTTGTTTACCCAAAGGAGTGAAAGGGTCATCTAACAGGTTTTTTTGCACAAAATCTAAGTAAGAATTTAAGTCCTTGATACCGACAGACACTCCCTTTTCGGCCAATTTTTGTTGAAAGGCAAAAATATCGGCCTTTGCGCCAATCACTTCATTTTGTAAAGAGAGCGGGTCGCTTTCTGCCAGTTTTGCCGCACGCATATACAAATAATCCTCTTTCCCCTTTTTAGCGGCCAATTCTTCATCTTTTTTCCGCGCCGCTTGTATACGAAGGGCTTTGTTTTTCCAATCCACTTTTTCCGCAATGGTCAGGTTTGTATATTGTTTTGGGTCGTCCATAACGCTTATTACATTGCCGTCTTTATCTACAGAGGCGATGGTTTGGGGTGATTTATCTACCAAATAGGCCAAGCGGGAATTGCTAGATTCCTTCTTAAAAGATTCGGTAAGAGCCAAAACCTCAATGGGAGAAAAAGATTTATCATTTATTTGTTCTCTAAACTGTTTATGGATAATTTCTCTTTCCTCGTCTGTTTCGGCATAGCCGTAATTGTATGCCATTTGTTTTACGGTATCTTTTGCCAGTTCGTACGCCTTTTTTTGATAAAGGCCCTGCTTTTTGTTGTCCACATCAATACCGATGGAGTTATAATAGTTCTGCCCGTGTTCTCCTTCCCATTTTTTATAGAGTTTTTCGCCAAGGAAAAGTTTGCCGGATGATTTCATGTCGTCCAAAGCGGATTTTGCAATGGAATCGTATTCATCGGGGTCTTGGCTTTGGTTGAGTTGCCCACCGAGTGCTTTGTATTTGTTGGAGAGTTGCTCTTCCCAATTGCGAATAAGTTGCTCGTTGTATTTCTCTTTGGCACTGGCGCGCTCTTTCATGGCTTGGCCCATAATTTGGGCGAGGTCGCCAATGCCGGCTAAAGCACTACCCATAGGGGAAGTTACTTTGCGCTCTACTTGGTCACGGCCCAAGCGGACGGATGTTTGTTGTTCAATAGGATTTATTCTCGGTTTTCCGTTCATTTTACTTTCCCCCAATCAATGCCGCCCGCGAAAAGATTATTCTTTTCTACCTCTGCTCCGGATTTAATCTTGCCAAGCGTGTCATCAGCAAGTTTTTGTTGATTATATTTGGCCGCTCCGGCAAGAGCCAAAGCCCCCGCCTTCGCAATCCCCATACTCACAGCGGATCGGCGCATACGAGCAGAACTGCGCGCTTGAAATCGGTTTTCGGCGGCAGAGTTCTTGTAGTTGTAAAATTCGCTCAACCCTTGATTGCGGACATTGAAGGCATCAAAATAAGCGTTCTCAATGCTTTGTTCCACAAGTTTGTCAAATGCCGCACCGATAAGCCCATTTTCGGCAATAGAAGCCGTTAAGTTCGCAATATCTTGCCTTCCCTTCTTGCGCATTTGCTCTTCGGCAAAAGTAGTTTCAATTGCCGCACGAGTAGCATTTGCTTCGTCCCGCGCTGCTTGTGCGTTATACTGCGCTTGCTGCGCTTTGCTGTTATAATACCCAGCAAAAGTATTACTTACCGCCCCGATTAAACCTGTTAACCAATCCATGTTTTCTCCTTAATTTCCGCTAATTTCAATTTGTGGGAACAACCCCAAAATAGTCAATGGCAATGGCGATTCGGTTTCGAATACCATGCGTGCGCCGGTCGTATTTACAATGGCCTTGTCGTTTGTATCGGGCAAGGTTTGGTTTCCGTTCCAATGGATAAGCGCGTCCCCGGTTTTCAAAGTGTTTCCGGATTCCAATTCATACGGGTCTTTTACTTCCCCGTCCCCATACCAAAACCCGCAACTATTCTGCAAGCGAACTGCTACTTGGTTAATACGCGCCACGGCAGAAGAGGCAGAAGTAGAAACAATCGGCGTAGGTTCCAATGTGCTTTTGTACGGAAGCCCTACCGTAACCACACTTGCCGGTTCTTTAAGTTCCAAAGTAAGCGTTCGTCCGTCCACATGGGCCGTATATGCCTGCCCGTCAGCCAACACCGCCACTTCCTTTCCGCCAAGCCAACTAAGCCCTTCCAAACGGCTTACAGGCGCTTCAAAAGTGTATTGGCGGCCGCTATCCACAAAGAAGGCATACTTCCGGTTAAATTCGGCGCGTTCTTCCGTGCTTAAGTCAGCCGGCACATCTACCGGTAGCCCGTCCCTAAAGTATTCCACCCGGTAATCTTCCCCGCGTTTTACGACGGCCCACAGTTCGTCCGTTTGCCCGTCAGGAGAGGGAATCACGGCAATAGACACATATTTCCCGTCAGTTTCGTGCAAGTGAAATGCCTGCACCATTTGGCTCTTGTTATAGGTAAGGCCAAGCAGTTTACCGTCACGGCGCAAGCACCATACCACGCGTTTGGGTTCGTATTGCAAGGCCCATGCGATCACGCCTTGAGCCAAATGCTCTTTAGCCAAAATGCTCACTTCTGTCGGCTCGTAAGTTTCGGTATCGGAAGAATAGCCAAGGTCGTACAAATCCTTCCCTTTCAATCCGGCAAAGAGCATACTTCCGCCAACGCTAATGGGAGCAAGCATCTTCGCCCCGACAGGAGCAATAATATCGTAGGCCACATTTTTAGGGCCGAATACTTCGCCCGAAGACATCGGCCGAATCTGCAAAATCTGCCCTTGCGTACCCACATAAAGGGCTTCGCTTTCCTTCACGAAGGAAAGTTTGCAAAGGGAAGTCAAAATGGTCATGCTGAAGGCAGAATCGTTCAACACTTCGCCGTAGTCTTGCTCGGCAAAGTTCTCGTAATCTCCCGTTTTGGAAAAGCAGATATTCATGCCTTCTTTTGTATCAATACCAAGGCCGAGACGGTCTTTGAAATAGAAGGCCACATGTGGGAATTTTCCTTCTTCACCCAAAATGCCCATCTGCCATTTGTATGTAGAAATTTCCTTCGGGAATCGTCCATTGACAATTACTTCCACGGAAGACGGGGAGATATATTTGGTGATGGTTCCCCACCCGTAACCTGCATGAAGGTATTTCCAAGTTATTTTACCGTCGGATTCTGTTCCTTCCGTGTGTTGCGGCTTAATGCTTCCACAGGTTCCGTCGGCTTGCGCTTCGTAGTATTTACCTTCACTCTTTAAGATGTCTCCGTTTTTCACGCTTTCGCGGCCGATATACCAATACTTCGTATCCACATTTTGGGAAGTTAATCGAATAACACGACCAACATCTCTTTCGGAGAAAATATCAAGTTCGGTCGCCGTGTCGTCTAGTTCCAAAGAATACGAGAAGACTCTTCCGTCCCATAAAGTACACTTAAAAACAAGCGTTTTTCCGGAGTAGATTTTTCCTTCCGAAACATCGGTTAAGATGAAGTCTTCGTAATTGTTTGTGGTTTCAATCGAAAGGCCCAAATTAGAAGATTTAATAATCTGCGCAAAGACAGAGTTCCACGGTTTATGAATTTCCTCGTTGTAAGATGTTTTTTTTGACCCTGATGCAATTTCTTTTCCTTCTTGCTCGATTGTAAAAACCGCACCAAAATTGCCACCTCCCGCCGGAACTTCCAAGTCTCCTTTTCTCTTGGCACTACCTGAAAGTTTCGCTTCCACAGTCACAATTCCGGTTTCTCCGCTTGCCGTAAGCACCTTATTTTCGTTTGTATTTTCGCGGGCAAAAGGGCCGTCATCAAGCACAAGTCCTTCAAATCTCCAATCCGTCGTACCGTAGCGGCTTAACTTCTGTACGGGGTGATTCTCGTGGCAGAAGTACATCACATCGTTGACTTGCAGATAACTTAAGCGCGAAGAACCGTCTTCGTCGAACAAATCTTGCAAAGAGTATGGAGTCGGCAAATCATACGCACTACCGTCTTCCTTCGTCACAAGTTCGTGATTGTGGTACACGCGCAAGTGGTAGTCGGTAAGTTCCAACATATAAGAAATCGTTTTGGTTACGGTAAAAGGAACCAACAGGGCTGCCTGCGTTTTCCCGTCGTTTTGGCGTGTTCCATGCACATAAACAGACCCGCCACGGCGGCTTACGCCACCGACCACATGAGGAGTCATGTTCGTTAACTGCCGGCACGCATATCCGTACTGTTGAATATCCACGCGCGCCTCTGCTTCCGGAGAGATTAGCCCGGTATTGAATTGTAAGCGCGATCCGGTTACTTTAGAAGCCATACTGTGCTATCTCCAATTCTGTGGCAGGTAATGCTTGCGCCGGCAATTGAATCGCGTTGGCGCGTTTTGCATCACGGATAATCAGTTGGTATTCGGTAAGCAAGGTGTTTTTACGCGAAGGGTCTTGTTTTAAGCGTTCGCACATTTCGTAGGCAAGTTTACAGGCGAAGGCTTCCACGAAAAACGGCGGCCATTTTACCATTTCCACTTCGCGGGAAATATAAATGATTTTAAGAGGGGCAGGCAAATCGGTTAAAATTTTATTACCTTCAATTAAATAACTGTCTTTTAAGTTTGCGGGTTTCCCTTCCACCATTTCCAAGCGCAAGAAATCCGGGGGCAGAGAGTACTGGTTTTCATAACCAAAAGCGGGTGCTTGGGCATCTTTAGCAAGAAGGGTTCTTTTTAGCGCAAAAAGCCATCTGTAAATAGATAATTCATAGTCCCGCACCGTACCAAACATTGCCTTAGCCACACGCGCGCTTTCTTCCTGATCGTCCAAACTGCTAATGGGCCGAATACCTAACTTCCCAAGTGCTTTATTTGCAATTTCTACTTCTGTTAACATTTACTCCACCCCTTTTTATTTGGTGGAGGGAGCGTTTTATCACTCCCCCCACAGCCTGCCGTAGCAGGGAGGAAACTAGGCGGCAACCGCCACTTCAATCGCACCGCATTTGGCTTCTTCCAAGCGGGTAGCACCGAGCGCATAGGAGATATAGATTTGGTTTGCGTAAGACAAGTCCTCGCGTTCCCCTAACTTCACGCTGATATCCAACCATTTACCAAGCCCAACACCTGATTTGCAGAATACAGGGCAGATAATTTTGCCGTCGGAGGGGGTAAGCAAAGTCGTGCGAACGAAGTTGATACCACCATAGGCGGGTAATTTTTTGCTGGTAGCGGCTTTATCGTTCATATAATCATTAGAAAGATAAATACCCGCCGCCATCAGTTCGTCTTCCATAGCAGCCGGAACCAAGCAATAGATATCTTCGGATTCGATATCTACATTACGGTTCACAAATCTCGTGCGGGCTTTGATAAGTTTTTTCAAAATATCGCCGCCTTCATTTACGCCAACGGTCATAGCCGTATCGTAAGGGGTAGTTTCGGCGGCCAGTTTGCCCGTTTTGTTATTACTGAAATAGGCCGCTAAAATAACGGAATCAATATCGCGTTTATAAGCCGCGCGCATAGAATCAAGCACTTTATCTTCCGGCGTGATTTCCATGCGGATTCTATCCCAGTTATCGAATAGGGCCGCGCCGTCAAACATTCTCGGTTCGTACCAGCGCTGCGCACGATCCACATCTACGACATGGGTTTCTTCAAAGCGGGTGCTGCGTTCGCGGGTAGAGAAAGTACCGATTTGGTTTGCCGCACACACATTTTTGCCTTTCAAATTGTTTTCCACAGTTACGCAAGATTCCAAGGTGGAATTTTGTTGCTGGGCAAGCAATTGCATTTTTTGAGAGTATTTCACCTCTACTTCATGCTTTTCAATATTGCTGAAGTTCTTTCCATCAATAGCCATTTTTTTTCTCCTTATTTATTTTCGTGCTCTCTTTCCTCGGAAGAGCGTTTGTTTTTTTGGGTTTTACCCAAATCTTGCGCAAGTGCGCTTACCACAGGCGCCAAATGCGCGTAAATTACTTCTTTTGTAAAATTCATGGGGTTAAGCCGTAAGAGCAGTTCCAACTTTTGCCGCACTTCCCCGCGGGTTATTTTTTCAGGCATTATTCCCCCTTCGCCATAGCCGTGCACAAGGCATCAAACAACTGCTTGGCTTCTTTATCGCCGGCAAGAAATTTGGCTCCAAATTCTTTATCGGCTTTTAATTCGTCAAGTTTGGCTTTGGCCTGTGCGGCCGTATAGGTGTTGGGTTGCGGGTTACCGGCGTTTGTGCCCTTAATCGGCGCGTCCATGAGGGTGGAGCCGATTTTGTACATAAACTTCATCAAGGCCTTACTACCCATAGCGCGTTCCATTTTGGTTAAGGTCTCGTTGTCTAATGAGTACTTGCGCGCGGCTTGGCGGGCGATTTCTTCGTTTTTATCGTAGTCGGCCCCCCACTCGGTTTGCAGTTCGGCCATTTCTTTGTCTTGTGCCGCGTGGTATGCTTTTTCTACTTCGGCGGCTTTAGCGGAAATAAACCCGTTCCACCCTTCGGCCAGTTTAGCGGCTTGCGCCTGCGAGAGCCCTGCTTCAAACATGATCGGTGCCATGGCCTTGGGGAAGGAGTCATCATATCCTTCCGGTACGGCCAGTTCGTATTTATCCGCCGTTTCCGGTCTGCCCAGTTTCCCATAAAAAGCGGACAGTTCTTCAGGGGTTGATTTTTCCGTCGGTAAAGCCACATATCCTTCCGGTACTGTGGTTTGGGTCTTTTGGGGTTCGGTTCCCGTTTCGGCGGGAGAGGTTTCCCCCGCACCTAAAAGTTCCGCAACACTATTCGTCGCTTCTTGTTCCATATAATTCTTCCTCCCGTGCTATTTGGTTTAATTTCTCGTCCGGCATATGGATAATGCCCAATATGTGATTAAGCACCTGCCTGCGCCCAATGTTTATAAACACCTGTTTTTCATCAAGCGGATTTCCAGCCCCCGAAGTGGGATTACTGGGGCAGATGCGTTTTAGTTCCGCAAGAACTACCTTTACCGCGGGTTTTTTATCATCAAATACCTCGCGGAAGGCCAAGCGCTTGCGGAACAAAATTGCATATAATTTCTTCATCTCAGTTCAGCCCCCGTGGCTGCTTGTGCGGCGGCCAAGTCTTTGGCACTTTGGCTCATAACCGGTGCGGCTTCGAGCATCTGTTGCGCTTGGGCCATTTGTGCATCACTTGCATCAAGGGCTTCTTTTTCTTCGTCCGTGTTAAAGATTTTGGACGGAGCCCCAAACACTTTGGCCACTTCTTTAAGTACGCGGCCGGCGTTGATTTGGTTTTTAATGCTAGGGTCAAACGGAGCCAAAGCACCGGCTACTTCCAAAGTACGCATAATAGCCGTACCGGAGTCCGCTTCTTGGGCTCTTCTAATCGGGCTTTCATATTCGATTTGGAATTCTGCTTGACCGGCAGATAGGGCTTCTGCCAATTCAGGTGGCATCGGCGGGAGTTGGCCCGCGCGCATGGCAATTTCAAATTCCTTGGCAATCACATGGGAGAGAAATTCCCGTTCGCGCCTGCTCGTAGTGGGCCCCACGAGTACCGCCGTTTCCTGTTGGCGTTGGAGTACCTCGGTAGCAGTCATATCCGGTTTGTTAATCATGGTCGCAAACAAGTTCATATCGAACCCTTCGCGGATTAACTGTCTCATGTCTTGCAGCATTTCGAGCGAGAACGGCAATTGGCCCGGATTCTGCAGGGCTTGCACGCGCGGCCGGCCGTTTGCATCTAAACCGCCGGGAATCAAAGCATTTGGCATACCTACACGATCCACGCCGATAATATCCTCGTCCGCCATTAAGTAAGTGGGGTCGCTTGCTCTACCGGCCACACGCAAGTTACTTCTGCCCATGGAAGCCAATTTCTTAATTTCCGGAAGTAAAAGCATCGTCGGCGAATAGCCATAAGGGTCTTGCAAGTTCGGCAAAACATCATAGCGCGGATAGCAGAACGGGCAGACATCAAACCCGCTTTGCAAAACCACTTCTTTGGTTGTTAAGCACAAATAATCGCAGGCAAATTTCTTTTTGGCTCCGTCAAAACGGCCGGGTGTATAATCGGTGTTCGGGTACACTGCCATTAAAAATTGCCACTCTTTATCCAATTTGTCGCATTTTTTTATATCGGCGGGCGTATGTTCCCCAAATTCTTGCAAGGCTTGGCGAGTATTTAAGGTAAACTTGCGGAAAAAAACATCAATATCCCCCAAGTTATTTTGCTCCACAAAAAACTCCTGCACCGGCCATGCTTTGTAATTTATTCCTTTACCGTAGTTTTCGGTCACAGAGAAAGGCCCGTTTCCGTAAAAGCCAATCATCTTTAAGTTTTCGTTGTTGGCGGAGGAGAAGTTACTGCCCGCGCCGTAGCGAATCGAGAACAGCACATCGCGGCACGCTTCAAAGTAGTCTCTGTACTTGTCCGCTAAATCGGTATCGGTGATAGTTAAGCCGTGCCATTTCTGCGTTTTCGGAGTCGTGAGCCCGTCCATAGCGTTGGCCCATTTGGGAACGGTCAAAGCCAAAGTGCTGTCGGTTTTACGCTGGCCTTTATCAATTTGTCCAAAAGTTCTTTCCACCGTAAAGGTGGCATTTTTAGGGTCGGCCAGTTCTGCGATTCTCTGCCACAAAGATTCCCAAGAGGATCGTTTGCCTTCCATTACAGAGAGCCTGTGGGATAACTCGTCGTATTTCTTTGAGAGTCTCAAATCCATTTATTCCCCCAATAAACGCTTTGCAGCACCACCGGCATTAGCAGTACCACCGAGAACCGTGCTGGCGCGGCCGTATTTTTTGCGTGTTTTCAAAGCAGCGCGATCGGCGTTGATGCTTTCGGCTTCCGCGGCGGCTAAAGTGGCTTTTTTCTGCTCTTCGGCCTGTTTTTTGGCTTCGTCTGCCTGTTGTTCTTGCAGTTTAGCGGCCGCGTGAGCGGTATCTACACTATCGCCACCGGCATAACCGGCTAAACCGCCGGCCGTACCCCACCCTAGAGCCGCCGGAAGCCCCGCGCCTACGCCCATGGTAAGATAACCGGCCAAAGCCCCGAGCGTGACACCGGCAATTTTCCCCATATGTTTTTTTACTTTCTTGCTCCACCAACTCATATTCCAAACCTCCCAATTAAAAATCAAAACCACCATACGCCGTCAGTATTCGACGGCCATTGTTGCCGCGGAAATTCACAGCGTTTGACCGCTTAAAGAGTACAGCGCTCATCATTACGGCATCGGCATAGTCGGGGCTTTTTCCCCCTTTGTTTCTTAATTCTTCTTTAGAAAACATCTTAATTTGACCTTTAGAGTTAAACGAGTAAGTTACCATAGCCAATTCAGTAAGTGCGGGCTTATGTTTCAGTTCCACATATCCTTTTTCAAAAAAATCATGCAAGGCAAAGTAAGTTTCTGCCCGTTTATTGGCAAATCTTTCCGCATCTTCTGCTACATGTCCTCCGTGAAATTCTTGCACCTCAAAAGACACCACTTCTTTCAATCGGTCAATTACGGGCCCGCCCATACCGTCACCATCCACGATCAAGCGATTAAACTTATAGGTTTTGCTGGCATCTGCCACACGGCCCACCGTGTACATGGCATCTTTTCCGTTCCATGCCTCAATAGAAACTTCCTTCCACTTGTTGGGGCCGGCATATTCCCAAACAGCAAGCACCGTATTATCGGCACCGTAGCGTGCCAAGTCCAAGGCGGCCACCCTTTCTCCCCCCGAAAAAGCAAAATTGTTCTTTTCGGCTTGCATCAGCATTTCACCCGAAAACACACAATCTTCGGCAGAGGTGGAAAAATCACAAAGATACTCGCGCTTAAAAATGTTTTCGGCGGTCTCTTTTTTAATTTGCGCCAACTCTTCGGCAGGAAATACCCCCGTTTCATCGGCGCGATACATTCCCGCCCACCAATCTCCGTTTGGTTTTTTGGCGTATTCGCTGGCGGCATGAAGGTAAATGTCATAAAACTGGTTTTGCCCCTTTGGCGTGCCCATAAAAACCACCCACCCGTTTCGGCTAATGAGCATCGGGCGGATAATTTCGGTATATACATCGGGGCGGATATCCCCAAACTCATCAAGCACTACTCCGTCCGCATAGTTACCGCGCAAGGCATCAGGGTTATCTGCCCCCACCACGCGAATCAGGGCCTTTCCGTTAATATCAACAGAAAGTTCACTCTCGTTAAACTTAACCAGTTGCGCATAATGGGTACTTCCGTTGCGGTCTTTGTACGGAGCGCGGACAAAAGCAGATAAAAATCTTTTGAAATAATCCCAAGTAAGGTTTTTTGCTTGGTTTCTGTAAGGGGCAATATAGAAATACTGCGCGGCGGGGCGCGGGTTTTTTATAGCCATTTTGATAAGGTGGTTAATCGCACACACGGTTTTACCCATTTGGCGATGGGTAACAAGCACCGAAAAGCGGTGGCTTTCCAGTTGCGGGTGGATTTCGGTTTGCGGGTGTCTTGCGCGGTAAGGTATCAGCAGTTCGTTCATGCTTTCCCTCCGCTAAATCCCCCAACGGTAGCCACGGGAGTTTCTTCGTCTAAATACTTAATCACAAACGGAGCATCGGCACTTCCGGGCAGGCCTTTATCGGCCTTATACACTCCCAAACATTTACCCACTTGCTCAAGCGCCCAAGCCTGTTCCTTGCCCTCTTTTCTCGCTTTTTCGGTAATGATTTGATAAAACTCCGTCGGGCTCATGAGGGCCTTATCCTCAATTTCCCTTCTCAAAGCCTCAACCCTTGCCACAATCTTGTCCTCTTTTGACAACCGGCACGCTTTGGGATAGACGGTAGAAAGTTTATAGTTGGTTAATTCGTAGGCCCGAATATAGGCTTCAGTTTTGGTAAGGCCGCAGGCAAGCAGGCGCGCAAACACTTCTTGGCTTATGGTAAGTCCGGCCGAGTTTTTTGGGTTTTTCTTTTTTTGCAGGGCGTTATAATCTTCCAACTCTTCAAAAAGTTGGAGTTGGAAGTTTTGTGGAGCGGTTTTGCGTGCCGAGAGTATCTTTTCGGCGCGTTCTATTTCCACTGTAAGAACTTCTTTTAAGTTAGTTTTAGCCACAAAAAACGACCTTACCGGACAGAACACCCCAAGGGTGCTTTAGCCTTAAGTCCAGTAAGGCCGTTAAGTACATATATTGTGGTAAATAAATTAAAAAAATTCAACCCCTATTTAGGAACAAAATTGTTGCTAAATTTATAAATGCTTATTATTTAATCATTTTTTCTACTAAAGAATAAGAAAAAATAGTGTTTGTCGGTTCTTTTTGCGCCAAGATGATAAGGGCCGAAATGATGCGCACTTTCAACCCCACATCGGCTTTCCCTTCTTCGGTCTCATAAAGAGAACGCGGCAAAAAGAAATCTCTTTTATGCACCGAAATACTCCCGTTACTGCGCCGAGTCCAAAACGCAGGAAAAGCATCATCAGCATTTCTCCAAACGGGGATATGCCCACAGCGCAGACATACATTTCTTTGACACACCTCGTAATTTTGGCCCATATACTCCAAAAAAACAGGGCGCGCGGCCACAAAATGTTTGCCACAGGCTTCACACCACGAGGCGGGCCTTTTTATCGCCGCCACCGGCGCGTTGTTTGGTTGTTCACCAAAAGAGCGTACATATTTTTTGTTCATACAATTTTACCTTCTCGTTTCAATTCGTCCCTGTAAGCGGCCGCTTTTTCACGGATAGACAACATACCGTTGCATCCTTTTCGCCAGCCGTGTCGCATGATTTCGAAAGCAGCAGATACTGTTCCGGCAAGCGCCACAATTTCTTCAAACGCGCATCTGTCTTTTTCGAAAACGCTGTTTATTTTTTGATTGTCGTTTTTCAAAAGGGAAGGACTTACAACTGAAATCCAGTTTCTCAAAGTCGTTTCGCGTTCGGTTTTGGGTTCTTTGAAGTCCAAAATGTAAAACTCTTCTCCGACAGGTAACACATCTTCCCAGCGCTTTTGGTTAAGATACGCATCAGCGCGCGGCACAAACTGGCCGTCTTGTTTGTTCCACTCTCGCAGTTTCTTTTGTTTAGCCAACACCGGCAGGATCTTGCTTACATCGTAAGCCCCTCTTTTCCACCGTCTAATAGCGCGTTGTTTTCCTTTCTTGTTCGGGTACAAATTCCAAAAAGAGGCAAATTCGGCCATAAAGTCCATGGGGGATAGAAGGGGGTTAGTAGTTTTCTTGCTATGTAGTTCTTCTTGTTTATATAAAGTGGGCATGTCATTTTTTGATATGGTGGGTATGTCATTTTTTGACATAGACGGCTTTGCAGGCATATCATTTTTTGATACGCGTTTCGGGGCCGTTCGGCGCGCCTGTGCCAGTTGCTTGCTCGTCGCGCGCGTTACACCCACCGTCAATCCCTCTAAATCGGGCTCATTTTCGCAAAAAAGAAGTTCCAGGCGGGTTACCCCCTCTTCGTTCTTTCCGGCATAAATAAGGCCGATTTCCGCTAATTCCTTGATGGACTTCTGCAAGGTGTTTGGGGACAAACAAATTCGTTTGGCCAGCGCGGGGATAGACAGGGTTACTGTCCACCCAGGCCGCGCGGCCAAAATCTTTAGTTTTTGATACACGCAAAAAAGGGTAGTATTCTGCCACAACTGGGGAATATCCGCCTCACTTCGCCATGTTTTCACAAACCCCTTGCTCATGTTCTAATCCTGCAACACAATGCCTGCCTGTTCTGCACGAACCTCAAGGATAAACAGATATTTCCCAATCGCTTTTGCTTGGCGTTTAAGAAGATCTAATGAACAAGAAGATTCAAAAGGGCATGTCCCTGCTTCAAGTTTCACAATGGTTTTATGTATTTTTTCATACCGTTCTTTGGTTTGGGAGTATTCCTTCGCCAACCTTTCTTTCCATCCTTGCTCAAGGATTTTCTTTTTTGCTTTCGTCATACTATTTCTCCTGGTTTTTTTTAATACATCGGATAATGAGTTTTTGCATCTCTTTGGAAGGGGTTTTTCCTGTTTTATGATCCTTAAAACTATATCCGTTCCGCCCTACCAAAACAGTAATATGTTTGTTGACAATAAAAACAGAGTCATAACCATGACTAACAACGGCGTAGGCCCCAAGCAGGCCCAAAACCATAAGAGAAACTCTCTCTATATTTAGTGCTTTTGCCATATCTGCCCTCTTAATAATTTCAAAGTCTTTTTTTTATCGTTCCTGGTTAAGGTAACGGTAGCCTGCTTCCCGTCTCAAAAGTTTATCGTTCCTGGTTAAGGTAACGGTAGCCCGCTTCCCGTCTTGCTCAAAAGTTACTGTTATGGGAGGCATTGTTCCCGCCCTCCGGCTTTTTTAGGTGTTCTTGTATATATTCTTGGGCAAGCGTTAGGAGTAAATCTCCCGTATCCAGTGCTTTGTCTCCCAACACCTGCACTCGTTCATTGTTAAGCACTGCCGGAATAACAATAATGGCCGCCATTTGTTTGGTGCTGGGCAAAAAACTACGCACCAATAACGAAGCAAAGCCAAACACGAGTAACAAAAGAATCGGACGACATCTTTTCCAAAACCATTCAAAGCCATAATCTGAACCTAAAATCCCTAACACAACAACAACGACAACAAACATAGTAAACGAAGCCGCCCAAGCCCCGTTTAAGGCACATCTAAAATCATCTAACTTTATAATCCAATACATCGTTAACATGCTCATAAATACTCCTCAAATAAAGCCCATTTTCTCGGCACAAACCGAACAAATACGCCGTCCGTTAGGCGTTTCTTTTAAGTCTTCCTTAAAAAACTTATCCCCGCAGTATTCACAATATTCAAATGTTTCCATCGTTATACCCTCGTCATACGCACAATTTTTTCCAATTCCAAAGCGGCACTTCCGTAACTTAAATGCAAGTCCTCTCGGCAAACATTTAATTCGCGCCCCTCTAAAGTCCTCACTTTTACAAGAGAACCTTTCTCCAAGTCTCGGCAAACAGCCCAACCGGTACAAATTTCCGGTACTTCCAACCACCACACCAATCGGCTACCACTCATCATCTCTCTCCAAAAATTCAAAAACACCCGAAACGAGCAGACAGAAAAGGCCCAAAATAAACACTATTTTTAAGAAAATAATCATCTTATTTTCCTCATAAACCGAATCGCCACAGCAGCAACCTGTGCCGCTTCCTCATAAGCCCTGGATTTCCATTGATAATCGAGCGAATTATCGTTTACCTCTTGGGCAAGTTCCCCCACCTCTTCGAGCAAAATACAAACTCCTTGTTCGGGAGAGTTCGCAAAAAGAGGGTGCTTTTTGCAGGCTTGATAAAGAGCATCTCTCACATTACGAACATCTTCATCAAACTCAGCGGTATTTCTTGTACGCGCATAATTCAGTTCCATAGAAAACATATTTTCAAACTCCGCGCGGATTCTATCCACAAGGAAACACTCTTGTGCGTTGGCTTGCACCTTCATCGCATCTAAAATATGTAGGAATAGCAAGTGTTTTTCATCGTTTATTTTCATAATTACCCTATAAGCGGCAAATTCGGCCTGCCGTTTTTCATTTGTTAAAATTTACCCCCACCTCCAAACGGTCAGTGGGGGCAGGATAGTTTTTTCCTTTTTACTTTCTTACAAGTTTGAGTTTAGAACACCCGACTTTTGGATTTAGGAAGGTGTCGGCCCTTCCTTACTGCAAATCGTGCGCTATAACGGGCGCACCCGTAAGGGTTAATTACTCCCTTCTCATTTCGTTTTGGCCCCTTGCGGCCCGCTCTCTTGGCAACTGCTTATCCGCAACTTATCGGGGGCGATTGGCACCAAAACTACTTTGATTTTTAATTTCTCGGGCGTGGTTGTTGTACTTGTATCGTAGACTTAACCATGGAGGTTGTTGCAGATCCACGCCCGCCCGGTGCTATTTCGCCGGGAAATTATAATCAAATGCGTTAATAAAAAGCAGGGTTAGTAAAATACTTCCGGCAATCCCTACGACTACCGCACTTGCGGTGTGCCAATCTTCCGGTTTAGTTAAAACTTGCCAAAATCTTTTCATCTCTTTTCCTCCTTAAGCCCAAAGGCCTTTCGGGCATCATTTCTAGCGGCACGGATAGTATCAAACGGCCCGTTTGATAACCCATTGGGCGCGTGCCAAGTCCATTTTCCCCCCGAAAACGAAAAGGTAAGCCCTAAATCTTTCCTTCTTTTATCTGCACGGACTTTTCTTTCGGCCGCAGGAATGTGGTTGTATTCGTTTTGCCAAGCGGTTTTTTGTGCTTGTTGACACTTTTTGCACACGCGCTGCTTTCCCACCATAGGTAGCACTTCCCCACAATGCTTACACGGCCGATTAACCACCTTCCCGCCTTTTCTTCTAGCCATACTTTCTTATCCTCTGATTTTCGTAAACCGGGCAAGATGATTTAGTTGCGAAGTTGGTTGTCTTAAAACCAGCCAATCTTGCACTTTTGATAAATCAAACAGATATCTTCCACTAAAACTAAAGCAAGGCATACCTTCTTTAATAAGTTTGAAAATCTGTTCAGCACTTATATGCGTTCCACTAATACGGCCCGGCAATTGTTCACGCAACCCGCACACAGTAAAGTAAGTTTGAGCGCCGATTTCTACTGTTTTAACCGCCTTAGCCATGCGTTCTTTTTTCATACTCTCTCCTAGGCATTTGCTATAATAAAAAGGCAAGTATCTGTTAACTCCGCTGGCTCGGAGCGCCGCTTAACGGCTTGATACTTGCCTTTTGCTTGATGTATAGCACCCCTAGGTGCTTTTGCAAATTTATACACCACCCTTGTTTGGGTATCGTTCGGGGGTAAGCCAGCCCTCGCCGATCTAAATTGCTCTTTGACAATTTCCCTCTATGGGAAATGTCAAACCGACGAGAACGAGCCCCACCTGTGCCCTGTTTGCTAAATTTCGGGTAAACAACTGATGGCCGAAATATACTGCGAACGACCTAAGTGAACATATTTTTCCGTCTGTAATATGTTGCTATGCCCCATTAAATCACATACCGTTTTTAAGTGAACCCCCTGTTGTATAAGTAAACTTCCGAAAGTATGCCTTAATTTGTGCAAATAACAGTGCAAATGCGGTAATTTTTTTTTGGTTTCTCGTATATATGCCGCGCTTACATAACTGTACTTTTCTCGATTTCCCTCTAAATTGATGATGTAAGGGCTTTCTTTTGGGGCTCTTGCAATACTCGCTTTTATGGCTTCTTCCGTGAGTGGGCGCAGGGGAATTGTTCGTATGGATTTTTTCGTTTTGGGTTTCCACTCAACCTTTTTGCTGATAGTTATGGTGTGTGTATAGGGGTTATAGTCTGTTTTGTATAAGAAGGCTATTTCCCCCCTTCTTAACCCTTCTTCACAGCCCAACAAAAAGGCCGTTAATAAATCCCCTTCTAATGCGGATTTGATTTGGGAAAGTTCAAACACTTCGTGGTATTCGGTACGATTTTCGTTTTCGTCGTCCTTTTTAACCAGTTCCCAATTTTGTTTGATGCCTATTTTGCCGAACATTTCGGCGGTGTGCATCATGGCTTTTATGGCTTTAAGATAACGGTTCCGGCCGGCGGGGCATTTTCCCTGGTATTTTTCGTGTAGAAAAATCTTAAATTTTAATAAAAAATCAGGGGTAATGCTGCGTAAGTAGTATGGAGTGCGGTATTCTTCCATTAGCCGTGTGGCTGTATGATGGATATACTCCGTTCCGGAAGTGCGGTTTTGAGACAAGTACCAAAAGTACCATTTCTTAAAATCTTTCCATAGCGGAACCTCTTTTGGGGTGATATTGTTTTCCTCTAAAAACTGAACAAAAACACTTTCTCGGGTAGCGGCTACTTTCGGATCGGAAGTGTGTAGGGACGGACGGTATCTTTTGCCACGATAGTAACAATCTCCGTAATAGATGTTTCCTCGTAAGAACATAATAACCTCCTTTTTAGATTGAAATTTGGATTTTTGGGATTAAAATTAGAATAATGGAGAAAGCAATTTTGAGAAATTGCTATAATAAAAATATGCAAGCCAACTATAGAAGAGCTTTAGAAGAAGCCCAAAAAGTTATTAAAAATAACTTCATTACTCAACCGCCTATTATTGCCGAACAGATAGCGCGGAACTATGGCTTAAATGTTAAATACTGTGTTTTTAAGCCGCAGCACATGGATATTGCTGGTTTTGTTGATTCTAAAGGGGAAATTATTGTTAACTCTGCTGAATCTAATGTGCGTAAAAATTTTACGATTGCGCATGAGTTGGGCCATTATTTGTTGGGGCATTTATCAGACCCTGATTATGATGTTTTGTATAGGCAACCAATCGGCAATATTCCCAATACTCCCTTAGAGCAGGAAGCCAATTGTTTTGCGGCCAATTTGCTTGTGCCGGAAAATCTTTTGAAAGATTGTATTTCTCGTTTTCCCTTCGCTACCAATCAGCAACTTGCTAATTTGTTTGGGGTTTCTGTTGATGTTATCGGTTATCGCCGACATGATTTAGGAATATAGTATGGAAGAAAGAAACAAAAAAGAATCTTCTATATTGGAAAATGCTTACATTATTCCTAGTCCATGTGAAAATGCCGGTTCCGGTGAAAATGCCGACTCCGGCGAACTCTCTGCTATAGCGGCAGAAGAACTCAATAAATTGAAGGAAGAAGTTTATAAATTAAAAATAGATAATGAACACCGAAAAAAGAATCAGGTTGTTAGAATTTGTTTAATAATAGTCTTGTCTATTTTATCGCTTTCGTGGCTTTATTTTACAGGATATGAAATTAGGCATATGGCCA
The DNA here is from genome assembly GCA_015062115.1 of Elusimicrobium sp. Taxonomy (NCBI): domain Bacteria; kingdom Pseudomonadati; phylum Elusimicrobiota; class Elusimicrobia; order Elusimicrobiales; family Elusimicrobiaceae; genus Candidatus Avelusimicrobium; species Candidatus Avelusimicrobium gallicola. The sequence continues at coordinate 179,790 of SUVG01000004.1, read as the reverse complement.
AATTAAAGCATTTCCTCCCACCTTCGGTTGCTATTGCTTTTATTACAAGTTCACTAGGTACTGTGGTCGGTTTGTGGGCAATAGGCCTAAATTACTTTTTTCACCATGAATAACCCTGACACTGGTTTGTGTCAGGGTTTAGTGTGAAATTTTATTTTACTTATAATTCGTAGGAAACCGCTAATTCCTTGGCCAATAAGGCCTCTGCCAAACTTTCTTTGTTTGCGTAAACATCGCAAACAAGACGAAAATACTTTCCTCTTGAACATCTTTTAAGTTTTATTTTCTTTTTAGAGAGAAAATCCTTTGTAAACTGTTTGGCTTCTTGGGCTTTTTTCTTAATGGCGGGTTCTTTGGCACTTAACTCCGGAGTGTTTATGCCGCGTACCCGTACTGAAATTGCCTTGCAAAAGATTTTGTATTTGCAATTCAGATTTACTTTGAAGGTATCCCCATCAATCACTTTGCCGAGTTTTACGGAGTTGAAGGTAGCGGTGGGTTGCGGTTCGGCGGAAGCAGGTACGAGTAAGAATAAGAGGAACAGACAAAAAAGTAAATTATTTTTTAATTTCTGTTTCAAAAATATCATCCAGTGTGAATTTATTCTGTTTTTTTCTTTTGTATAGTTTGAAAAAAGATAAAATTCTGTATCTTTTAACTAAAAAACATAATAACAAAAAGAATAAAAGAGCGCAAACGCAAATAGATGATAGTATAGCAATTTGTCCTTGGGCCTCTTTTCTAGGATTGTAATCAAAATCCATCATGGCAAAGTAGTTCGTTTTGGGCTTGCCGAGAACTTGTGTTTCCGTCGCGTACAGGATTTCATCGGGCCGTTTTAAGTCGGTCATTACAGGGATATTGTATTTATCGTTTTGTAGTTTTTTCTCCATTTATTATTTTTCCTTATCTTGAAGTTCAATAACTACTTTTTTTAGAAGAGCAATATCTTGCTTTATACTCTCAAATTCGGCGGCATCGATAGTGGTTTGAAGTGTATTTGGTTTGTTGCCTACGAGGGGGTTGTTCACAGTGTAAGAAGGAATGCCAAAAAAGTAGTTTGCATCTTTTCCCGTTATTTTTATTATTTCGTTTAGCAGATTTATTGTAGGAGTGTTTCTATTGTGAATCCAGTTGCATATTTGTTGTCTGCTGATTTTTAGTTTTTTTGCGGTATCTTCTTGAGTTAAATTGCTTTCTTTAATCGCTTTTTTTATTCTTTCTCCAATTTTCTTTACCGTCATAAAATATCCTCTTTTTGAAAAAAACTTGACTTGTACACATTTTTTTTACATAATATGTAAAAGAATAGTGTACATTAAGGACGGTATAAAGTAGATTTGCTCGGAAGGGCATAATAAGGCCCAACCGGCTTAAAGCAAAGTGTAACCGTCCGCACCGTCCAAAGTTCAGACGGTTACACTAAATTTCATTATAGCAAAAAATAATTTAATTTTTGCTATAGACACAAAAACATTTTTTTATCCTCTATGGAGTTTTCCCATAGAGGGTATTTTTTTGCCTCTAAAACCCCCTAATTGTGCCCTATTTAGCCCGCCACAGTGGGCACAGTTTTTGTTCTAGAATAAAACAAAATTAGGAGGAAATATGAATAAATTACCATCAGTTTATAAAAGAGCCGGAAGCCCTGTTTACTGGGGGTCTATTATGAAAAACGGAAAACGAAAGCAACTGGCCTTATTTAAGAATAAAAAATACTCTCAAGAAGTGTTGGCGCAATTAAGAGAAGAAAACAAAGGGAAAACCCAATCCCCCTCTTATTTAGCATTTAAGCACAGGTATTTAGATTGGGGTCTAGCCAACAAATCCCCATTGACAGTATATAGAGACAAACACGCGTTTTCTTATTTAGAATCTTTTGCACCCAATTTAAGAGAATTAACCGAAATAAACATATCCCTTCTGGAAGATTTCAAGATATGGCTTAAAACAAAAAGCATGAAGTTAGAGGAAAATTATAAAAGCCAAAAAGGAATAAAGCGCCCCAAAGGAATTTTAGGTAATACAGCCATAAATCGTGTTATGGCGGCTCTCAAAGCCAGTTTTCGCAAAGCAAACGAGTGGGATTTGATGCCTGAAATTCGTTGGAGTATTGTAAAACGCTTAAAAACGCCCCGTGGTCGCGTTGAATTTTATACGGTAGAGGAAGTTGTGCTTATGCGACAAAAAGCCGCAGAAATGGCCAAAATGCACAAAAATTACTGTTTTGAAGAAACGGTGGTTATGTTGGGTGCCCAAGCAGGGTTGCGCCGCGGAGAAATGGTTTATTTGGAAGAAAAGGATTTAGACTTCACTAAAAACATTATTTCAATACAGCCCAAAAAAGGGTGGACACCTAAAACCAACGAGTGCAGAGATATTCCCATGTCAGAGGAATTGCGGGAACACTTGCTTTATTGTGTAAACTTACCAAGGCGTACGAATCGTATATTGGTGGATAATTATGGAGATTCTTTAACTTTGGATATAGCAACCACACGATTCAAAAAGTTTGTTAAAAAGTGCGGACTTAAGGGTGGCGTTCATAAATTGCGCCATACTTTTGCGAGCCATTTAGCACAAGCCGGAGTTGACTTATATCGGATTTCAAAACTTTTAGGTCATAATAGCATTAAAACAACGGAGATATATGCCCATTTGCTTCCCTCCACCTTATCCGATGCTATTAAGTACCTTCCGGCAACAAAAAAGCCCAGTATTTAACTGGGCTTTCTCAAATTTTACTACAATTTTTACTACAGTACCGACGATAAAACAATGCGCAGAGAGGGACTCGAACCCTCAAGCCTTGCGGCATGCGCCCCTCAAACGCACGCGTATACCAATTCCGCCACCTGCGCGAAAATCTGAACTAAGAGGGTTTTGTTAAAGAACTTTTCTTGCTACCTAGATATTTTAACAAATAAATCGTCGTAACGCAAGATTTTTCAAAAGAAAACGCCCCCGTTTAATGCTATCGGGGGCGAAAAAACTATTTACCGGCTTCCGCAGGAGCAGAAACGGGAATTTGTACTTTATCCATTACGGAAGAAGACGCTTTTTTATTGGAAGCGATGGTAAGCACAATGGAAGTGCACATAAGTACCAAAGCCAAAATAGCGGTAAATTTGTTAATGGCGTTAAAGGCGGTGGGGCTGGCGAACAAGTTATCCGCACCCGACGCGCCGAAAATACCGGCGGCGGAGCCTTTTCCGCTTTGCAAAAGTACGAGTAAAATGAGTAAAACGCAGACGACAAAATGAAGCGTTAAAATAAGCGTATACATGAAATTAAGTTTCTCCTATAAAAGTAACAATATCATTATACAATTTTTTCCAAAGGATAGTATTTCTTTTTTTACAACAACAAAATAAAAACTTCCCCCTCCCTTAAAAAATTCAGCCCCGCACAAGGCAGGGCTGATTTGTGTCAAACACTAAAAGACTTTTCGGTTTATTTAGCCAAGGCTACTAAACCGGGCAATTCTTTACCTTCCACAAATTCCATGCTGGCGCCGCCGCCGGTGGAAACGTGGGAGAGTTCTTTTTGGTTGAATTTGCCTTTTTTGAGCACGTTTACGCTGTCCCCGCCGCCAATGATGGTGGTGGCACCGGCTTTGGTGGCATCAATCATGGCTTGGGCAACGGCAAAGCTGCCTTTGGCAAAATTCGGGAACTCAAACACGCCCATGGGGCCGTTCCAGAAAATGGTTTTGCAGTTCAAAAGTTCATTGTGGAAAAGTTCCACCGTTTTGGGCCCGATATCCAACCCCATAAGATCGGCAGGGATATTTACATCGTCCACGGAAACGGGTTCGGTGGTTTCGGCAAATTCTTTACCACAAATGTGGTCAACCGGCAACAAGATTTTGACGCCTTTTTCAGCGGCTTTTGCCAAAACGGCTTTGGCTTCGTTTTCTTTTTCGGCATCAAACAGAGATTTACCGATTTCGTAGCCTTGTACTTTGAGGAAGGTATAAGCCATACCGCCACCGATGACGAGGACGTTTACCTTATCCATCAAGTTGTTTAAGAGCATGATTTTATCGGATACTTTAGCACCACCCACAACAGCGGCAAACGGGCGGGCCGGGTTTTCCAAGGCTTTCCCCAAGAACTCCACTTCTTTTTGTACGAGGTAACCGGCGCAACCGGGCAAGTAATCGGCTACGGCGCTGGTGGAAGCATGGGCGCGGTGAACGGTACCGAAGGCTTCTTGTACGAACACTTCGCCGTGTTTAGCGAGTTGTTTGGCAAATTCGGGGTCGTTCTTTTCTTCTTCGGCGTGGAAGCGGAGGTTTTCCAACAAGGCGATTTCGCCGTTTTTAGTTTCGGCTACTACTTTATCGGCAGCTTCGCCAATGCAGTCGGTCGCAAAGTGCACCGGCACACCAAAAAGTTTTTCCACTTCGGCAGCAACAGGAGCCAAGCTAAATTCGGGGCATACTTTGCCTTTCGGGCGGCCCAAGTGGGCTACGAGCACTACGCGGCAGTTGTTTTCCAACAAATGTTTAATGGTTTTTTCGGTGGCAACGATGCGTTTGTTGTTGTCCACTTTACCGTCTTTCAAGGGTACGTTGTAGTCAACGCGCACTAAAACTTTTTTATCTTTCAGGTCCATGTCCTGAATTTTTTTGATGCTGTCAAAATTCATACTTTTCTTTGACTCCTTTTTTATCTTTTCCGGGCCGGAAAATATCCAACCCTTAACACTATCATTTTACAAAATTTCGTGCCGTCGGGCACTAGGTTATTTGCGGCTTTGCATTTTACCCAGCAGATTTAAGATTTCGATATACAGCCACACCAAAGTAACCACCAGGCCGAAACCGGCATACCACTCCATAAATTTGGGTGCGGCAAAACGGCCTGTCATTTGGTCTATAAAATCAAAATCAAGCAGGAAGTTAAACGCGGCCACCGCGCAAACGACTACGCTTATCCCGATAGAAAGAGGGGACGCGGAAGTGAGGTACGAAATATTCACCCCAAAGAGCGACAACAGCCAAGAACCGATATAGAAAACCGCAATAGCGGCCGTGGCGGAAGTGATACCCAAGCGCAGTTTTTTTGTTACCGGGATAATACGCATGCGGTAAATAAAAAGCATAAAGAAAAACACCAGCAGCGTTATGGCTACCGCATTAAAAACAATGCCCTGAAAACGCGCATTATACGCGGCGGAAATAATCCCCAGCAAAAGCCCTTCCGCAAAAGCATAGACAGGTGCCGTAAACGGCGAAATTTTGGGCCTAAAGCAAGTTATAAAGGCGATAACCAACGCACCCAAGGAAATGGGCGTAAGATAGGCTATCCAGGCCATGTAGTTTTTCCAAGCGAGCATGCCTCCCACTACGCACAAAAAGAGTAGCAGGAAGGTTTTGTTAATGGTGCCCTGCAATGTCATCACTTGGGTGGCAGAGCGCATATTTTGTTGGGCGCGTTCAAAGGCGCCTTCGTTAAATACCGGATTAGATGCCATGGTATTTCCCCCTTTTTTAATAAGATACTTCTATTATATGAAATTACGAAAATAAACAAAAAAAACCGACCTCTTTTTTATATTAGAGGTCGGTTTTGGGTTTAGTAAAAACTAATTGTACAAGGTTTCATCTTTTACATGTTTCTTAATGTAATCCCACTCTTGTTTAAGTAAATTCTTTTTGAAAAAGTCTAAAGAAGACTGTGACAAGAAGTGATACCATCTGCCGGGGTTGCGCCCGTCTTTATCGGAGTTGGTTACATTGAAACCCAAGAGATATTCTAAATTGTTCGTATCGGGGTTTCTGCCGAAAACCGGGTCACCCGTATCTCCTCTAACGGCTTTCCAACAGATTTTGAAACATTGTTCTTCCGTGCACACATTAACCACATCCACGGGGGCACATTCTCTTCCCCACAACATATCGTTACGGTTAAGGGTAATTTCCGGGAAAGTGGTTTTTAAGCTTTCCGCATCTTGCGCAACGAACAAATCTACAATCGGCATCTTTTGGATTGCTTTTTGCAATTTTTCGTTAGAACCGTCAATGGCAATCAGTAACAGTTTGCCGTCTTCGCGGAAATTTTCTTCCCCTATGGTTACACCTTCGATTTTGATGCTGGAAACCCAGCGGGCTACTCTGCGTTCGGAATAAATAAGATCTCCACTCCCGCCGCCGGATTGAATAAGAGTTCCTTTTCCGCTTAAATCAATGCAAGCGCGGGAAGCAAGCAAAGTGTTGGGAGCAATGCGCACGGCCGGGCATTTTTTTTCAATGGGATCATTTTTTGCCTCTACATCAAGAAAAACGGCATCTACTATCAAGTTAATCATAATAACGCCTTTTTCATGAGCATTGGTAGAGGATGATTCCACTAACTTTTTCCCAATATTTTTCATGAGAACAGAGGTCTGCTGTGCGCTCACAAAAGGGGTCGCCAGGCAGAGAAGTAACGCTAATGCAAATAATTTTTTCATAAGTGGGCTCTCCTAAAAGATTCCTTCTATTTACATATCATAATAATTTTTATCAAAAATTTCCAGGGGCAAAAGACCCAGAAAGTAAAAGAGGAAGGGCCTATTTTTTTCTGGGCCCCGATTAAGAATAAAAAAAACCCGGCAGAAATGCCGGGTTTTTTTAGGCTTGCTTTCAAATTACATCATGCCGCCCATTCCCCCCATGCCGGGCATGGCAGGAGCGTGGTTGTGTTCTTTTTCGGGAGCATCGGCTACCAAGGTTTCGGTTAAAAGAACCGTTCCCGTGATAGAGGCTGCATTTTCCAAAGCGGTGCGGACTACTTTGGCCGGATCCACAACACCTGCTTTTAAGAGGTCGCAATAGGTGTCGTTGTCGGCATCGTATCCGTCTGCATCGCCTTTCATTTTAAGGACATTATCCACCACTACGGCACCGTCCAAACCGGCGTTGACTGCGATTTGTCTTAAAGGAGCCGTTAAGGCTTTTTTAACAATGTTGATACCGGTGCGGACATCTTCGTTTTCAACTTTCAAACCGTCCAAGGCTTTTTGACAGCGGGCCAAGGCTACACCGCCGCCGGGAACGATACCTTCTTCCACGCCGGCTTTGGTGGCGTTTTTGGCATCTTCCACTTTGGCTTTTTTGGCTTTCAGTTCGGTTTCCGTGGCAGCGCCTACGCTGATGACGGCTACACCGCCGGAGAGTTTAGCCAAGCGTTCTTGCAATTTTTCTCTGTCGTATTCGCTCTTGGAGTTTTCAATTTGTCCGCGGATTTGGGCGGCTCGGGCGGCAATGGCTTCTTTGCTGCCTTTTCCGCTGACGATGGTGGTGTTTTCTTTATCGATAACAACGCGGGAGCATTGGCCGAGCATAGCGAGTTCGGCTTTATCGAGTTTCATGCCGCGTTCTTCGCTAAGGACATCTCCACCCGTTAAAATGGCAATATCTTCCAACATTTCTTTGCGGCGGTCGCCGAAGCCCGGGGCTTTTACGGCACAACCTTTCAAGGTTCCGCGCAGTTTGTTTACAACTAAGGTGGCCAAGGCTTCGCCGTCCACATCTTCGGCAATGATTAAGAATTGTTTGCCGCTTTGTACGATTTTTTCGAGTACGGGCAACAGTTCGTTCATGGAAGAAATCTTTTTATCGGTTACAATGATGTACGGGTTTTCGAGCACGCATTCCATTCTTTCGGAATCCGTTACGAAATAAGGAGAGATATAACCGCGGTCAAATTGCATACCTTCCACCACATCTAATTGGGTGGTAGCGGTTTTGCCTTCTTCTACGGTAATAACGCCTTCCGCACCTACTTTTTCGATGGCTTCGGCAATCAAATCACCGATGACGCGATCGTTGGAAGAAATGGTGGCGATTTGCGCTTTTTCTTCTTTGGTTTTTACCGGTTTGTGCATTTTATTGAGTTCGGCTTTGGTGGCTTCTACGGCCATTTCGATACCTTTTTTTACCAAAGTCGGGTTGGCACCGGCAGTAATGTTTTTGATGCCTTCGGTCAACATGGCATTTGCGAGTACGGTGGCGGAGGTGGTACCGTCGCCGGCGACATCGTTGGTTTTGGAGGCCACTTCACGAATAAGTTGGGCACCCATGTTTTCAAATTTATCTTCGAGTTCAATGTCTTTGGCAATGGTTACGCCGTCGTCAATAATAAGCGGAGAACCGAATTTTTTTTCGAGGACCACGCTTCTGCCTTTGGGCCCCAAAGTTACTTTTACAGCATTTGCTACTTTTTCGATACCCGCTTTCATTTTGGCGCGGGCTTCATCACCATAAATAATTTGTTTAGCCATATTATTATTTCCCCCAGATTAACCTAAAATACCCAAGATTTCGTCTTGGTGAATAATTAAATAAGTTTCGTTATCGAGTTTTACTTCCGTGCCGGAATATTTGCCGTACAATACGCGGTCACCTACTTTCACATCCATTTCGGTGCGTACGCCTTTGTCGGCCACTTTACCCGGGCCTACGGCCAATACTTCGCCTTCCATCGGTTTTTCTTTAGCGGTGTCCGGAATGATGATTCCCCCTTTCATGGTTTCTCTTTCAATGGGTTTTACGATTACACGATCCCCCAACGGTTTAATCTTTACTTCTGCCATATTCCATACACTCCTTTTATATTGGAATTAAATTTTTCTGCCGAAAGATAGTTTTTAGCACTCTTTCGGTCTTAATGCTAATTTAGCAAATAAGTTTATAAATTGTCAACCCCTTTCTTAGAGTGCTAAAAAAGGGGTTGTTCGTTAGACGGAAAAAGTTAAGTTTTAAGAGCGGGAAAACAAGCGTTGTAAGCGTTGTTTTAGCGTTACTTTGCGCGGCGGAAGAATTTTGATAAGTACCGCGGAAATATTGTCCTGCCCGTCTTTTTCATTAGAAACTCTGACCAAGTGTTTGCAGAGTTTTACGATAGAGGTTTGTTTTCCGGCTTCCAGCAATGTACCCATATCCGCTTCGCTAAGGCCTTTATACAGACCGTCCGAGCAAAGCAGTAAGGTATCTCCTTCTTTTACCGGGAATTTTAAGAGGTCAAATTCGATATTCTTTTTAATTCCCATAGCACGGGTAAGGACGTTTTGAATTTTAGAGCGATCCGCTTCCGCACGGGTAAGTAAACCGCGGCGGACATGCTCCATGGCCAGGGAGTGATCCGTGGTGATTTGCACGATTTTTCCGTCTCTAAACAGATACAGGCGGGAATCTCCCACATGGACGGCGATAGCGGAGTCTTTATCAAACAGAACACCCGTTAAGGTGGTGCCCATCATACGGTAAATTTCGGAAGATTGGGCCGTAGAAAAAATAGCGGCATTGGCCAAGTTCGCGGCCATTAACAGTTTGCGTTCCGTGCTATCCAATTTTGCTAAGAAATTCTCCGGAATTTTCAACTGGCCGTTGTTTACTTTGCGTATGGTTTCCGCCAACACGGATACGGCAATGTTGCTGGCAATTTCGCCGGCACTGTGCCCCCCCATACCGTCGGCCACTACGCCTAAGCCCAAATCGGAAGAGATGAGGACATTGTCTTCATTTTTCTCGCGGATTTTTCCAATATCCGTTACGGCAGCAAATTCAATATCAAAACTGCTCATAGTTCATCTCCGAAAATAACATTACCGGCACAGCCTAACACTCCCAAAACGCCGAGCATTAAGATTAGGAAGAAGTAGGCATTGTTGTTCTTGGCGTTTTCGTTAAAGTTTTTAATCGGGTAACTGAGGGCATAGTCCCAAGCTCCGACCTTCATTTTGCTGCGCCCGCCTTGATAGTTGCGTACAAGCAAACTGAGGAACAACGGTTTGGTTTCTTCATCAAACACGCCGGGGGCTAAACGATCCACCTGCGGTTCTAAAAATTTCATGGCTTCTTCTACCGTAAGAGGCGTAAGTTCATTGGTGTTATTAACTTGCGAGAACTTATTCATGCCTGCACTGATACTCATGTTTTTAGCATCTACATGGGCTTTTTTAACTTCCACTTTGGCGACGAGGGCTCTAAGCGTGGCGTTCATATCCGCAGCCAGGCCGGAAACGGAATAAGTCCATAAGGCGCAGAGTGCAACCAAGAAAAGAACGGAAGGAAGCAACATCGTTTCTTTTTCTTTGGGAGAAAGAAGGTAGTAGGCGATTAAAAGCGAACAGAATAGAGCCGCATAGAGAAGCCCTTTGGTCATCACCGATTGTGCATCGGGGACGATGGAAAGGTGAGAGGCCAAGTAAACCATCGTCATGGATAAAGCAACCAAGGCAACACCCAAAAAACCCTGCGGAATCGTGCGGTTGATTCTCCAAAACAGGGAAACGGCCCAAGAGGCGGCTATTACCAAGTAGCACAAGCAGTATTCCGGCGTAAATAAAAACTGTTTAACCATGGACAGTTCCATAAAAGGAACTTCCGGTGTAAACAGCCCTGCCAAATAGGAACAGAAGGCTAAAATCAGCAAATTTGCCGTCGAGCGGGCAAACGGTTTGAGTGCTGAAGACGCTAAAATGAAAGCCAACCCCATAGCGGCCAAAGCCGTCAGTGCCAGTTGGTTAGGGGCATATTCGGCAGCCACAAAAGGTGAAATCATGTTATACAGGAGCCCCGCATGTTCCGAAATGTGAACGGAGCATAGCTTACCAAAAGAGTAATACAGATAAACAATCCCTGCCGCAAAAGCCAGATAGAGCGGAACAAAAGCAATCAGTTGCAAAATACTTTTGATCAAATTTGATTTGCTCGATTCTTCTTGAAGTCCTGTGGCCGAAACCAAGGAAGCTTGCGGCATAAAGTTGTTTTGCGGAATACGGATAGAAGGTTCTTTCGCCGGCGCGGGTTGCGGTTTGGCGGAAGAATCGGGCATTTCGTCCATTTGCGGCAAAGAAGGTAAATTGGACGAAGAAGGAGCCGTTACCCGGTGAGCAGGATAATTTTCAATCCGTTGCTTTTTTACCGTGTCGGTGGAAAACTGTTCTTCTTTGATAATTTTGAGCGGGCCTTCGTCTCCTAATTCAATAGCGCGTCCGGCACCGGACTTTAAGCGCAGTTGTTCTTCCGCACGCATTTTGCGGAAGTAGGAGTATGTTTCCTTGGCCGTTTGGAAACGGTCGGCCGGATTTTTACTCATTAACTTTTGAATACCCAAGGAAAGCCAACCCGGCATATCTTTACGAACCTTAGCCGGATCCGGAACGGGTTCGTTGATGTGTTTTTGGATAATATCAATGGTGTTTTTCCCGTTGTAGGGGAATTGGCCCGTCAATACATAGTACAAACTGGCCCCGATAGAATAGAGGTCGGCGCGGGTGTCCAAATCTCTGCCGAGGGCTTGTTCCGGTGCGATAAAGTAAGCCGTACCGGCCAGTTCGGTTGTTTTGGTGGAGCCTTTGTCTTTATCTACTTTTTTGGCAATACCGAAGTCCACCACTTTGGCCTGGCCTTGCGGGTTGATTAAAATGTTGGAAGGTTTAATATCGCGGTGGATAATACCCTTGGCGTGGGCGGCATCTAAACCTTGCAAAACCCCGTCGAACAAATCTAACACTTGCCCGATAGGGAGAATTTTATTTTTCTTGAGAAGCATAGACAGCGTTTGCCCCTCAATAAAGGACATGACAATAAAATAAAACCCTTTTTCCTTCCCTACGTTATATACATTAACGATGTTAGGGTGATCCAACTCGGCGATAGCGCGGGCTTCCGTTAAAAACAATTCTACCGCTTTTTTATCGTTTGCCAGGGACGGACTTAAAATTTTGACGCAGACGATGCGGTTCAACGCTTTATGGCGAGCCTTATATACGGCCCCCATCCCGCCTTCGGCTGTTTTGCTTAAAATCTCGCAGCCGGAAATTTCTTTACCTATGAGGGAAACGGTATCGGTCATAATTGTCCTTTAAGAAAATAAAAAGTACTTTTTTTTATTATACAAAAACCGCTTGATTTTATCTCAATCAAGCAATAAAATATATCTGTCACGATTATGATATCATATTTTGTCGTGTCAATACAGGGGGAGTTTAGTATTTTTTTTTGAGAGGGTTCCTTATGAGCGAAAGCAGTTTCACTTTATTAAGAGAAATCGGCATTTTGCCGCTTGAAGAAAACGAAGAAGTCCTCTTTAGTATAGATGCTTATCGCGGATTTCGTTATGTGTCTATCCGTCGTTATTTGCAGACGGACGGATTTAGCGGTGCTACAAGAGACGGCATCACGCTTACTCCCGAAATTGCCCGGGTACTTATTCCCATGATAGCGGCTCTGCCCGACAGGGAAAGTGATGTAAAACTGGGAGATATCGGTAAATTTGCCAAACGCCCGGGAATTTGTGTAGTGGTTGGTTTAGCGGGTTTTCGCGGAAAAGTGGGATTGACTTTTTATCAAACGCAGGAAGGTTCCCGCTCTCGCAAAGGAATTTGGTTGCCGTTTAGCAAAATAAAAGAGATAAAAAAATTGTTTCAGGACACTTTGACTATTTTGGAAGAACAACCCGAAATTGAGTTTTAGTTAAAAACAAAAACCCCCGGCATTTACCGGGGGTTCTTCTTTACATAGCTTTAATACGCTTGGGTATGTAGGTCAGTATTGCTGGAAGGTAAGAGTTCTTCCTTCATTTCCTGTTGCAACTCTTTTTCATTATAGATTTTTTGTAATTGCTTTTGTATGGCGGATAGAAGTGCTCTGAGTTGATTGTTTTTGTCGGATACCAAACCTTCCCCTTTTACAACAGCCGTGGCTTGTTGCACAAAGGTTTCGATAGCCGCTTCGGCCTCTTTGCGTGCTTCTTTATTTTTCCAAGAAACAATGTAAGTTTGAACCTTGGTTCCAAAATTGTTAATATCAGCCAAGATTGTTTTTTCCCACAAAATGATATTTTGTTCCAGAGATTTTTTTAGCTTGGAATGCAGGGTACGGTAAGCGTTGTTTATTTCTATCTGTTGCTCCGCTGTTAAAGGTTTGGGATCATTTAAGTATTCTTCTACTTTCCCTAAAACTTGTTCGATTTCTCCCCATAATTCTTCATTTCCTAATTCCCTTGCTTGAGATTGCATTGTGACAAAGGCCTCTTTGTAATATACCCAAAACTCAAGGATAGAAAAGCCATTAGCCAAATTTGTTTCCAAGTGTTGGAAATAGTCATCAAATTTCTCAGGTTGTATATTTTGAGAAACCTTTGCAAAAGAAGACTGAACAAATTTAATATAGTAGGCTTGATTTGCATTTTCAATTTCTTTCATTATTTTGGCTATATATATTTGTTCTCTTAATGCTAAAACGGCATTATTATAGATACCGGTTAATTGTTTTTCTTTTTCTTCTTTTTCGGCTTCCGACAAAATAGAATCCCCTTGCCGGATCGTATCAATCTCTTTCATGGCCTGATCTATTTTGGTTAAAACCGGTTTTCTTAGTTCGGTATTTAGATTTTCTTTTGCCAAATTTTTTAATTCTCTAAAGTTAACTTCGTGGGAACGCAACCAAAAGTTTTGATTGAACTTTTCCGTAATAGGCATGATATCGTTAGCTGTTTCGGGTTTTTTAACAGCTTCTGTAAGGTCGCGTTTATATTCAGCCAACAAATCTCCAAAGGCTTCTTGAACGTCTTTTCGGCGCTCTTTAGGAACGTTCTCAAAAATGACTTGACTTGCATTTTCATACATACTTTCTGCCATTTTTCTATAGGAACGTTTTATTTTGTTGGTATCCGTACGAGTCTTCCAAGCTCGATGTTCGGTTTGCTCGCTTAACATATCTTTGGCTTCTTGGGGAACTTCAATTCCTCCCATCATTTTCAAAGGTTCTGCCCCTTGAAAAGGCAGGCTGGTTAAGATAAAGGGAAGCGACAAGTATTCTCCGCCGGGAACAGAGGATATCTCTTGGCCCAGAGACATGAGAGATTTTCCAATCCAATCTGTCATATTGCCGATAAGGGGAATATCTTTCCAAATATCTACATAATCAAGACCGGTACCGATTCCCCCCGCCAGAAGCGGGAATAAATACTCGGGGTCTTTGTTGTTGTCGGCTAAATCACTTGCTAAATGAGCCGATGCGGGCGGAATAGAGCCATTTTTGTAATTCAATTCTGTTAACGCTTTCCCCCATTTACCTGCTTCATCAAAAATACCAGAATAGGGAGTCATCGCTTTGTTGGTTAAAGAAAGAAGTGTTTTTTCTTGCCATTGTGTAATTAACGGTTCTGCAATAATATCTCCAGCTTCCCAAGCCCCGAAGAGTGTAAGAGTGGGTTTCCAAGATCTCTTAATGTAATTCCACTCGGCCAGGGGTAAGGTTTTCCAAGAAGTCGGGAGTAGGGCCTTTGTAAACAAATTTTTGCCCGAAAGGCCATAGCCTTTTCTTAAAAAACTTAAGGCAATACTTTCCGAAGAAAGCGGAAAGCTTAATTCGCTGATCAATCCTACAGCCGGTTTGTTGGGCGAGGCTGCCAGCCTCATAAAGGAAGCAGGGTTGTTCAAGGCTAATTTTGTGAAACCCTGGTCTGCGGCAAAAACCCGGGTAATAAGCGGGTTCCCCACGGGTTTACCCAGCGGGCCTATCATCTGTACTAAATTTCCCGATTCGGTTAACCCCCATATATTTAATTCTTTTAATCCTCCGTTTTGGACATACTGGGTCATCACACCCAGTTCTCTTTGGGCGATAGTGGGATTGAAGGAGAATAATCTGGAAGCGGGCAACGGTTCAAAGAATTTCATGGTATTTCCAAATTGATCCACTCCCCTCATTTTGCGCAGAATATCATAGTTGCGGATACCTCTTTCGGCATTAAACAGGGCAAGCGATTCATCCGTTAAACGCCAAGTCAACGGTTCGCTGGTAAAAGGTCTGTATTCCGTGCGTGTTAAGTTAGTAAGTTGTTTCGGGTTTCTAAAAGGGTTCCAGTCGCTATAAATAAGTTGGCTTTTTTTGGTAACAGCTCTGGTTGTTTCGCGGCCGACAGTGCCGGCAGCAGAGCCGGAGGTCGCAGAAGATGCTCCGGCAGAAGCGGATGTTGCGGTGCCTGCTCCTTTTGCTCCTTGGCTTGTAATAGTTGTTGCCCCTTTCCCCCCCTGAGCAGTGACGGTTGTGGCAGCACGGCTGCTTTGCTGAGCGGTGGAGGCTCCTTTGGCCGTACGGGCGGCAGTATTTGCTCTTGTATAAGTTTGGGTAACAGTGCTGTTTTTAGCCACATTACGCATATAGTTACTATAGCGGTAGGCTTTTTTGTATTCGATAACGGCGGCCTGTATTTTGCGCCCTTTTCTAACTGTATTGACGGCTCCAAGCGCCTTGGGCGTTGCTTTTAAGGCTACCCAAGAAGAACGAATTACAATAGAAACGCCTTTGAATAAAGCACCAATAACCCATCCGCCGACAATCCACAGTCCGGCATCTACCACAAACATGGCAACGGCCTCTTCCATTTCATCTATTTTTTTGTTTTCTAAAACTTTAACATGATCATAGGGCTGGCAGTAGGCTCTCTCATTATCCATATTTTTAGGCAAAATGGAAGGAGACCCAGCTGCTTGAATTATGGGACCGTCCGGGTAATAAAAATCGTAATAGGTTGAATTTAATGAAGTAACTAAAGTTGCGAAATTATCGGAGTCCAACTCGAAGGAATCATTTCGCTTATAAGTGAATAACATAAAGCAATACAGTTTGCCTGTCATTTCGGCAAAATAGGCTTTGTCTTTTTCTAACTGAGCTTTAATTTTGTCATCTAATGCCGGGATAGATTGTTTTTTACGCGGAGTATTACCGTAGAGTAAGGAAGCGTGTTCCACCGCGGACAAACGCGTGCGCATAGAAAATTCGACAGGGGCAGATAAAATCCGTAACGCACCGATAAAAAGAGCCAATTTGAAAGGATCTTGGTAGGCTTCATTAGCCGCTGTTTGTAAAACGACGGCCGAGTCGCTCACAACGGGGCTGGTCAAGTCAACGGATTCTTTGTTTTGGTCCACATAGCGCATTAAGGGTAAAATGTTTCCTTTTGCTTGCATTAAAAGGATGGCGGCATACTGCAAAGCTGTGTGATAGACTTCTTGGTTCCCGTCTACGCTTTTTGCTTCTTCTATGGCTTCTTTGCAAAGTTTGTCTCCAAAGGAACCTTCCGCCGCTAATGGGAAAACCTTGGCGGGTTGATAATGTTCTTTGGGGAAGGAAAAAGTGGTGTGCTTGTAGTAATTCCACCCAATCTGCATGCCTTTTAATAATTCATCAAGCGGGGCTTCCATGCCGCTGGTTTCTTTGATACCCGTTTGATAGTAGAATTTGTATAAGTTCCACAACGCCAGGCGAAGTGCGCCGCGAGCGTTGACAGCTTCCCAGTTTTTTCCTTTTATGGAATACAAGCGTTTTTTAAGAATTTCTTCCACTTCCAAAAATTCTTGGATAATAAATTCTCTCTCTTCTCCCGCAAAAGAAGCAAATTCTTGCGGGTCAAGTAAATCTGTAAAGTAAATTGCGGCTTCGGCCACTTCTTCCAAAGAATGCTTTCTTTCAACGACAAAATATCGCAAAAGATCTGTTTCGTATTTAGTAATTTCCTTAGCCGGGCCAGTGGTAAAATATTTGAACCAAGCATTAAGAAAGTTGGGTTGAGTTTCTTTGATATTGTCATATCTGCCGGTAAAACTGTTGAGTTTAGAAACCATCTTAGGAGTTGAGGAATAGAAATAACGCAAATCGGACCACTTATAGGCAAAATTTTGAAGCAAAAATTTCTCTTCGCCGGACAAAAAATACTTTATCCAACCGATATGTAAGTTATCTTCGTTATATAAGGCTTCTAGCGGGAAGATTTTTTTCGTACCTTTAGGTTCAGGTAACGGTCTTGTAAAAATAACCGGCGGCGCGACATAAGTGTTATCTCTCTTAACAGCGTTTTTTGCGGAATACTCTTGACTCCCTTCCTCCAGCAAGTTAAGAATTTTCGCAGTTTTGGTCGCTTTCCATATTCGTTCGGTATCTGTTAAGTCCAATTTTCCGGACTCATGTTCTGCTTTCACTTGTTTTAACAGCGCTTTTTCTGCTTGGAGAAAATTCCTTCGGTCGTGCAAGACATGCATTTCATACAGAGCAAGCGGTTCCATTGATTCAAGCCTGCTAAGTCCTTCGTCACTTATCCTTTCGTTTACCTTATTTTCTAATCGTTGGCTAATGTATTGTCTGACAGCAGGGATAGAAGAATCTGTTTCTATAGGGAGTCCGGGATTCTTTATGGTATTGATTGGGCGCAATTGGGAGGTATCAACAACTCTTGTATTATCCTGAGGGAGCGAATAGTAATCCCAGCGCATAAGTTCTAGTTCTTGTCTGCTCGTGGAAGTGCTCAAAATCCGTCTTCTCTTTCCGTCGGTGGCCTGTTGAGCCTGAAGTAAAGAAGGTGTAAAAATGTTAATAAAAAATACAAAAGCAAGAAATAGGCGTAAGTAGTGTTGGAACATAAGGGCTCCCTTTAGATAACTAGTTATACTCATATAGTAAGAAATTGCCAACTTATATCCAAGGGCCGAAGGACCCAGGAAAAATAAAAAAAGGGCCTACCGTTTGGGTAGGCCCTTTTGGGAAGTGGTGTGAAAAAAAATTATTTTGCCGTAATGCCTTGTTTTTCCAACATTTCTTTGGCGTTTTCAAAGGCACGTTCGGGCAAGATATCGCGCATGCACTTGAAGTGTCCAAGCGGGCATTTCTTTCCGCCGTGGAGCGCACAGGGGCGGCAAGGCAAGTTTTCCACCTCTAACACGCGGTGCCCTTCCCCATACGGGAAGAAACCGAGTTCGCGCGTGGTAGGGCCGAAAATGGCCAAAGTGGGTACATCAAACGCGGTGGCAATATGCATCGGGCCGGAATCGTTGGTGATAAACAGTTTGAAATGTTCCATAAGAGCCATCAAGTCAGACAGGCTGGTTTTTCCGCACAGATTAGCGGCATGGCCTTCGGAAAGTTGGCAGATTTTTTCACCCAAGTCGGCGTCTTTTTTACCGCCTCCCACAAGAACCACTTTTACACCCATTTCGGTTTGTAAGCGGCTGATGAGTTTTACGAAATAGTCCATCGGCCAGCATTTGGTCGGCCAGGCACTGCCGGCATGAATACCGACCAAGGTTTTGCCTTCTAAGTTAAAATCTTTCATCAGGCGTGCCACATTTTCTTCGGCGGAAGGGGTGTAGCGCATATTTAATTTTTCGGCGGTAAATTTTTCTTTTACAATACCTTGTAAGAGAGAGAGGTTGCGTTCCGCATCGTGAATCATCCAAGAGAACGGAACGGTTTTGGTATAAAGGAACCAACCTTCACTGGAGGTAAAGCCGATGCGTACCGGTACGCCGGAAAGCCAGGCGATTAAGGCACTTCTAAAACTGCGGTGGGGTACCAAAATAATATCCACACCCGCTTTTTTAATGGCTTGAGCCGTTTTCCAAATACCGGCAAGTTTGTTCCAGCCTTTTTTATCATTGAGGATTACTTCGCTTACTTCCTTCATGGGGCGGAAAATTTCGTCCGTTTGAGGGCGGGTAATGACTACAATTTTGGAATCGGGGAAGAGTTTAGCGGTTTTCTTCACTAACGGGGTAGTCAGTACGCTATCACCGATAAAAGAAGTTTGGAAAATGGCAATTTTGCGCACTTTTTTACCGTTTACTTCGGCATTTTTGTAGGCCCAGTCGCCGAGTTTCGGTTCTCTGTATTTAATTTCGATATTCCAAAGTTTCAGGGCTTCCAAATATTTATCCAAGGTATGTCTTTCCAATACCGGCGAAGTTTTGTGGAAACGCACAAACATACGGCGGGCAATGGAGTTTTTATCGTAGCGGATACGGTTGGAAATTTTGCTGAAGAAACTCATGAGCATGGTTTTTAAGGTTACATGCAAGTCCAACAAGTGTGTAAAGTGTCCGGCACGAATTTGGCGGATATTGGCAAATAAACTTTTTTTAGCCACCATAATTTCGTCGATATCGGGGTGGCCCGCCAAGGCTTGGGCAAATTGAGGTTTTACCAGTAGGGTAATACGGGCATCGGGCCAAGCGGCTTTGATGTTTTTATACACGGGCGAAGATAGCACAATATCGCCCAAAGAAGATAAGCGGATAACTAAAATGTTGGGTTTATTTTTGTTCATAGGCTTTTACCACTTCCATAATTTTATTGGTTGCTCCTTTGAAACCGAGTGCTGCGGTGCGTGCCTTGCCGGACATATTTTCCAAATGTGCCGAATCGGCCAACAAACGCAGGACGGTTTCTTTGAAATTGTTTTCATTTACAAGGACTCCCCCCCCGCATTCCAATAAGGCCTCTGCGGTTAAGGGAGCGTTATAGAAATACTTTCCAAACAAAACGGTTTTAGACAAAATGGCGGGTTCCAATAAGTTGTGCGCTCCGCGGGGAGCCACGGAACCGCCCACAAAAGTAAGAGTGGCTTTTGCGTAAACGGAGGACAAAAGGCCCATTACATCTACACACAAAACATCGATTTTTTTATTAAATTTATTTTCGCTGACAAGCGCGTATTTCAACCCGCTTTGGCGCAGGGCATCGGTAATTTCGGGCATGCGTTCCAGGTGGCGCGGCGCAAAAACGATTTTTACTCCTTTTTTAATCAGTTCCGGCGCGGCGCGTAACAGCATGGTTTCCTCTTGCGGGTGAGTGCTGCCCATTACTAAAATTTTATTTTTATTCCAACCCAGCGCAGTAAAGATTTTTTCCACTTCTTTTATTTTGGCGGGTTGATCGTTTAAGGTATCGTATTTTACATTTCCGCAAACAAAAATATTTTCTTTTTTAATACCGAGCCCGGCATAGCGAGCCGCGGCATCGTTATCCTGCAAAGCGGCGAAGCGAAGTCCTCCTAAAGTAAGCGAAAAAAGCGGTTTAATAAGTTTGTAGGCAGTAGCCGATTTAGCGGAAATGCGTCCGTTGATTAAGGCAGTAGGCACGCCCGCTTTTTCGGCGGCATAGAGCATGTTAGGCCAAATTTCGCGTTCGACAACAAATAAGCGGTACGGTTTTGCCAAGCGGATAAAACGCTTGCAGGACGGGTAAAAATCGAGCGGAACCAAGAGGGCTTGCTTAATTTGCGGGTTTTTTAAGGCGGTTTCTTTCCCGGCTTGGGTAGAGGTGGTTACCAAAATTTCTTTTCCGTAGAAATCTTTTAAGCGGGAAATTACTTCCTTCATGGACATCACTTCCCCCACGCTGGCACAATGGAGCCAAACAGCATCTTGTATGACGGAGCCTTCCGCCTCCAAGCCAAAGCGTTCGCGTAATTCTTGCGTTAGGTGTTTTAATAGGTCGCGCCGGGGCGATAACAGAAAACTTATCACCACGCCCAGTGCCGCCAAAGGGAACACCAAATTGGTAAGAATAAGGATAATATGTCCCATATATCTATTATAGTAAATTTACCTCAAGAAAGGGGCTTAAAACACGAGAAAAGAAACGCCCCGTTCCGTGAAACGGGGCGATGAAAAACAAGTTTATTGGTTTTCTTCTTGCGTATCTGTCTTTTTCTTAAACAGACTGCCGATAGATTTAAGCGTGTCTTTGGCGGCATCTACGGTGCCTTTTACCGTGTCGGTGGCCGTGGTGGCAACCCCTTTGGTAACGGCGGCCGCCGCATCAGCCGTTCCGGTAACTACTTTGCCGGGGGTTTTATAGTTCAAAATTCCCCCCACCACAGAGGTAACGGTGTTGACGACATCTAACTTTCCGCTGGGGTTATCCATCGTCCCGCCGATTTTAATGACAATCGGTGTTTGGCTGGTTAACACTGTGGCGGAAACTTTCATATCCAGGGCTTGGGTGGCAAAGTTAATTTTACCCGTACCGTTCAGATTGGTAACTTTGGATAGGAAGGAAGTTTTGTCCAAAGTCATCAGTCCGTTTGTAAACGTGTAAACACCTTCTCCGCTGGTGAAAGTAATTTCCCCTTTTTTGCTTTCGTTTTCGGCGGGGAAAAGGTCAATATGCAACATATTGGCTACTTTGCGTACCACCGTAATGGGCAGAAGTAAGATTTTTACAATTTTGTTTTCTTTCACGAAAGAGTCTAAGTTCGTAATCGCTCCCGGTTGAAGATTAAAAGAAACTTGCCCGTTTGATTTGGCCATAGACGAACTGATTTGGGTAAGGTCAGCCTTAATGGAAAAACCGTCCGTGCGGAAATACGGCACTTGTACCGCGCCCACTTTTACATCGGCTTTTATATTCATAAAAGTTTCCGGGGTTTGTCCGGTTTTTTCCGTATTTTGTTCGGGCGTTTCTTGAGAGGGGCTTTCGCTTGAAGCCGTTTCTTCTTCAGGGGTGTCTTGGCCCGGGAACGCGTCCAATTTAAGGGCGGCTAAATCTAAGTTTAACGCTAAGGCCATTACCTCTTTTACATTTTTGTAAGAGAACGAAGAGGTAAATTTTTCGTTATTAAGAAGGCCCGTGAAACTATCGCAGGATATATCGTCCAAAGAGGCCAATTTGATAGTTCCGTTTAAGGATTTTGCCGTAAAAGGTGCGTAGAAAAGGGTGACATCTTTTAAGGTTATTGTACCGCTGATATCTTTATTTTCCTTTTTTTCCGTGGCTTTGAAAGAACCGCTGATTTGCCCCGCGGGGTTAAAGCCGCTGATGGTGTCGGTCATTTGTACGAGTTGGGCCAAATCTATTTTAAGGTTACCGGTCAGATTATAAGCAGGCGCGGCTCCCCCCCAATTTACTTTTCCCGAAGAGTTGAAGGAACTGTCCCGCACCGACAGGGCCACTTGATTGATAACCGCGGAGGAGTTGTTCAAATCGGCATCGGCCTTTAAGGTTAAGTTAATCACGGGAAGGGTGAAGTTGGGCAAGTCCGGCAACAGGTCGGCTAAGACGAGATTGTTAATACCGCTTAAGGAACCTGTCAGGTCGGCTTTGGGCGATTCAAAGTTATTTACTTCCCCTTTTAATAAGAATTTTACCGTTTTATAGTCAGCTGAAATTTTATTTACCTTTACATAGGCTTTTGCCATTTCCAAATTGGCTAAAAAGGCGGTAAAGTCCAACGTGACAGGAACGGAAACGGAAATTCCTCCGTCCTGTTCAAAGGCAGTCGTGAAGGAGATAACCGTATTAAACGGGGAGGCAAGGTCGAAATCGGAAATTTCGATATTAAGTTTCTCCACTTCGGTGGAAGTGCCCGTTTGTAAGTCCTTATAATAAAAATTGCAATCTTTTACCTCTATGGTTTCGGCCAGCAGCACTAAAGAGGAAGAAGTATCCGTTTCTGCGGTTTTTTCGACAGGGTCGGCGGTTGCGGCCTCGGCGGGAGTAGAGGAAGAAGAGAGGAGCGAATCAAAATTAAATGCGCCGTCTTTTTGCTTTACAATGTTTACATCTAACCCGTCTATTTCAATGGTGGAAATTTCTACCCGTTTTTTAAGTAACGGAAGAAGCGCCACTTTTACTACTAATTTATCGGCTTTTACAAAAGTGCCTTCCTGAAAGGTGGAACTTTCGGAAAGGGCAAAATTTTCCAAAGTAACGCCGATTAAATTAAAGGAAAGTTTGTCGAAGGACATTTCCCGATGCAAATTATTTTTTGCATAGTCTAAAGCCAGGGTTTTTACTTTTTCGGGCGGAAACATCAGCCGAAGGGTAATCAACCCCGCTATCCCCAATACCGCGAGTACGAGGGCCATTTTAAGTAGTATTTTGAATAGTTTTTTCATATGTTTAATATAAAAAAGGCGTGCAGAAAAATTCCAGCACGCAAAAGGGTTAGTTGTTTTTGTCGGAAATTACTTCTGCTTCTATTACATTTTCCTGTTCTTTTTTTTCTTGGCGGAAGTTTTCTAAATCTTTATGTAAAAGCGTTAATACCAATAACACAAAGGCTCCGTCGTCCGTGATGCCTAAAACGGGTAAAAATTCAGGCAAGATATCAATGGGGCTAATCACATAAATCAAACACAAAATACCCCAGCAAAAAGTGCCCCAGGGCATTTTGTATTTCCCCCGCAATACCGCCCAAAGCATCGGGAAAAAAGATGCCATATCCTGAAGAAGTATCGCGGGGGAGAATTTCATATTATAAAACCTCTTGCGGTTTGTCCGCATTTTCGGGTGTTTCTTGGGCGGTTAAGTCGTCCGCACGCATACCCAAAATGGTTTCGTTTACACGCATGGCGTAGTCGCCGATTCTTTCAAAGTTGTTTAAGATATCGGCATACGCGGTGATAGAATCCGGGGAGGCTTCTTCCTTCCCTGTTAAGATGCGTTCGCGGCGGTCTTTTAACAATTGTTTACGCATGGCGTTTAATTGTTCTTCGTCGGTTAAAGCATCGCGGAAAGTTTGTTCTGCGCGGGCTTGACCTTGTTTGGTGGTTTGTTGGAAGTCCACAAGTACGCGGCGGGTGCGTTTGGTGATTACTTTGGTCAATTTGGCAATGCTTTCCAAATCGTCCACCGCAGTCGTAGAGAACGGTTGCTTGGTGTGGAATTTTTCCAAAATACGGGCAATTTTTTCTCCGCAGTCACCCATGCGTTCAATGCTGTTAAGCACATCAAAAAGCGAGAACGCTTGCGCTACCGCATGGCGGGAAAGGTTCCCGTGTGTAAGGGTGGTTAAATAGAGGTTGATTTTATGTTCCAACACATCAGTAGTGCGTTCCGCTTCTTTTACATCTTCAATGAGGCGGGCGAACATTTTTTCGTCATCTACTTTTACGGCATGGATAAGTTTATCCGTCATTTTGGTAACAAAACTCATCATGCGTTCCACTTCTTTGCGCACCGCAATCAGGGAAAGTTCCGGCGTTTGGGTAAGGCGCGTGGACAAGAACACCAGTTCGTGTTCTTTTTTATCTTCCCGTTTAGATTTGGGAATGATAAGGTAAGTAAGGTGGGCCAATTGTTTGAGTAGCGGCAACATAATCAATGTGTTAATGATGTTAAATGCCGTGTGGAAGGCCGAAATGTGGTACGGCAAAGTGGAAGTAAGCACTTCCGGGTCTTTGCTATAAGGGCTTTCCGGTATCATCCAATCTATAAACTCTACGAAGTGGTTAAATACACAGCAAACCCACACTACGCCCAAGAAGTTAAAGAGAAAGTGCCCCAAGGCCGCGCGTTGAGCATTTTTGCCTGCGCCGAGAGCAGCCAGGTTAGCGGTAATGGTGGTGCCGATGTTTTCCCCTAACACCAAAGCGCAGGAGGTCGGGAAGTCAATGATTCCGGCTGCCGCGCAGGTAAGCGTCATGGCCATTACCGCGCTGGAAGATTGAAGCATAATGGTTAAGAAGGAACCCGTAAAAATGAGAATAAACAAGTTCCAAATGTTGCTGGGGTGGAACTTGCTGATCCAGGCCACAACGGTGGGGTTTTGGGCAAAGTCCGGAGGGATAGTATTTTTCATAATATCCAAACCGAGGAACAAAAGCCCGAAGCCTACCATGGTTTCGCCAATGCGGCGAATCGTAACGGCTTTGGGGATAAACTGTGCGAAAAAACCTACTGCAATAACGGGCAAGGCAAACAGGGAAATTTGAACCTTAAACCCAAAGAAACTGACAATCCAAGCCGTAAAGGTGGTGCCGATGTTGGCCCCGAAGATAACCCCGAGGGCTTGATAGAGTGTTAATAATCCGGCACTGGTGAAGCCTACCACCATGACGGTAGTAGCACCGGAAGCCTGAATAATACTGGTTACCAATGCACCCGAAAAGGTAGCCGCAAAGCGGTTTGCGGTGGCAATGCCCAAGAGTTGGCGCATTTTATCACCGGATACTTTCTGCAATCCGTCGCTCATGATTTTCATGCCGAACAGAAAGATGGCCATGCCACCGAATAGGTTAAGCGTGGTCAATAAGGTTGACATACGTGTTTTTTCTCCTTTTTATTTTTTCTTTTTCAAACAACAAAAACGGGAGACCCGCAATAGCGGATTCTCCCGTTTTATGACAAACAAATTTTTCCTTGCCCGTTGCTTGTGTCAACGAGGTCGGCTGTAAAGCAAGCGAAACAAGTGGTGCTGTTAGCATCATTTGGACATTTTAATCGGAGAATCGTCTTCCCCTTTATCCTCTTGTTGGCCCGTTTGGGCTTGTTGTTCCCACATTTTTCGGTTTTCTTCCATTTGGCGGGCCATATCGTCGTCAAACAGAATAGTGGGCATGCGGTCTTCCTCCGCAACATATTGTTCTAAATCTTCTTGCTTGGGTTGATAAACTTGATCCAAATGTTCGCTTAAATGTTCGTGTGCAGATTCCGTTTTAATGGAAGCTTGAGTAACGCTTACGGCTTGCACATCGGTTTCATCAAGCAGGTTAACATTTTGCGTTTTTAAGTTGACCGGTTCGGGTTTGGAGGGCGCAAAAGATTGTTGTTTGGCTTGGGCTTCTTTCACCACATTGGGAGTGAAGGAAAAGCGGTTTTCGCCATAATCTAAATTTAAGAAGAGTAACAGAAGAAAAGCCGTCATGGAAAACCACAAAAATATCCACAAAATTCCCAGCCCTGCAATTAAAATGATAAAGAACACCGTGTTAAAATGGTTCGCAAAGTAAAGCGGGATTGCCACATAAAGGCCGTAAGCAATTCCACCCAAAACGAGGAAAGGAAATACAGAAGATAAAATAATCCCGGAAATCACTTTTAGAAATCTTCTTCCGGTTAAGTTCCAACTGTACACAACGGCTTCTATGGGGCCTTGGTTTCTAAGGGCAATGGCTAACGGTACAAAAATCAAGCGGGTTAAGAACAAGAATACTAGGACAGATACAAGGATTATCATAACCGGCATCGGCAAGCGCAAGAAATAAAGTACGACCGCAACAACTACCCCCACGATCCCGACAAATACACTGTAAACCAACATATAGAAAGTGGGAAAGAGGGATGCGGAAAAAGAATTGGTAATTGATTCGCCGTTATTTTCTGCTTTGGCGGCTAAAATCCGCCACAAAGCAAGGCCCGAGTAAACGGAAAAGAAAGAGCCGAGAAGAGAGGAAATCGGTTGAGGCACACCAACTTTGGGAGAGAAAGCAATTGCCCCGTTAATCAATGCAATTAAAATAATATAGACAATAATTGCCCCGGTGGCACGATTGATAAGACGGAAACTTCCAATTAATAACTGAAATAAATTCTGTTCTTCGCGAATTTCCATGTGTTACCTCTTTGGTATAGGTGTACCCATATTATAGCAAAAGCAACGCGTGTGCGCGTACGAAATTTAGAATAATTTTTCTAATGCTTTGGCGGCGGAAAAACCGCTACTCCACGCCCAATGCAAGTTAAACCCGCCCAGGCGGCCCGTAACATCTAACACTTCCCCTACGGCATACAGGCCCGGTACGGAACGGGACTCAAAGGTGGAAGCATTAAAGGCTCTTGCGGAAATTCCCCCCGCTGTTACTTCCGCCTTGGTGTAGCCGGAGGTGCCGCTCGGCGTAACCGTAAAATGATTGATTAAGCGGGCTGTTTCTGCCAGTTGGGCGCGTGTAGCGTTGGGCAAATCGCAATCGATTCCGTGTAAAATGGACTTTGCTATTTTTTTAGCCAGTCCCGCTTGCACGAGCGCAGAAGAAACGGTTTGGTTGGAGTTTTTGCAAGAAACTAAAAATTCCAACACATTTTTCCCCGGCAAGAAATCGATTTCAATGGAGTTGCCCGGTTCCCAAAATAAAGAAGTCTGCAGTACCGCCGGGCCGCTGATTCCGTCGTGCGTGAAAAGCAACTGCCCCGGAAAAGATTTCTTTTCGTAAGTCAGTTTTGCCGTTAAACTGTTCCCGGCTAAAGCAGAAAAATTTTCTCTGTATTCTTTAGGAAAAGAAAGGCCGCACAAAGCCGGGCGCGGTTCCGTTACCTCCCACCCGAATTTATGAGCCATTTTAATTCCAAACCCGTTAGCCCCGAGTGCCGGGAAGGAAAGCCCCCCCGTAGCAAGGACTACTCGTTGGGCTTGTATAGGGCCGGCGGAAGTATCCAGTATAAAAAGATTTTTTTCTTTGCGGATATCCAACACGCGCGTATTATAAAGAATTTGGGTATTGGCCGCTTGAGCCCTTTTTACAAGAAGTCTTACGATTTCCTGCGCGTCAAACGCAAAGAGCTGACCGTTTTGTCGTTCTTCCCAAGGGATATGAGATTCATCGAGCAAACGGATAAAATCTTGCGGCTTAAAAGCGGCTAAAGCACTTTTGCAAAAATGTTTATTTCGGCTTAAATAGTCGGCAGCGGTAACAAAGCGGTTGGAAAAATTACATTTTCCCCCACCCGATACTCCTACTTTAAGAGCAGGTTTGGTGTTGGCTTCCAGCACAATTTTATGGTGGTTAAAACTTCCTGCGCAAAAAAGTCCTCCGGCTCCCGCACCGACAATAGCCGTATGAAAAACAGTATTCTTTGAGTTTGCATATATACCCATATATATAAGGATAGCAAATTTGAATCTTCAATAAATTCTAAAAAACGCTTACAAAGATAAAAAAATATGTTATACTTTATTAAGAATTATTACTAATATGATGATTATGAACACACAAATGCTACCAAATGAAAAGGAAGTGGAAAAACGATTAGAGGCTTTTGAAACCGTTTGCCGCAAAAAAGGATTGCGTGTAACGGAACAACGCCGGGAAATTTTCCGTACGGTGGCTTCTTCCCGCGAACACCCTTGTGCGGAAAAAGTCTGCGATTTGGTTCGCAAAAAAATCCCTCATGTATCCTTGGATACGGTGTACCGCACCCTTTCTTCCCTGGAAGCCATGGAACTTTTGGTGCGGGTGGGTACTCCGGCCAAAGAGCGCTTTGACGGAGACTTGCGCCCTCACGCCCATTTTGTGTGTACCCGATGCGGAGAAGTGTACGATATTTTCTCCGAAGAAAAAGATGCTTTTTCCCCCGTTTGCGAGTGGGGCGAAATCAAGCAAGTAAATGTGCAGTTTAGAGGAATTTGCAATCGGTGTCAAAAAAAGATATCGTAATTGATATAATAATTGTTGTTTTGTAAAGGAGACAAAAATGGAATTAAAAGGATCTAAAACCGAAAAAAACTTGATGGCCGCTTTTGCCGGAGAATCTCAAGCCCGCAATAAATATACCTACTACGCTTCTAAAGCCAAAAAAGAAGGGTATGTGCAAATTGCCAAAATTTTTGAAGAAACCGCTAACAACGAAAAAGAACACGCCAAATTGTGGTTCAAAGCGTTGCACGACGGACAAATTGCCGACACCGCTACCAACTTGTTAGATGCCGCCCAAGGCGAAAACTATGAATGGACTGATATGTACGCCCAATTCGAAAAAGAAGCCAAAGAAGAAGGCTTTGATAAATTGGCCTACTTGTTCGGGGCTGTAGCCAAAATCGAAAAAATGCACGAAGAACGCTATCGCAAACTTTTACACAATGTAGAAGCCAAAGAAGTGTTCGCCAAAGCCGGTGTAGTGGTGTGGGAATGCGCCAACTGCGGTCATGTACACGTGGGCGAAAAAGCCCCCGAAGTATGCCCTGTCTGCGCTCACCCGCAAGCCTACTTCATGATTCACCCCGAAAACTTCTAGTTGTTTTTGGAAATAACAAAAACCCCACCAATCGGTGGGGTTTTTTTATGGAAGAATTTTATTTTCGCACGGCTGATAGCACTCCCCCCAAGGCCGCGCACAAAGCACCCAATAACATGGCGCAAGCATATCCCCTGATAAAGGCGTCTTGCGCGGAAAAATCCCGGGCGAGTGCATGGTTTTGAACGGCGGTAAATACCAGTACGGAAAGGGCAATTCCCAAAATCATACCCACATTGCGTGCCAGTGCATTTACGCTTGCCACCACACCGAGTTTTCCTTTAGGGGCCGCGCTGATGACTATGTTATTATTGGGTACCTGAAATGTACCGCTCCCTGCCCCCATGACCAGTTGTGCCAAAATGATATAGGAAATGCTGGGGTGGCACCCGATGCATGCAAACATCAGGTAAGAAATCAACAGAAACAAAAAGCCGGCCGTGATGATGATTTTGGAAGGCCATTTGGCACAGAGCGCCCCCGATACCGCCGAAGAAATAGCCAAAGTTACGGGAAAGGGTAAAATCAGCATACCGATTTTAATGGGATCCATTTGCATGATGTCCGTTAAATAAAAAGGCAGAAGAACCGAGTTCGTAAATACGGATGTAAACCCCAGTACCGCTATCAAACAACCAAATGAAATGGCAGGAATTTGAAAGATGCTCAGGCCGATAAACGGGTTTTTTGCGTGATTTTCTCTTCTCATAAATAAGAAGAAAAAGGCCAGGGATAAAACAAAGGAAGTTAAAATGACGGGCGAAGTCCAACCTTTATCGGCGGCGGTGTTAAGCGCATATAAAAAGAGGAAACTGGTTAAGGTGTAGCAGATTGCACCGAAATAATCCATCGGCGGACATTTGGGGTGCTTAAAGCGCGGAATCAGGTAAATGCCGCGCCAAACACCGATAACGGCAATCGGGATAGATAACCAAAAAATAGATTTCCACCCCCAGGCTTGAATCAAGGCTCCGCCCACGGCGGGCCCCGCCAACGAACCACACGCTACTACCGCACCGATAGCCCCGAAGGCTTTTCCGCGAGATGCTCCGTGAAAGACTTGGGCAATCAAGGCTTGGGAAGTAGCCATCATGGCAGAAGAGCCTATCCCTTGTACGGCACGGGCCAGCAACATTAGACCCAGCGAGTTGGAAAGAGCCCCCAAAAGAGCCCCTACCCCAAAGGTAGCAAAGCCGCTTAAATACATCCACTTACGGCTGTAAATATCGCTTAGTTTACCGAATACGGGGAGTAAACAGGTTAGTACCAACAGGTACATGCTGACGACCAACTGGATACTTTCCAACGAAACCCCGAACTCGCCCGACATGGTGGGCAAAGCGATATTTACAATTCCGGCCGACAACGTGGACATAAAAGTACCGTTGGCGGTAACGGAAAAAATCATCCACTTTTTACTGATGCGCGGGGCTTTAATCAAGGTCATATTATTTGCGGCAGCGTATAAGCGTGTAAGCAAAACGGCCTACGCCGTCAAACACTTTTTCTACCTTTAGGCCTGCTTTTTTTACACAATTTTCCATTTGAGCATAAGAATACATTTTGCTGTTTCCGTTGGCAATGTTGGTAAAGTAAAGCGAAGTGTGATTCAGGCAAAAGGTGGAAGCGGCATATTCTTGGCGATCCCACAACGGTTCCAATATATAAATACGGGTATTTTTATCGGCGGACGCTTTTACTTTTTTGAGAATAGATACAATTTCCGCTTCCGAAAAACAATCTAAAAACTGGCTCATCAAAACTGCGTCGGCCCCTTTGGGAAGAACCGTTTTGGCATCTAACACATTGGCGGCGTGATATTGGGCGCGGTCTCCGTATTTTTTCAAATTCTTCTTGGCAACATTAAGTTGTCCGGGCAAGTCAACCAGCATCACAGAGGTATCTTTTTTATAGTCCAGGCATTTTTTGGCCCATTTTCCGGTGTTGGCCCCGATATCCATTACCCGGGCGGGGTTTAGTTCAAACACAAGCGGTAAAATTTCGGGGAAGGCAATATCCGAATAGAAATGGTCAAAGGCAAACCAACTTTTGCGGTTTTTGGCAGGCAACTTAGAAAGCCCTTCATAAACGGTTTTCCATTTGCCGAACACCTTAAGCCCCGTGGGCTTGCCTTTTTTAAGCGATTCTTGCAAAGAGTGCATACCCAAATAACACACATCATTTACAAAATCCATATTGGCACGGGTCATGGGGTCGCACAGTAAAAACCAACCCGTTTTGGTAAGCGCATATTTCCCGTCTTTGAGCGATACCAAATCAAGTGCCACTCCGTTTTCCAAAAGAGTTTGAACCGCATACAACGAAAGTTTTAATTTTTTGGAAATTGTTTTATCGTCCGCTTCTTTTTCGTTTAAGAGCGATAAAATACCCAGATCGCGCAAGGCCAGTGCGGCTTGAAAACTGATGGGCGCAAAGGCAATTTTTTGCGCGTCAAAAGCAATATCCGCCATCGTGCGATTTTCGCGACGCGTGCGGCGGTAAGGTGTGTTGTATTTTAGAGTGTTTTTAGTTATCATATTCTATAGATAATTTTATTTTATTTACAGCGAGTTTACAAATGACAAATACCCCTTCTTCCCGAAAAATAGCCCTGGTTACGGGTGCCAGCCGCGGCATTGGTTTAGCGGTAGCCAAACAACTGGCCAAAGACGGCTTTGATATTTGGCTCAATTATCACTCCAACCATACCGCCGCCGAAAAGGCAAAAACCGAAATAGAAGCACTGGGGGCCTGCGTAACACTTCTTCCTTTTGATGTGGCCAATGCAACTGCCGTGCGCGCGGCGTTAAACCCGTTATTGGAAAAAAACACTCCTTATGTGCTTGTTAACAATGCCGGTATCCGCAAGGACAATTTACTTATTTGGATGCAGGACGAAGACTGGTCGCAGGTTATTTCCACCGTTTTGGGCGGATTTCATAATGTAACCAAAACCGTACTGGCGGCCATGATTCATGCCAAAGAAGGAAGAATCGTCAACATTTCTTCCGCCGCGGCCCATGCCCCGGTGCCGGGTCAAACCAACTATTCCGCCGCCAAAGCGGGTATTTTGGGGGCCACGCGCAGTTTGGCTCTGGAAGTAGCCAAACGCAATATTTTAGTAAATGCCGTTTCCCCGGGGTTTATAGAAACCGAAATGTTGGACGGCTTGCCTATGGATAAAATTTTGCCTTTAATTCCTTTGCGCCGTTTGGGTAAACCGCAGGAAGTGGCAGAGGTGGTATCATTTTTGTGTTCGCCGAAAGCGTCTTATATAACGGGCCAGGCCTTCCAAGTAAACGGTGGGGTGGCTATGTAGGTTTCTCTACCGTAAAATAGTATAATAAATGTATCCATGACCAATTCTTTTTCCAACCCTAAAGTGGTAATTACAGCAATGGGTGCCGTTTCCCCTTACGGGGCAGGGGTTCCCGCTTTGCTTGACGGTCTTTTTGCAGGAGAATCTTGTTGTCACACGGTTGCGGAATTGGAAGCGTTACCTATGGTGAAAACCAAAGTAGCGGTTACCGTTCCCGAGATGGATTTTTCCTATATTCCCCGCCGTGACCGTCGCTCTATGAGCCGTATGGCCAAATACGCCTATGCCGCCGCGCAGGAAACCCTTAAATCTGCCGGATATGATACCCCACCGCAGGGATTGGGCTTTTTTATGGGATCTACGCTAAACAGTATTTCCGTATGGATGGAAATTTGCGGCCACTGCCATAACGGGCATTTGGAACTGGTAAAAACTTCCGATTTTTTACAAATTATGAATCACTCCCCCTTGGCAACCGTATCGCAGGCCTTAAAAATTAACGGGCCTTGCGTCGGGGCCAGTGATGCCTGTGCCACGGGGTTAATGAATATTGGCCTTGCTTATTTGGCTGTCAAAAGCGGTTTTGTCAAACAGGCTCTGTGCGGCGGAACGGAAGAATACCACCCCATGTTTAGTGCTTGTTTTGATATCATGCAGGCCACTTCTCACAATTTTAATACTTCCCCTAAAGAGGCTTGCCGTCCGTTTGATAAAGACAGAACGGGCCTTGTTTGCTCCGAGGGGTGCGGGCTTCTCTTCCTGGAAACGGAAGAAAATGCCAAAGCGCGCGGGGCTCATATTTTGGCCGAAATTATAGGATTTGCTTCCAATACGGAAACGGAAAATATGGCCTATCCGTCCGCGGAAACATTGCGGGAGTGTATGCAGGCCGCTTTGCAAGATGCCCATATCACGCCCGACCAAGTAGATTTATTAAATGCCCATGCCACGGGTACTGTCATCGGCGATATTGCCGAAACGCAAGCCGCTCAAGCCGTTTTCGGCCCCGCTATTTGTGTAAACAGCCTTAAAGGCCACTTGGGGCATACGATGGGTGCCAGCGGAAGTTTGGAAACGATTGCTTGTGTGGATATGCTCAACCGCCAGACCCTTATCGGTACCAAAAATTTGCAAACGCCGGACGATCGTTGTGCTCAGGTACGGTTTGTTACCCAAAACGAAACCCGCCCGGTAAATATCATTTTGAAGAACAGTTTTGCCATCGGTGGCAATAATTGTTCTTTGGTTTTAAGGAGACCCCTGTGATTACGAGAGAAGAAATTATTAACCTGACCAACGAAGCCCTCAAAAAAGAATTTGAGTTGACGGACGAACAACTTTTCCCCACCGCTCATTTGCAAAATGATGTAGGGTTAGATAGTTTGGACGCGGTGGATATGGTGGTAGTGTTGGAGCAAAAATTCGGCATGACTTTGCGCCAAGGCTATGATATCCGCTCCATCGTTACCTTAAACGATTTGTACGATTTTATCGAAAAATTAGCCCGCGAACACGAAGCGGGAAAATAAATTATGTACGCGGTGCGCACTTTTTTTAATACAGCCATAATAGGGGTATCGGCCATATTATGGCTTTTTCTTTCTGCCTTGGCGGCGGCTCCTTTTTTGTGGCTTTTCCCCGGCAAGAACGGAAAAAATGTGCGTACATTTGTGTATTACCAATCTAAGGGAATTCTCTTTTTTATTTGGTGTTGTTCGCGCGGAATAAAGGTGGAAAAAGCCCCCCGTCCCGAACAGCCCTGCATTGTGGCGGCCAACCATGCCAGCGCGTTGGATTTATATACCGTAGCAGCCTTGGGATTTAATAAAGTGGTATATATTACCAAAGGGTGGGTTTTTAAGTTACCGTTTTTCCGTTTTGTGATGAAGGGTGCCGGATACATTGATGCCGAAAAAACCCCGCCCGAAGAAATGCTTGCAAAGTGCCAAGAAGCCCTTAATAACGGCTATGATATTGTGCTTTTCCCGCAAGGTTCTCGTAAAAATCCGCAGGCCCGTTTCAAAAGCGGTGCATTTTATTTGGCGGAAAAAACAGGTGCGCCCGTTATTCCCATGGCTATTGCGGGAACGGGAAAAATGCTCCCTTCCGGTTCGTTGAAACTTCGCCCTGCCGAAGTGGTATTGAAATCTTTTCCAGCTGTTTATCCGCAAGATTTTTCGGGCGAACTCGCCCATTTGGAAATGGCGCGCAGTGTAAAAAAACAAATTATGGATTTTGTAAATCTGGAGGAAAAAAAGTGAAAAAAGTATTGTTTTTAGGAGTTTTTGTTTCTTTGTTAGTAGGTTGCCGCGGTTTGGCTCCCGTGCAAGATAAACCGATGAAATCGATTGTTTTGGCGGAGGGCCGAACGGTGAAAGAAGCCATTATTCAAGGCGCATCAACTCGTAACTGGAGTGTTTCCGAATTGGTTCCCGGCGTGATGAGAGCGCATCTGTATGCCCGCGGGCACGAAGTGGATGTGGATATCCCTTATACGCAAAGCGGATATGCTATTCAATATGCGGATAGTAAAAATATGCGTTACAACCCTAAAACACATAAAATTCATCCCAAATATAATCGTTGGATAGAATTTTTGGATATTGCTATTTTCAAATGGGCCAGCGTAGGAAAATAAACAATGACAAAACCTCTTTCTCCCGTTTCTACCCTTATCCCGCACAAAGGCCCTATGCGTTTGGTTGATGAAATTTTATCCGCGCAACCGCAAGACAGCCGGGTAAAAAGTTTTATCGGGGAAAATCATTTGTTTTTACGAAAAGACGGAACTTTGATGCCCGAAGCCTTTGCCGAAATTATCGCGCAAAGTTTCGCTGCTTGTGAAGCGCAGCGCCGGGAGTGGGCGGGACTAGACAACGAAGGCGGCGGATATTTAACGGCTGTACGGGAATTTGAAATTTTTTCAAAAGCGCGTCTTAATGATACCTTAATCACAAAAGTTATCCAAAAAGACGATTTTATGGATACCCGCATTGTGGAAGGAGAAGTTTTTTGCGGAACGGAAAAACTGGCTCGTGCCACGGTATATATTTTTATGTGGGAAGGGAAAAATCCTCCGGGAGTGATGAAATGAAAAAAATACTGATGTTATTGTGTTTGTGTTGCGCCGCGGCCGGTTTATCCGCGGAAACTTCTTTGCCTGTTGAAACACCGGCTGCCCAAGAAGAAGTATTAGCCTCTAAAATCAAAGAAATTGCCGACCGCTTCCGTGCGGTAAACACCATTTCCGCCCGTTTTACGCAAGAAAAAAAGTTGGCTATTTTGAACGAGCCTGTAATAAGCCGGGGACTTTTTTATTTTTCCAAAAAACCTTCTCGTATTCGTTGGGAATACACGGAGCCTTTCCAAAACGGTTTTTTATTGGACGCAGACAATACCTATCGTTTGGAAAAAGGCGTTAAAAAGAAAGTAAAAGGCGTGCTGGCCCGTAATATAGCCTCCCAAATGCTTGTTTGGCTCGCTTTTGATTTGCACTCTCTTTCCAATTCTTATCATATTAACTTATTGGAAAACGGGGTGGAACTAACCCCCAAATCCGACGATAATAAAATTTTGGAAAAAATAACGGTTTGGTTCAGTAAAACAAATTCCCGAGCCTTGGAAAAGATACAAATGGACGAACCCGGCGGGGATAACACCGTGCTGATTTTTGAAAATACCAAAATCAATAAGCCGATTGCAGAGGAACTTTTTTCGTGAAATTTTGGGAAATGATAAGCCGTCATAAAAAATTAACATTGGGGCTCTTTGCGGCCCTGACGGGCTTATGTGTTTGGGGTATGAGTATGATGCGTGTGCAGGAAAATTTGCACGCGATGATTCCCGCTTCTATTCGTGAAAAGGTGGAACTTTTTGAACACTCCCCCCTTAATAAAAAATTATTTACGGTAATTACCGCCCCGACCGCAGAAGAAGCCTTGGAAGGGGCCGAAACGGTGCGTAATTATTTATTAAAACATCACCTGGTGCGTACGCCGTTCCTGGCGGGCCCCGAATTTGCCAAAACACTTTTTTATGCGTTGCCCGCGCGTTTTTCCGCAGAAGACGAAAAGGACCTTCCTTCGCGTCTCACACCGGAATATGTTTCCCGCCAAATGGAAGAAAATTACCAAAAACTGCTTTCTTTCGAAGGGTTCTTATACCGCCCTCTTATTACCGCAGATCCGTTGAACTTTACCGGCCTGATGGCGCAAAAATTGGCCGCTTTCGGGGCAGAAACAGGCATCGATTATCGCGAAGGGTTTTTATCTGCCGAGGAAGGGAAAATACTTATCGGCCTCTACGATTACAACGAAGCGGGCGGGTTCGCTCAGGCGGAGGAATTTTCCCGCAAATTTATGCAACTGGCGGGGACTTTATCCCAACAAGTTCGCGCGTTTTATTTAGGCGGCCTGCGTTATACGGTTGAAAATGTATCCATTATCCGCAAAGATTTAATTAAAATAACACTTCTTGCCCTGTTGGCTTTGGGAGGCGTATTCTTTTTCTTCCTTCGCCGAAAAACCTCTTTGCTTATTTATCTCTTACCGGTTGTGGTTTTACCCCCCGCCGCGTTGGTAACTTATGCCGTATTCGGGCATATTTCGGGTATTACGCTGGGTTTTGGCAGTGTGGTGGCGGGTTTATCGGTTGATTACAGTATTTATACTTTCTTTGCTATTTCCCAAACGGATACCTCTGCCGAAGATGCCGTGCAAAAATTGAAGAAACATCTGTGGTGTAATTTTTTAACCTCTTCTCTTTGTTTTCTTGCCCTGTTTTGTTCATCGGTGGAACTGTTTAAGCAGATAGCGGTTTTCTCGGTGGCGGGTATTTTGCTGGCCATTCTTTTGGCCTTGTATGTATTCCCCCCTTTCTGGACAGAAAAAGATTTATCATGGGCACCCAAAACCTTTTTTTCTTTACCCGTTTTATCTAAAAAAGTAGCAGGTGGGGTGAGTCTTTTCATTGTTCTTTTTGGTATTTGGGGTGTTTTTAATACCCATTTTTCTTCCGATCTGGAAAGCCTGAATTCTACCTCTGCCGTCTTTAAGGAAGAAAAAGCACTTTTCGATAAAGTTTTCTCTCAAGTATCTGCTCAAAATGCGCTTTTATTTGTAAAAGGGAGTACCCCCGAGCAAGCCTTGGAAAATAACGAAAAAATATCCTCCCTTTTACCTGCTTCGTTGGCAACGGCTCGCATGATTCCTTCCGCAAAAGCACAACGGGAAAATTTGGCACGGTGGCAACAATTTTGGACGGAACAACAAATCACCTCTCTTCGGGGGTTAGTGGAAAAAGAAGCCGCCCAAAAAGGTTTTGCCCCGCAAGTGTTTTCCGCTTTTTTCAATCAGTTGCAAAATCCTCAAAAAGATACCTTGGACTTTACAGAAATCTATAATCCGCTAATTGAAACGGAAAAAGGCGAATTTGCCGTGGTAAATATAGTGCCCAACACACCGCAATATCGGGAGTTGGACGAAAAGGAAAATGCTGTTTTTGTATCCGGGGAAGACTTAAAAGAAAATCTTTTATCTTCCATTAAAAAGCAAGCCGTGCAAATAGTCCTTTTGGCGATACTTTTTAACTTGCTGGCGGTCGGGTTGCTGTTTAAGAACACCAAGGAAGTGTTGGGTTCATTTGTTCCCGTGGTGTTGGCGGGTTGCTTTACTTTCGGTTGTTTTGCTCTGTTTAAGGTGGAAGTGAACTTATTTGTCCTTGTATTTTTACCCCTTTTAATGGGATTAGGGATAGATTATGGTATTTTTCAGGTAATGAAATTCGGCAGTAATCATCAGCATCTTTACCCGCCTGTGGCACTTCTCACGGCGGCTCTTTCCACCCTGGCCGGGTTCGGTGTGCTGGCCTGTGCCGAACACAGCGTACTGAAAATTATGGGGATTTCTTCCTTTTTGGGAATAAGCGGAGCCATGCTGGCTTCTTTATTTGTATTGCCTGCTTTATTGGAGAAAAAGAAATGAGAATTTGGGGTTTACTGCTTTGTTTGTTACTGGCCGGGTGTAGGAGCGGACTGGTGTTTAAGGAGGCTCCGCAAACGGTTTTAGATTCTCGCCAAACGACAAAACTGGTAGGAGAAATACAACCTTGGGGGTTATATTTCACGGCGCTGTCCCATTATGACGGTGAACAGACCCGCTTACTTGTTTTATCGGAAATCGGGATAAAACTGCTGGACATGGGCATAAGCGCACAACAAACGGAAGTTTATTTTAAGGCGGAGGCCCTGCCTAAAGTGGCGGCGGCGGCTTTCGGGCGTTTTGCCAAAACTCATTTGCAAACCGCTTGCCCGGAACAACAAATTTCTTTTACCGATTCGCGTACTCGTGCGCGTTTTTCGGTTCAAGCAACAGGAGAAGAAAAATGTCTTTAGAAGAAAATTTTTCCGCTTGTTTTGTAAGACGGGAAGAAAATAGTTTTTTATATCATATCCCGGCAGATTTCCCCGCTTTTAACGGACATTTTGAAGGAAACCCGCTTTTGCCGGCCGTCTGCCAGATGGGTTTATGTGCCGATGCCCTTTCCCGCCAAGAGGGTAAGCCGGTGGAAGTGGCAGAAGTGGTGCGTTCCAAGTTTATGCGTCCTATTGGGCCCGGCTCCCGGGTGAGAGTTTCTTTCACCCCCCGCCCGGAAGGGAAGTTTTTAGCCGAATTATCCTCCCTCTCTACGGAGGAAAAATTCAGCCAAATTATTTTAAGAGTAAAGGAACTTATATGAAGAAAATTTCTTATTTTACTACTCCCGAAGGCGCACCTGCTCCGTTGACGAAATCGGCCTTTCGTACGGTGCGCTTTAATGAAGTAGACCCTATGGGCATTATGTGGCATGGACACTATGCCGGGTTTATTGAAGATGCCCGCGTGGCTTTGGGAGATGCGCTTGGTATCGGGTATCAAGATTTCTACAATCACGGTATTTTAATTCCGGTTCGGCAGTTTCATGTAGATTACTTGTCTTCTCTCTTCTTCGGGAAACAATACGAAATACAAGCCCGTCTGTTTTATACGGATGCCGCCCGCCTGAATTACGACTTTACCATTTTAGACCAAAATCAAAAAACCATGGCTCGCGGTTACAGTGTGCAGTTAATGGTGGATAAAGACCAAAACCTGCTTTTTGAGTGGCCGGAGTTTGCCCGTCCTTTTTTACAAAACTGGAAAGAAGGAAAAATTATTCTCTAATTTATGAAACCCCCTATCATTCAAACCGAAGGAATCAAATATGCGGGATCCAAATTAAAGATCTTGCCGCATATTTTGCAGGTTTGCGGGGAGTTGGGCTCCGTTCGGCGTGTGTTGGACGGTTTTAGCGGAACAACGCGTGTATCGCAGGGGTTTGCACAATGCGGATACAGCGTTGCAGCCAACGATGTGGCGGACTGGGCGGAAGTGTTTGGAACTTGTTACTTAAAAGCCAATCGGCCTGTTCGGTATTACCAAGAAATGATAGACCACTTAAACGCGCTAAACGGTTATGAAGGTTGGTTCAGTTCTCATTACGGCGGAACAGAAAAAGATACCAAAAAGCCCTTTCAATTAAAAAATATGCGTAAGTTGGATGCGGTGCGGGACGAAATAGAGAAAATGAATCTCTCTTTCGAAGATAAAAGTGTATTGTTAACCAGTTTAATTTTAGCCTTGGACGAAGTGGATAGCACCTTGGGGCATTATGCCTCTTACCTATCCAAGTGGTCGGCGCGTTCTTACAAGGAATTGGTATTGAAAATGCCCCGAAAATTTCCGCTTACTCAGGAACATGAGGTTTCACGCGGGGATATTTTTTCTCTTTTATCCAAACAAGAGTGGGACTTAGCCTATTTTGACCCGCCGTACGGTTCCAATAACGAGAAAATGCCCCCCAGCCGTGTTCGGTATAATGCGTACTACCACTTTTGGACAACCGTTATCCGCCACGATAAGCCCGTGCTTTTCGGCAAGGCTAACCGTCGGGAAGATTCCCGGGATTTGCAAAGTCCTTCCGTTTTCGAATCATACCGCAAAACACCAAGCGGGCATTTTGTGGCCTTGCAGGCCTTGGACGAACTCATCAAACAAACCAAGGCCCGTTATATTTTGCTTTCCTACAGTTCCGGCGGAAGAGCAACGCAAAAGGAGCTGCTGGATATTTTGTCTTCCCGCGGCAAAATAAAAAAAATGCTGGAAATTGATTATAAACAAAATGTAATGGCGCATATGTGCAGTACCCGCCGGTGGGTTTCTGCCCAACATAACGGCAACCACATAGAGTATTTATTTTTATTGGAAAAATAACCCATGAAAGTGCTTATCGTTATTCCGCATTATAATCACTCCGCCACCTTACGCCGGGTAGCCGAGGGCTGTTTGGCTCTCTGCCCGCATGTGGCCGTGTTTGATGACGGAAGCACCGTATCGCCCGAAAAAGAACTGGCAGGGTTGAAGGTATCCTTTATCCGTTTCGCGCAAAACCGCGGAAAAGGGGTGGTTATCCAAGAAGCCGCCAAATGGGCCCACGCGCACGGTTATACCCATTTGGTTACCATTGATGCCGACGGCCAACACCACCCGAACGATTTTCCTTTGCTGTTGGCCGCCGCCAAGCAAAATCCGTTGGCGTTGGTAATCGGGAAACGAAAATTTGATAAAAAAACGGTTCCTTTTTCTTCGCGTTTCGGGCGGGCTTTCGGCGGGTTTTGGGTACATTTGCAAACCGGCAAGCCGATCGGCGATATTCAAAGCGGATACCGTTGCTATCCGGTGGACTTACTTTTGTGCCAACGGTATTGGTGTAAGCGATATGCCTTTGAAGTGGAAGTAACCGTGCGGGCTCTTTGGGCGGGTTTCCCCGTGGAAGAAGTTGATATTTCGGTTACTTACCCTAAAAACAGAATTTCCCACTTTAGCGGATTGAAGGACAATTTGCGTTTAACCGTGCTCAATACTTACTTAACGATTCGTTCCATGTTGCCCGTTCCGCATCGCCAGTATTGCCGTGTTTCCCAACCGAAAAAACCGGTTAAAAAACGAGGCTACTGGGAAGTGATGATAGAAAATCTAAAACACCCCGACAGTGCAGTAAAAAATGCTTTTTCGGCGGCATGGGGTATTTTTTGCGGAAGTATTGCCTTTCCCGGGGTGCGTCAGGTTATGCTTTTTATGGGGGCGGGTTGGTGGAATTTGAACCGGGTGCTTACCATTTCTTTTGAAAAATTATGCATCGGCCCCTTGGTTCCTGCCTTGTGTATCGAAGCGGGATATTTTATTCGGTACGGCCATTTTTTGACCGAGTTTAATTTAACCACTTTAGGGCATCAATTCCTGCAACGCGTATGGGAGTGGGTTATCGGTTCCTTCGTGGTAGCACCGCTTTTAGCCGCTTTAACTTTCGGGCTAGTGTGGGTGATTGGAAAATTATTGACACGCGGACTGAACGGTAAACAATATGAAAAATAAACAAACCGAAAAAACCGGGCGCAGTTTGGCCTCTAAATTTAAGCATCGTTTCGTCTATGCACTTATTTTTTTGGGCGGGCGCGGAGTGGCTTATTTGTTTCTTTATCCGCTTGTCCTTTTTTATTCGTTGTCCCCTGCCGTTTACCGCAAATCGAGTGCCTATATTCAGCATAGATTTGCGCCCAAAAACCGTTGGCAGTTTTTTAAGCATACTTATTTGTTAAACCTCACTTTTGCGCGCACATTGGTTGACCGCGCCGCTTTGGGAATATTGGGAAAGGTGGAAGTTGTTTCCACGGAAGAAGAATGCGTGCTTTGTCGTGAACTTGTATCCTGCGGGAAAGGCCTTATTTTGCTTTCCGCTCATTGCGGGGCATGGCAAATGGCTGTCAATTTAACCGATTTTATTTCTGCCAAAAAACATGTGCTTTACTACCGAAACCCGAAAGACAACGATAAAACCGTAGCGGAACACAGCGGTAAGCAGGCACCTTTTTCTTTCATTAACCCGGCCGGGCCGTTGGGCGGGGTGGTGGAAATGATGAGTGCTTTGCAAAAAGGAGAAGTTGTTTGTGCCATGGCAGACCGCGTATTCGGTGACGAAAAAAACACGGTGGAAACCTCCTTTTTAGGCGGAAAAATACGCGTGCCGTACAGTTTCTACCGCATGGCAGCGGCTACGGGCGCACCGATTGTGATTATATTTTCGCCTTGGCTAGGAGCGGGCAAATTTGCTTCTTGGACGGTTGCCCATTTTACCGTACCCGAAAAAGGCCCGTCCAAAGAAAATTACCAAATTTTCGCGCAACAATTCGTGGACGCCTTGCAAGCATTTTGTATAAAATATCCATATCAGTTTTTTAATTATTTTGACCTTTGGGAGAAAGATTATGCAACAAACGATTGAAGAAATTAAACAAATGATTTCCGACGGGATTGATTTGGGCGGGGCCGACCTTTCCAAATTCGGCGCGCAAGATGCCATTTTCGGCGAGCAGGGCCTGGGGTTGGATAGTTTAGACGCCGTGGAACTTATTATGCTTCTTCAAAAAAAATACGGCATTACCATTGAAAATATGCAACAAGGCCGCGAAATTTTCAAAGATTTAGGTACTTTGGCCGCTTACAT
Source organism: Elusimicrobium sp. (assembly GCA_015062115.1). Taxonomy (NCBI): domain Bacteria; kingdom Pseudomonadati; phylum Elusimicrobiota; class Elusimicrobia; order Elusimicrobiales; family Elusimicrobiaceae; genus Candidatus Avelusimicrobium; species Candidatus Avelusimicrobium gallicola. Next base: position 137,389 of record SUVG01000004.1, on the reverse strand, counting down.
TGAACAAAACCGGAAAAAATAATGACTTCAAATCGCGTTATCATTGCCGGCACAGGGTGCGTTTGCGCCGCCGGTAGAACGGTGGAAGAAACTTTCCGCGGTGCTTTAAGCGGGGAAGCCGAATTTTCGTTGCCGACTGCCCGCGTTCAAAGTGCTTATACGGATCGTTTCCCCGTCTTTATGGTAACGCCGGAACTTGTAGCCTCTTGCCCCGAGGACAGAAGCCTTAGCCAACATTTCTTTTTAACTGCCGCACAAGAGGCTTTTTTGCAAGCGGGTATTTCCCCCCAAGCACTTGCCTCTAAGCGTGTCGGAGTGATAGCCGGCACCTCGGTGGACGCTTCTTTTAACTGTTTTTCCGTTTACAATAATTGGCGCGCCGGTAAACCTTCTCCCAAAGACCCGGCCCGTTTAGCCCATTATTTCCGCACCCCCACCGCCGGGGCGATTTCCCGGCATTATGGATTTAAGGGGCCGTTTCAAACCATTGTTACGGCCTGTGCAAGCGGAACGGACGCGATAGGCCTGGCTAAAAGTTGGTTGCTTTCCGGGTTTTGCGATGCGGTTTTGTGTGGTGGAACAGACGAAATAAACTTAATCCCTTACGACGGATTTATCCGCCTGTTGATTGCTTCTAAAGAGCGGTGCCGTCCTTTTTCCAAAAACCGAAACGGTATTAACATCGGGGAAGGAGCGGGAGCGTTACTTCTCTTAAACGAAAAAACCGCACAAGAATTTTCCGTCCGTCCCCGAGGGTACGTATTGGGATACGGAAATGCTTGCGATGCATACCACCCCACGGCTCCCGACCCTACCGCCAAAGGCTTAAAAAAGGCTATTTCTTTTGCCTTAAAAGAAGCCTCCCTGACCGCGGACAATTTAGCCTTTGTAAATGCGCATGCCACCGCCAGCCAAGCCAACGATGCCGCGGAAGCCATGGCTTTTAATGAACTTTTGCCGGGCGTTTGTGTGTGGGGTTCCAAAGGCGTTACGGGGCATACTTTGGGCGCGGCGGGTGCCGTAGAGGCGGTGCTTTCTTTGACAGCCTTAAATAAGCGTATTCTGCCGCCTACCACGGGGTTTGAACAATTGGACGAAACCATCGGTTTTGCTCCCTCTTGCGGTGAAACCGCCGTCCTCAAACGGGCGGCTCTTTCCAACTCGTTGGCCTTTGGCGGTTGTAATGCGGCCGTAGTCTTGGGCGCGGAGGACTATTATGGCTAAATTTTACATAAACGGTTTTTCTTTCTTAGAGGGAGATGCTACCGTAGAAAATTTTGCTCCTTATTTTGAAGCGCGCCGTCTGCGCAGAATGGAAATTATTTCCAAAAATGCTCTTTTTTGTTCCGCACAAGCGCTCAGCCAAGCAGGCTTGGATATTCATGCTCCCAAGGAAATGGGGTTAAGCGTAGCCGTCGGGGCCGGCAGTTTGGAAAGCACTTGTAAGTTTATGGACAGTATTATTGATGACGGAGATGAACTTTCTTCTCCCACGGCTTTTGCCGGGTCTGTTCATAATTTTACGGGCTTGACCCTTTCTTTATTTTTACACTTAAACGGCCCTTGCGTAACCACCGGCCAGTTTGATTTTTCCTTTGCCGGGGCACTTTTAACCGCACAAGAATTTTTGGAACGGGAAATGTGTGCGGAGGTGTTAGTGTCCGTAGCCGAAGACATCAACCCCGTTGCGGCTGAGTATGCCCCCCGGGATCGCTCGCTTTTTTCCCCGGTAATAAGAAATCCCGAAGGGCCTTTTGTTCGTGCGGCGGCGGCGTTTATCCTTTCTAAAAAACCGACTCCCTATTCTTTGTTTGCCGTGGAAAAACTTTCTTTTTCCCGGACGGAAAACTTCCCCGATTTTTCTTTGAAAAGCCCTTCCACCTCCGCTTGGGCTGCTTTGCAAACGGCCCGCTTACTTGCAAAGCAACAACCGTTTATCTTCCGCGATGACTTTGCCGGAGCCGAATTTTTATTGGAGGCTGTGCCCTATGTTAAACCGTAGTGATATTGAGCGTATTATTCTTGATTTCTTCCGTACGGAAACAGCCCGCACGCAAGCGGACGCATTGGCGGTTTTTGAAACCCAAAGCGCAGAAGATTTTTTTGCACAGGTTTCGCCTGCCGTTGCCCAAACGGTTTTTGAGAAAACGGCCATTTTCTTCGGTTACTCCCCCCGTCCTTTCTCTTCTTTAGATTTAATGACCGATTATGCCTATGCTTCTTTTCTTAAAAATCAGCAAATCGTTTTTTTAACTTCGGGAAGCACGGGAACGCCCAAACAATGCCCTCATTCGGCAGATATGATTGCGGAAGAAGCTTACGGGGTAGCAACGGAATTTGAAGGAGTAAAAAGGATTATTTCTTTGGTGCCGTCCAATCATCTATACGGTTTTTCGTTTACGGTTGCCTTGCCTCATGCTTTGAAAGTTCCCGTAATTTCCAGGCCCGCATTACCGACCCAACCGTGGAATACTCTTCTGCAAGAAGGAGACTTGGTGGTGGGTTTCCCTTTATTTTGGAAATACTTTTTGAAATGCAAACATACTTTTCCGCCCGGGGTATCCGTGCTTACTTCCACGGCCCCTTGTAAAGACGAAGTGATTGAGGGATTGTACTCAGCCGGAGCCAAAAAGTTGACGGAAATTTACGGAGCCAGCGAAATGGGAGCCATGGCCCGCCGAAATCATGCCAGAACCCCTTTTGAATTATTCCCGTTTTGGGAAATTTCGTTATTGGAAGACCAACCTCAAATTAAACGAAAATCACAGGAAAAATGGTCGCTACTACCGGATCAGGTGGAAATTGTTTCCGAACGGACATTTTTTCCTGTTAAGCGGACAGATGCCTGTGTGCAAGTAGCCGGAATAAATGTATATCCCAAGCATACGGAAGAAGTGTTAAGAGAACACCCTGCCGTAAAAGATTGCCGCGTTCGGTTGATGCGCCCCGATGAAGGTGAACGGTTGAAGGCCTTTATCGTGTTAAACGAAGGTTTCACCCAAGAAACATTAAGAGATATCCGTGCTTTTTTGTCTCAAAAACTTACCGTCCACGAAGTTCCCCGTGCTTTTTCTTTTGGAGAGCAATTACCCGTCTCCGCGCTCGGTAAAGACGCAGATTGGTAACTTTTTTTCCTTTTTCTTTGGGCCCAAATACCTATATGAAAATAGGTCTTAGGGCCCTTGTTCATTTTTTCCCATTTTTGCACAATAAAAATATATGTTTTTACTTTTAGGGAGAATTTATGAATAAAAAAGTATCTTTATTGGGTGTTTTTTCTTTAGTGATTTTGCCTGCCGCTTTGTTTGCGCAAGGGCAACTTGTTAAACCCGTAAGCAAGGCTTTTACCGTCGCCGAATACATGAAACTATCCGAAAAAATGTTTTTGGAACAGATTGAAAAAAGTGCGGTTAAATCCGTCCCTATGGCTCTGCCTTCTATGGAACAACTTCTTCTCCCGTCCGTAGAAGAACAAATTCTCCGCACTCCCTCCATGCAAGCCATTACGGAGCAAAACCTGAAAAATCTTCAATTAAAAATAGACGAACTTGCCAAACGCCCCAAACCGCTTTCCCGTCCTGAGTATTTTGCCCGGTTGCAGGCCAAAAGTCATGTGCCGCCGGTGCGTTTTCAGGTAATGGGTGCCACGGGGTATGTATATGCCTTTGAAAATACTCCTTTGCAGGAAACCGAACCGGCTTCTTTCTCCATTTTGAAAAGATCGTGGAATTCTTTGAAATCTTTTTTGAAAACATCTTCTAATTCGTCGCCTGTTGCTTCAACTTCCGGAGTAGAAATTATCCCCTCCCCCATTGCCGATAAAGTACCCGCCGCGCTTGAAAACAGAACGCGTGAACTTTCTTATCACCAAGTAGCGGAAAAAATTAAAAATAAAAAAACAGTTACCGCGCAGGAAGCGTATAATGTGTTGCATACGGCTCGTTACGGAGTACAAAAGTTTTTACAACTCGTGGAAGATTCCGCCGGGAGCGGTTCCTTTGTGGAAATGACGAGTAAAGATTTTGCCAAATTGATGGCAGATGCCTCCTTTTTGGGGGTTTTCGGCAGTGAGCAAGATATTTTACCGCTTGTGGGTGTTCTGCGTGCCATGCCCAAAGACCTTGCCCCTTATGCCGATGCGATTGTCGGCCGTTCTTTGGTAAGTCTTAAAGGTTATGCCGGCTTAAACGAAATTGCCGCGTTACGCGCTACAGACGGGCTCCTTATTGCTCCTTTCTGGCGCGATTTGCGTATTTATAATGAATCTTATTTATTAGGTGTTTCCGTGCCTGCTAGCCCGAACGAACTTGAAGTTAACATTAAATGGGATAAGTACGATGTATATTTTAGAGAGTATTCTATTTTGAATATCTTTGACCCTTATATACACGTGCCGGCATGGATGTCGATAGTGCTTAATAAAAGAGTAAAATAGGACAGACCTTTTTTATAGTACCAAACTAGATATTTTGTGCTATAATGATAAATGGAAACAGTAAGTGTTTCAAGTCGGAGCAAGGGTCAAAAGGTCCTATAAAAAAATTGGGTCTTTTGACCCTTGTTCATAGTCGTAATTTCTGTTAGCATTAGAATATAAGGAAGTATTACATAACAATAACTTATAACACATGGGAATAAAAAAATGATGAACAAACTAATTGCGATAGTACTCAGTATTTCGTTAGTTTTCGGAAGCATTACGCCTTCCTTTGCACAGAATAAGGGCAAGCTAGCTAAACAAGTTATTACTGGTCTTAGTGGAAGACCGACAAGTCTGGCGAACACGCTTAAAACCATTTCAGCTTTAAGAACAACGCCGGCTGGTGCGCTGCGTGCCAATCAGATTTATGCCGGTGTGCTAAGAGCGTATTCTCTTGAACTTTCGCAGATAACAACCATCAAACCTCTTCCTGAAATTGCCGCTTTGGTAAAAACTCCCGAAATGCCGACTGGAAGCGGTTTGGAAGTTTTACGCCAAATCTTTAAGATTGACCGTCCTCTTGCGGAAAAAGAAGTCCTCTTTTTTGAAACTTTACCGGAATTATTAATTACCCGAGAGTTTGCTATTCCCGAAGCAGAACTGAAAATCGCATTAGATTTCTACCGCAAGTCCTTGATAGATTTAGCCGCTGCTGATTTATCTGCCATTCCCACTGAAAAAATGGCAGAAAAATGGGGGCAGGCCATGTCGGCTATTTCTACATTGGGTTTTTACGGTGATGCTACCAAAGATGCTAATTTATTCTTATTTGTTCATAAAAAACTGTCTTCCTATTCCTATGGGGGTCTTACCGAATTAATTGTAGGTCGTTCGTTACTCGCTTTGGGTGCCGAGGCTGAGTTTGCTGCTTTTTCTTCCTATGTGGAAAAAGAAGCTCTTTCCGCGGTAACTGGCACGGAAGTTTGGGATGGTTTTGCCACTTATGTTACTACCAACCAAATGAGTGTTCCCTCCCTTAAGGTAGAAGGGACTTCCCCCATTCAAGTAGCCGAAGAGCAAAAGGCTATTTTATCTAGAACCGATTTGTTTAAACGTCATTTAGATTCTTCCTATAAAGCCACTCAAGAATGGGTGGATTTGGCTGCTAACAAAGGTCAAGCTCTCGCTGCGTTGCCCGCTAGCGAGGTTGCAGCCATTTCGGAAGGTGGCAATATTTTCCCTTCCTTAGATTTATCTGCCGATTTAAATTTGAGCGATCTTCTTTCGTTAGGTTCCTCCCCCATCCCGCAAGGAGAAGCGGTGGTGGAAGAAACCGCGGATGTGTTGGCCAAAGCCGCTGGAAATGTGCTTGTTCCGGGTGCTCTGGTTAATGAGACGGCGTTGCGTAGCGCTTTAAACTTGCCTGCTACTGGTAACAAAGCCATTATCAAGGATTTCAACAAAGCCATGGAAACGGCGCGCTTTAATGCCGATAAAAAATTCATGGAAGCCACCAAAAAAGCAGCGGAAGAAGGCAAACTTTTAACCACTGCCGACTACAACAGAATCTTTGGAGAAGAATTCTCCGCCATTATCTCTCGTGAAGCTCGCTTGGCTCCTTATCAAGCCGAAATTCTCTCTTTAATGCAATCTGAACAGGCGGCCTCTGCCGTAACGGCGGCCCCTGCCAAGCGTGAGCTTTCTTTTGACTTGAAAATTTTTGATAATGCCGGGAATCCTATCCCGGAAACCTTGGAACTTAACATTCGTTTATTGGACGAAACGGCTGTTAAACAATTTGAACAATTGGGGATTGGTCAATCGGAAACCTTCTCTTTAGGACGCAAAAACAATAGTGGCCCGTTTGAATTGATGATTACCACTCCCGGTGGCGGCGTAAGAGGTATTTACGAACCTTTCATTGAAGGCGGTAAAACCGGTATTGAAGCCTTGCACGCTCGCTTGTTAGGTGATTTTAAGGCCGGTAAATTATCCCGCAAAGTAGATTTGAACCTCTATTCCGATGTATTCGCGGAAAGAGCCACCATGTTTGCCGGTTTAACCGAAGGTTTAGGAGGTTTGCCTCAAGCCACCGTTGCTCCGCAAGCCACGGCTTTGGGCATCAGTGACCCGAAACAACTTCAAGCCGGTGTGTCCCACTCTCAATTAGGTAACGTAACCAGCGTTGTTTTCTCCGGGTTACAAAAAGTATTGGGTATTAAAAACACCTTGGCCTTAGGGCTTGTTACTTCTGCCATAGGGTTGGGTATTTGTGGTACAGCCTTTACCATGGGTGATATCGCCAGCACAATTGCTACGTTGGGGCTCGGTTCCTTTGTATTAGGTATGGGTGCCAACGGTGGTGTAAAATCTACCAACAGTATTTTTGCTAAAGAACTTTCCAACGATAACACAACCGGTACGGCTCGTATGGGCTTTGTGAACGCTCGTGCTTCTATCGGTACGATGACGGGTTACTTATTCTTCCCGGCTTCCGTACTGTTGGCCTTAACGGGTGTGGAAGCCTTCCAAGCCCTCTACTATGCCGGTATGTTGGTACCTGCTTATGCTGCTTTTAACTTGTTTAAATCTAAAGTTAGAAACGTTGGCATGGAAACTCCCTCTTTGGTAGGACAAACCAAATTGCAAAAAGTGGGTACTATCTTAAGAGCTGCCGGAGAAGGTGTTTGGGGTGTTGCTAAAAACATCGCTAATAACGTTATGTTTGCCATAAAAGGCGGTTATGCGGAACGCCTGGCCCAAATCCGTGAAAAGAGCCGTATTAAAGCCAGCCATAAAGAATACGGCAAGTTGTTAGATGAAGGCTTAACCGGTGCTGCCTCCGTGTCGTCGGCTCCTGCCGCGGCCACACCGAGCACTCTTAATAAAATCGGTCAGTTCTTCTCTCAAAAACTGCCTGCGGCCTTTACGCAATACATTCCGCGCATGATGCTCTTGGTAGGTTTGTATCACTTTGCGGGTATGATGTTTAACTCCGGCCCGGGTGCTATTATCGGTAACTTTATTAAATCTGCCGAAGGACAAGGGTTTGTGGACTGGATGCATAACTTGCCTTTGATGGTTGCTGCTCCGCTTACCGGTCTGGTGGCCTTTGGTGGCACTAAATTGGTACAGTCCGGCTACAACTTCTTGAAAGGTAAGTTGAAAAAGAATCCGGTGAATCCGGGCGAAGTTGAAGAACCGTCTGCCTTAAAGCAAGCGGTGAAGAAATTCTTGGCGCCTACCGTTGGTGTCGGTGCAGCTGCGGCGACGGCGCTTTCTCCTGAGATCTACTCGGTGGCTCAAAATATGTTCGCTAAGTTGGATCCCACCGCTATTGCTCAGGTGGCCACCTTCCTTACCGCTTATGTAGGGGTATGGGCCGGTCGTCAATACTTATCTAAATTTGTAAAATCGGGTAAACTTTCCCCGCAAGGTATCATTGGTGCCTCCGGTGTGTTAAGTTCCGTGGCTGTCGCTGCGGCCTTTATTCCGGGCTTGCCGTTGATCGCGAGAGCCGCCCTCTGGGGTGTTGCCGGGTTAGGTTTTGCCAACTTGGCCGGTTTTGAAAACTCCTTAGCTATGGAAAAATATCCGGATCAAAAACCCGGCGTAAACATGGCTTATACCTTGGCCAGATTGTCCGGTGCCCTTACGGTACTGTACGGTTCCTTGGCTAACACCTTTGCCGCCAACGGTGTGCCGGATCCTCAAATTAACGCGTTAATCTTGCCTGCCAGCGCCTTATTCCTGGCTACGGCTATCAACGGGAAATACTTTACCACTAACTTCGTGCAGGATGTAAAACGCTGGATGAAAATGCCGCCTACGGTGGACTATAAAATCGTTCGTAAGGAAGTGGACGGCTTCTACGATAAATACTTGAAATCCGGTGGTATTTCTGCCGAACAAAGAGCTGCCGATGCCGAACGTATTGCAAATAAACTGTATGCAGAAACGAAACATGAATTGACCCACATTGAAGAGGTTATGGCGCCTGTACAAGATAAAATTGAACTTAATACCTTGCGCTTACGCATGGTGGAAGAACTCAAGAAACTCTTGAACGGGGCCACCCATAACAATGTTCCGTTAAGCACCGGCGAATTGACTTATGCTGCCTTTAAGAAATATGAAGTACAACCGCTTAAACAGCAAATCACCGGCAGAGTAATGACAAAAGAACAAATTGATGCCTATATTTCCAACGCCGCGCAATTAATCTATGGCCGCTACTATATTACCGAATCCGGCTTAGACGAAATTGCCGTGGGTGTAACAAACCACAACGAGGGGTTAGACCTCTTCCGCTTAGATGTCCTGAGCAGAATGTATAAGAAAGAATTGACCCGTGTGGCCGAAACCCGTGCGGCGCGCTATAAAGGCAATTTCCCCTCCTATGAAGTATCCATGAAAGAATTGATGGATAAAGCCAACAAAATGTTAGGAGAAGGACACGGTTGGGAACCCCCGGCTTACCAACCCTAATCAAGCAGTAAAATAAGTTTTCAAACGGCCTGCAAAAAAATGCAGGCCGTTTTTTTGTTGTTTTTGTGGGTAAATTTTGTTGTGTAAATGAAATAATTTATAGGGGGTTAAAAGGAGATAAAGTTTAGACGAAAAAAATTAAAAAAATTTTATAATAAAAATGTGTAAATGTGTTATAATAAGAAGGTAAGACCTGTTGTACAATAATCACAATTAAATAGGAGACTTAAATGTTACAGAAGTTTATTGATTGGTTTAAACCGTTGCCTCCGGCTGCGGAAAAAATTACCGATCCTGCAGAAATCAATAAGCAGTATAAACGCTGGAGATTACGCTTGTTCATCAGCGCTTATATTGGTTATGCAATGTACTATGTAACTCGCCAAAACTTAAATCCTATTGCTCACGTATTTAAAGCGGAAACGGGCATTACCAACGACCAATTCGGTTTGATGGTGTCTATTTCCTTAATTGCGTATGGGGTAGGTAAGTTCGTAAGCGGTATGTTGGCTGATAAGAGCAACATCCGCGTTTTTTTGGCTTTTGGTTTGATGGCATCTTCCATTATTAACCTGTTCTTCGGATACTTGACCTCTTTTTTCCTCTTGGTCTTGTTCTGGACGCTTAACCAATCCTTCCAATCTATGGGATTCCCGCCGATTGCCCGCATTTTTGCTTATTGGTTCTCCCCGAAAGAAAGAGCTAGCAAATGGACTTTGTGGGCCTCTGCCCATACGGTAGGTATCTCCATTGCCGCTATTATTGCCGCAGGTGTTCTTAAGGGTATGAATATCACCCCGCACATTCATTGGCAATATGTATTTGTTATTTGCGGTATTTTAGGGTTGATTACCTCCTTCTATATCTTGCGTAATGTAACCGATACGCCTGTTAGCGTGGGTCTTCCCCCAGTAGAAGAATATACCGGCTGCCAACAGTTAGTTACTAAACAAGAATCCGATGGGGAGAGTTATTGGGTCCTTTTGCGCAAATATGTGCTTACCAATAAATATATTTGGATTTTGTCCGTTGCCTTCCTGTGCGTTTACTTCGTACGCTATGTAACGCTTTCTTGGGCGGCTATCTTCTTGGATTCCCGCGAATTGTCCAAAGCCAGCATTCCGCTGATTTTTACCTTGAACCCCTTGGTAGGTGCTTTGGGCGGTATCGTTGCCGGTATCTTAACGGATAAAGTATTCAAAGGTCGCTGTACCCCCACCAACATCATTTACTTGATTGCGTTGGGTATTTCGGCTTATTGTTTCTATTTATTTGCCGGCCCGAACCACTTGTTCCTTACTTGCTTCTTTATTGCTACATTGGGTTTCTTCGTGGACGGTCCGCAAAACCTTATCAATGTGCAGATTTCCTTGCTCACCACCAAAGAATCGGTGGCTGCCGCTTGCGGTTTCTGCGGATTGTTCGGTTACATCGGTGGTTTTTTGGCTGGTAGCGGCGCTTCGTTTATCTTGGATAAATGGGGTTGGGCGGGTGTATTTAACTCCTGCATTGTTGCCTGCGTCGTGGGTATTTTGTTAATCATGACGGCCTGGAAAAAAGAAAACAGCGATATTAAAGTAGAAACGAAATAAGTTTCTTTACTTTTTAGAGCCCCGCTTAACGGCGGGGCTTTTTTATGGAAAAATTTTCTGTGTGTGGAGCAAAACATCTTGTTTAGAAAGAAAGGAATTGTTATGATTTAAAAAAGAGGTTTTGAGATTTTTATGAATAGAATATTTTTATTTTTTTTATTACTGTTACTTTCTTTCCCGCTTTCTGCGCAAAAGAACTTAAAAAATGCTTCTAAAGTTCTTTCTTCCTTAACCGGCAAGGGGGTTTCCCAAGCTGCAACACAAGGGGGGCCTTCACTATTAAAACCGGCAGAGTACCGCCTTTTTTGTGCGCGTCTTTCTTCCTTAAAAGCCAAAATGAATATGACAGAAACCACCATCGCTAAGTTGCAGCAAGGCGAACCGAAGGCAGAACCCCTCCTTCCCCCCTCGGCTATTAATTTAGGAATTACGCAAGCCACTGCTTTATTGCAGGAAGCTCGCGCCCTTCCCATTACTTCTAAAGCGCAACAGACGGCGCAAGAGCAGTTAGCCAAATCTTTACAACAAGCAGAACGGAAAATGAAGATCGCTTTGTTTTCTTTTTTTAGAGCACAGGAAGAATACACCTTATTATTTGAGTCGGCGAGTCAACAATTAGGTGATTTTGCCGCCTTGGGAGAAAAAATTTACAACCAACGCAAAACTCAATATCCGCAAGTGTATTATTGGATTCGAAATGTGTATAATTTAATTCCCGTAGAACAGGAAATGATGCCTACCTCCGTTATGATGAAAACTCCCGAAGGAGAAATGGTAACCATAGATAAAGAAATACGCCCCTTGGAGTATTTAATTCTCATGGCGACGGATAGAGATTTATCTTCGGTAACTACCTTTGAGAATTTGTCTTTAGAAAATTTTGCGGTATATGCCTATTTGCGCGACCGGTTGGAAAAGTCTTACGATACTTGGTTACAACTGGAAGACGATATAATATTGCTAGGAGAAGCCAGTACTTCTTTACTATGGCGTAATGAAAAAGATGAAGTGCAAGAAGCGTATGCCGAAGCCATGCAAAAAAATTTAGATGACATTTTGGCCGCCGCCCACACGGCACAGGCCGATTTGTTGGAGTTTGTGGACTTTATTTCTAAACACCCGGTGGCCTTTGCCCCGTTAATTGAATCGCTGACTATTTCTACGCCAACTAATACACCGCTTGTGAAGAATGTGTTGAATACTTTTTCTAAAAATAATCCTTGATACATTTTTCCATCGGGCAGGTGGGCCAGATATTAGAATACGCCAAAACCCCCGGTTAGCCGGGGGTTTTGGCGTATTCTGTGGGATTTACAGGCGGGTAGCCCGATGAAGTATAACTAGATTTTTTTCTCTTTTATTCTCACATCATTGGGGGCCAACAGTTGCTTATCTTGATAAAACTCTCCAGGAAGTTCTTTGATAATATCAAACAAAATTTCTCCGGAAGTCTTTTTATATATCTTTTTTTGTGCATTTTTCTTTATTTTAAAGGGCGCTCCTTCAAAATACCCGTCCGGGATATGAGACAACCCCGCAGCACGATAAATTTTACGAGAAGAAAGTTTTTTCCCGTTTATTTTCATGTTTGTAATTTTGGCGGTTTCTTTCTTAAAAGGGCGGCATTGGTATTCTATTTCTATATTAGACGAATAGGCAAACAAGGAAAAGTTCGTCCCGTCTGGCGAACATTTGATACTTTCTTCTGCGGCTTTTTTCAGTTGTTTCCCTTTGATGTTAAAAGTAGATATATATTCCGTATATGGGAGCAGTTCCGCCAAGTCTCTTCCGGTTAGCACACCGGGGAGAACATCCCGCCGAACACCGGGAAGTTGAAAAAAGGCAAAATCCACTTTTTCTTGCGAGAATATCCACTTTTTAATTTGATCTGCCATTAATTTGGCTAGATCCGGGGAAGCATCGCTTCCTTGCGGATACTTGGGAAGAAGTACAGGAACCGTGGCATAAGGGGCACGGAGTGATTTATCTTCAATTTCGTCCAATTTTGCTTTTGTTTCGGGTTCTTCTCCCCAAACATCCAATAGTAGCGGAATAAATCGGGCAGAGGTATTTTTTAATTTTCCTGTTTCATCATCAAAATCCAATTCGATACGATTTACGCCCTCCAGCATAGAGGCACTTTCCACAAATAACGGGCCGCTCTCTCCCAAATAACGTTGGGTTTTTAAAGCATGGGCATGCCCTCCCAAAAAAACATCTATTTGATAATTTTCTCCTAAAACAGGGGAAAGATTGGCGATAATTTGAGAAGGCTTTCTGGCATCAGCTACAGAATCGTGCGCCAGTAAGATAACGGCCTGAGGATTGTGGGAATGGACTTCTTTTAATAAGGTTTTCCATTGGGTTTGGTGTAAAGAATGTACGGTCATTCCCCCCGTCATTCCAGGGCCGTCTAATGCGTAACCGATTACAGCCACCCTAATACCGTTCCAAACATAAATTTTATAAGGAAGGGTTGTCTTGCCTTTTAAGGGGAGATTTTCTAAATTGGCAGCCAGAATATCCCCTTTAAACTCGGAAAGCGTTTTAGCCAAGGTTTCGGCGCCAAAATCGCTATCGTGGTTGCCGATGGTCAGCGCCGCGTAACCTTGCCCTGACATATTAAGAGACGAATTGCCGGCCCTATTCATCAGTTCTACCGAATAACGGCCGTCGGATAAATTGGCTTCTTTGTTTCCGCTGGAAAAATCTCCCGAATCCAAAAGTACGAAGGGTGTTTTTTCCTGCCGTAATACCTGTTCCAAAACGGCAAAACCGCCAATATGTTTTTCCTCTTTGTTAGGCCGCGGAAAATAATACCCGTGAATATCACTTGTGTGGTAAATAACCAATTTTTCAGCAGCCAGAGGAAACGCCACAACAAAGAAAAATAGGAACAATCCCTTTTTAATAAAAGAAGATAACATAACACCTCCTAGATTTTTTTATTGTAACAAATTTATTTAAGGAAGCAAAAAGGCCGTCATTTCTTACGAAACGACGGCCTTTTTATAGAATTTCTCGTAATTACACGGACAATACGTACAACATGTTGGTAGAACCGGCTTGACCGAAAGGAATACCGGCCGTTACTACCACGTTATCGCCTTGTTTAGCCAATTCTTTAGAAAGAACGGCTTTTCTGGCTTCGTTGGTCATATCTTCAAAGTTTTTGAGGTTTTCGATGACCACGGGAGTTACACCCCATACCAAAGCCAAGTGACGAGCGGTAACGATGTTGGGCGTGAGAGCCAAAATCGGCAAACCGCCGGCGCGTTGTTGAGAAGCGCGCAAGGTGGTGGAACCGGAATCGGTGAAGGTTACCATTACGTTGGCCGTATCCATGTTGGTGGCTACCACACCGGCAGCAGCGGTGATAGCACCTTCTTTGGTGGAGGCGTTTTTGCGTTCCAAGGTAGAAAGACCTTTGCGATAGCGGTGATCTCTTTCCACGGTTTCAATGATGCGGCGCATGGTGGTTACGGCTTCAATCGGGTGATCGCCTTGAGCGGTTTCGGCAGAGAGCATAACCGCGTCCACACCGTCATAAACGGCGGTGGCAACGTCGGAGGCTTCGGCGCGGGTGGGCATGATGTTGTGAATCATAGATTCCAACATTTGCGTGGCCACGATAACCGGTTTACCGGCTTTGCGGCAACCGGAAACGATTTTCTTTTGCAAGACGGGGACGAGTTCCGGGCTGGTTTCCACACCCAAGTCACCGCGGGCAACCATGATAACATCGGTTAAATCGATAATTTCGCGCAAGTGTTCGATGGCGGAAGGTTTTTCGATTTTGGCAATGATGTGGGCTTTAGATTTCATCAAACCGCGAAGTTCAATGATATCTTCCGGTTCTTGTACGAAGGAAAGACCGATGAAATCGGCCCCCAACATTTCGGCCAATTTCAAATCTTCTTTATCTTTAGCGGTTAAAGCGGAAAGCGGCAATTTTACGCCGGGCACGTTCACGCCTTTTTTATTGGAAAGTTCCCCACCGGCAATAACGGTGCATTGGGCCACATCTTTGGTGTGGCTGTCTACACGCAAGCGGACTACGCCGTCGTTTAAGAGAAGATCCATGCCGTCTTTCATGGCATCAAAAATTTCTTTGTGCGGAAGGCATACGCGGGTAGTATCGCCGGGTTCGGGGTTTAAGTCTAATTGGAATTTGTCGCCTTTTTCTAATTTAATACGATAATCTTTGAAGGTGCCGATGCGGAGTTTGGGGCCTTGAAGGTCAAACAAGATACCAAGGGTGCGGTTGTATTTCTTTTCCATTTTACGGATATTGGTTACACGTTCTTGGTATTCAGGCAAAGAACCGTGGCTGCAGTTGCAGCGGAACACGGAAACACCGGCCAAAACTAATTGTTCAATGGCTTTTTCGTTGCTGGTGTCGGGACCGATGGTCGCGACGATTTTGCAAAAGTCTGTATTGTTAAGCATAGTTACTATTTTCTTTCCTCAGTCTTTAACTTCTAAAGTAAGGGGTTGGCGAGAGTGCCACTTTTTCCCTTCTATCATATATTTTATTATTTTAAGACGAAATTGTCATCTATCTTTACAAAAAAAACCAAAATCCCTACAATATTAACATGAACGAAAATACGCAGTTATCCCCCAAAAAAGATTATTTCGCCCCTATGCATACTGCCGAACATATCCTGAACCAAACCATGGTTCGTGTATTCGGTTGCGAAAGAAGCAAAGTAAACCACATAGAAAAAAATAAATCTAAGTGCGACTATTTCCTCCCCTCCGCTCCTTCGGAAGAGGATCTGCAAGAAGTTTCCCATTTAGTCAATGATGTTATCCAAGCCCAGTTACCTGTTTTCTCTAAGGTAGTCAATCGGCAAGAGGCCGGCAAGTTGGTAGATTTGTCTTCCCTTCCTCCGGATGCAGGAGATAACGTCCGTTTGGTATTTGTAGGAGAATATGACATCTGTCCTTGTATCGGTAAACATGTGCAAAACACAAGCGAAATCGGGCATTTTGTCATTTCCAGCCATACTTTTGAAAACGGGAAATTGCGTATCCGTTTTAAATTAGAAAATAAATAAAATCAGGAGAACAAATGTTGAACTTGTACAAAAAAGGGTTCATCTTGTTGGCTTTGTGTTTGTTAGCGGGTAATCTTTTCGCCCAAGACAACAAACGCGGTTGGCAAGTGGAACTGAAAAAAATTGCGCTTGATATTACTTCTACCGAAGTAAAAAATGCGGCAGAATACCAAGCATTTTCCGATGCCCGCTTAAACGGGGATTCCCAAAGCACCATTCGCGGTAATTTTGACGGAATTGCCGATTACCATGCCAAGCACTTTTTGTGGACCAATGAACTGTTAATGGACTATGGGCGCACCCAAATTCGTCCCATTAACGAAGAACGCATTACCAACGAAAATGCCGATAAAATTTTGCTTACCACCGGCTACACGCAACGCTTGTGGAAAGTGGAAGATATTTTGGGCGGTTTTGAAGTAGGGCCGTTTGTCAATTTGGGCTATGAAACGGAGTTTACCAAACCCAATGGAGCGAATCGCAAAAAAGTACTGCGCGGAACGGGCGGTATTAAACTTTTTGAAGGGAAATATCTAAAAGACTTATTTGTAGCGGTAGTAGGCGAACGCGATTTTACTTACGACCCGGCCTCCAACAAACTGGCTTGGGAAGCCGGCCTTAAAGTAGAACAACCCGTGCGCGAAGGCGTAACGGCCAAATACTCGGTATTGTTCCGTGATTATTTGAAATCTTCTCACGAACAAGCCACCGATTTAGACTACGAATTGGGAGCTGATGCCCGTTTAGATGTACAACTTTACAAAAACCTTTATGTGGCTCCGTTCATCAGTTATTATACTGCTCAAGGGGAAAAATCGGGTATCGGTCGCGGAGAAAACATTTATGTAGGTGTTTCTTTTTCGTTTAGCCACATTTTTAAGCAAGCCGATGAAGTGAAATAAACTACTTTTATCCCAGCCCCGCTTAACGGCGGGGCTTTTTTATGCCCTGTTTTGAAGGGCTCCATTCCCCCCCCTTAAAACAATTTCTTGTGTTTTAAGCAATACTTTTATAGCCAATAAAAAAACCGCCCGATTAAGGGCGGTTTTTGGTTCTAAAACTCTAAGTAAAACTTAGGCGTTTACGGAAGCCATGTGGGCAACTAAATCGAGTACTTTGTTGGAGTAGCCGATTTCGTTATCGTACCAAGACACAACTTTCACGAAGGTGTCGGTCAAGGCGATACCAGCTTTGGCATCGAAGATAGAGGTGCGGGCATCACCCAAGAAGTCGGAAGATACCACAGCTTCTTCGGTGTAACCCAAGATGCCTTTAAGTTCGCCGTTGGCGGCTTCTTTCATGGCAGCGCAAATTTCTTCGTATTTGGCCGGTTTTTCGAGGTTGACGGTCAAGTCAACAACGGAAACGTCCAAGGTCGGTACGCGCATAGACATACCGGTAAGTTTACCGTTAAGTTCGGGAATTACTTTACCTACGGCTTTAGCAGCACCGGTGGAAGAAGGAATGATGTTACCGGAAGCGGCACGACCACCTCTCCAATCTTTCATAGACGGACCGTCTACGGTTTTTTGGGTGGCGGTGGTGGAGTGAACGGTGGTCATCAAACCGTCTTTGATACCCCATTTATCGTGGAGTACTTTGGCGATAGGAGCCAAGCAGTTGGTGGTGCAGGAAGCGTTGGAAACGAATTGGGTCCCTTTTACATAGGTTTTTTCGTTTACGCCGACTACGAACATCGGGGTAGCGTCTTTGGACGGAGCAGACATTACTACATATTTGGCGCCGGCTTTGATGTGAGCTTGCGCTTTTTCTTGAGTAAGGAACAAACCGGTGGATTCTACCACGTATTCGGCGCCTACTTTATCCCAAGCCAATTCTTCGGGGTTTTTGCAAGCGGTTACGCGGATTTTTTTGCCATTGACGATTAACACGCTGTTTTCAACGTCGGCTTCAATGGTGCCGTTGAATTGACCGTGCATGGTGTCGTATTTGAGCATATAAGCCAAATAATCAACCGGGCACAAATCGTTGATACCTACAATTTCAATGTCATTGCGTTCTTGAGCCGCGCGGAATACGAAACGACCGATGCGGCCAAAACCGTTAATACCTACTTTAATGGTCATAGTTGTACATCCTCCATGGATTTTTTACTTCTGCTATATTTTACAATTTTTTTTAGTTCTCGTACATATTCCGCTTACTTTTTATTTTTCCCTCTTTCAAATAAGGTACAATATAGTAGATTTTTAACGACGGATAATACAATGAACCGCAAAAATACTTGGGTGATTACCGGCGGGGCCGGGTTTATCGGCTCGCACTTAACCCGCAAACTGGCAAATTTGGGAGAAAATGTGCGCGTGGTGGATAATTTTTCCACCGGGCGAGCGGAAGCCTTGGCTGATGTGGCAGACAAAATAGAACTCATCAAAGCCGATATTCGCTCTCAAGACGATTTGTTATCCGCTTTTGAAGGGGTTGATTTTGTACTCCACCACGCGGCCTTGGCTTCTGTTCCGTTGTCCGTAGAATTCCCGCAAGAAACCCACGAAGTAAATGTGCAAGGAACGCAAAACGTGCTGGAAGCCGCCTTGCAAGCAAAAGTAAAACGCGTGGTTTTTGCGTCCAGTTGTGCCGTGTATGGGGACGGTTCTAGCATGCCTTACAAAGAAACTACCACGCCTAGGCCCAACTCCCCGTATGCCGAGTCTAAACTGCTTGGGGAGAAACTCTGCTTACAATTTGCCAAAAAAGGATTGGAAACGGTTGTTTTACGCTATTTTAATGTATTTGGCCCGGGGCAAAAAGCCGATTCCTCTTATGCGGCAGTTATTAGTAAATTTATAGAATTGGCCAAAACCGGCCACCCCCTAACCATAGAATGGGACGGCCTGCAAAGCCGAGATTTTATCCACGTGCAAGATATCGTGCAAGCCAATTTATTGGCGATCCACCGTTTAGACTCGGGAGAAATTTATAATGTAGCCAGCGGGAACAGTGTTTCACTTTTGCAAGTAGCCGATACCTTGGATAAAGTTTCCGGCAAGAAATTAGAACGAGTTTTTCTTCCCAAACGGAAAACGGATATTCGCCGAAGTTCGGCAGATATAAGTAAGATAACACAAATAGGTTTTTCCCCTTCAATTACTTTAAAGGAAGGATTATCTTCGCAAATAATAAAGTAATTTCTCATATTTAAAATTATTTTCGTTTGTGTTAATTTTGAATAATGCACAGCAAAGTGTTTTGTGGTCCAATTTAATTTTCAAAATTTACTTTATTATTTTATGTTACAATAAGGGAATGGATACTCATGGAGGTATTTTTTAAAGGAGGAATAAAGATGAAAGTATTGTTATTAGCCGGTGGATTAGGAACCCGTTTGGGAGAAGAAACATCCCTCCGTCCCAAACCGATGGTAGAAATCGGCGGTTATCCTATTTTGTGGCACATTATGAAACTTTACACACACTATGGTTTTACTGACTTTATGGTTTTGTGCGGTTATAAAAGCGAAGTAATCAAAGAATACTTCTTAAACTACTACACCAATAATTCCGATGTTACAATTGATTTTTCAAACAATCAAATAGATATTCATCGCAACCGCTGCGAACCTTGGAAAGTGACCATGCTTTACACCGGACGTGACGCCATGACGGGTTCTCGCATTCGTCAGGCACGTCATTATGTAGGAAAAAATCCTTTTATGTTGACCTATGGCGACGGGGTATCCAATGTTAACATTAAAAAATTATTGGAATGTCATGAAAAATCCGGGAAATTAGCAACGTTGACGGCGGTTCGACCTTCGGGCCGTTTTGGTGCCTTGAATATTGAACAAGATGGAACTATTTCCCACTTTCAAGAAAAACCGCGTGGTGACGGTTCTTGGGTTAATGGTGGGTTCTTTGTGTGTCAACCCGAAGTATTTGACTATATTCCGGAAGGAAATGATGTCATTTGGGAAAGAACACCCTTAATGTCTTTAGCCGATGACGGGCAACTCAATTCCTACAAGCACGATGGTTTTTGGCACCCGATGGACACGCTGAAAGACAAGCTAGATTTAAACTCCATGTGGGAAAAAGGCACTGCTCCGTGGAAAGTATGGGAAAACTAAACATGCCAACTGACAAAAGAGTTTTAATTACGGGCGGCACGGGTTTTATCGGCCGCCAAGTAGTATCTCAATTATTAGCCAAAGGATATGAAGTCCATTCTTTGGTATATCCGCCGTTTGCCGAAGAACAAGCCGGATTAATTCAGCATGAAATGAACTTGATGGATACGGTCGCTGTCGGTCGTTTTTTGAAGGAGCATAAGTTTGAAAATTTAATTCATTTGGCTTGGTATGTAGGAAAAGGATGTCATGGCTCGGATTTAAATTTGGATTGGACGGTGGCCACCTTAAATTTACTTAAATTCTTTAAGGAAAATGGCGGCAAAAAGTTTTTAGGTGCGGGAACCATTTCGGAATATGAATATAAGTATGGTTTCTTTACGGAAGACATGACTCCTACCGATCCGCGCACCATGTATGGAAATAGCAAAAATGCCATTTTTAATATCGCTAAAGTTTTTTGCAAACAAAACAATATTGAGTTCAAATGGCCTCGCATTTTCAATTTATACGGCCCCAATGAAAAGCCGCAACGTTTGATGCCTTCTGTCATCCTTTCTTGTTTAAAGGGAGAAGACGTAAAAGTTAGCGACTGTTTAAAATTTCAAGATTACTTGCATGTAGAAGATACCGCCAGTGGCATCGTCACCGTATTTGAAAGCAATTTGCAAGGAGCGGTGAATATTTGCTCGGCAAAGCCGGTACAACTACGATACATCGTGGAAAAAATAGCACAGTTAACTGGTTTTAAAGGCAAAATTTCGTGGGGGGCTGTCCCTGCCGCTTTTGGAGATGAAGTTGTGGTTGGCAATAACGCCAAACTGCTTTCTTTAGGATGGAAACCTAAATATAACTTAGAAGAAGGATTATTACAAACTATTAATTGGTGGAAGGAGACTCTATAATGGACACGTTTAATAATGTTTATCAAGGTAAAACAATTTTGGTGACGGGCCATACCGGTTTTAAAGGATCTTGGCTTTCTATTTGGTTAACCGCTTTGGGAGCCAATGTAGTAGGCTATGCTTTAGATCCTTATTCTGATAGAAGCAACTATTGTGCCTCTCACTTAAAAGAGCGTTTGTTTGCCGATGAACGTGGGGACGTGCGTGATAGTGCCCGTTTGGAAGAGATTATCGCAAAATACAAACCTTCCATGATTTTTCATTTGGCGGCTCAAGCCTTAGTGCGCACTTCTTATGATTGTCCCAAAGAAACCTATGAAACAAACTTAATGGGTTCTTTAAACGTGTTAGAAGCCGTACGCAAATTTGATTTTATTAAACAAGTCATCATGATTACTTCTGATAAATGCTACGAAAACGTAGAACAAATTTGGGGTTATCGTGAAACGGACCGTATGGGCGGATACGACCCTTATTCTTCTTCTAAAGGTTGTGCCGAATTAATGATTGCATCTTGGCGCAATTCTTATTTTAATCCCAAAGATTATGCCAAACACGGCAAAGCCATTGCCAGTGTGCGCGCAGGGAATGTAATCGGTGGCGGTGATTGGAGTGACAACCGCTTAATTCCCGATTGTATCCGCTATATTGAAGAAGGAAAAGATATTGAAATCCGCAGTCCGCACGCTACTAGACCGTGGGAACACGTGATGGAGCCTCTTTCCGGTTATTTGAAAGTAGGAGAAAAATTGGTGGAAGATCCGGTTACTTACAGCACAGGCTTTAACTTCGGACCTCAAATCGAAAGCAATCGCACTGTCTGGGAAGTGGTGGAAAAAGTGGTGTCTTATTACGGAAAAGGAAAAGTGGTAGACAAATCTCAGCCCGGTGCCGTACATGAAAACACCTTGCTTAGTTTGGACGTGACGAAAGCCTACCGCATGTTGGATAAATGGCATGCTCGTTTATCTTTTGATGAAGCCATTGAGTTTACGGTAGATTGGTATAAAGAGGCCTTGTCCAATCAAGACATGTGGGATTATTGTGTGAAACAAATCCAAGCCCACAATAGCAAAAAATAATTTTATGTCTCAAACAGTTATTTTAGGAAGCGGCGTGGCGGGTTTGTCCGCCGCTTTCCATTTACAAAAGAAAAATAAATCCGTCTGTATCTATGAAAAAGACGGAGATTGGGGCGGTCTGTGCGGAAATTTCAGTATAGACGGTTTTCGTTTTGACCGCTTTGTCCACTTTACCTTTACCGACGATCCTTATATCAAGGGTTTGTTTGAAAAATCTTCTCCTTTGTATGAGCATCCGTCTGTCTCCAGTAATTATTATCAGGGTTACTGGTTAAAACACCCTGCCCAAAACAATTTGGCTCCGCTTAGTGCTGAAGAAAAAACCAAAATTATTTTGGATTTTGTAAATCGTCCTCAAAAAGAAATAACGGAAATCCAAAATTATGAGCAGTGGCTCCGCGTACAATACGGGGATTATTTTGCAGAAAATTTTCCATTCCGTTATACTCGTAAATACTGGGGCTTAGAACCTAAAGATTTAGAAACAAAATGGGTGGGCAGTCGTATGCACGCACCGGATTTGGGACAAGTGTTAAAAGGTGCTTTTAGTGAACAAAAGGAAATTTTCTATTACACCAAATATATGCGCTATCCCAAAAAAGGCGGATTTAGATCTATTTTGGATACTTGTCGCGAAGGGTTGGATATCCGCTTTAACAAAGAAGTGGTGAAAATAGACCCTAAAGCAAAGCAAATCACTTTCCAAGACGGGTCATGTGCTTCCTACGAACGTTTGATTTCCAGCGTGCCTTTGCCGGAAATGGCCAGATTGGTAGAAGGAATGCCGGAAAATGTACAAAAAGCAGCTGCTTCTTTGCACAATACGTGCGGATACATGGTTTCTTTGGGTTTTAAACGGCCGGACGTAGCCAAACATTTATGGTTTTATATTTATGATGAGGATATCCCCCCCGCTCGGGTCTATTCGCCCAACTTAAAATCGCCGGACAATGTACCTGCGGGTTGTAGTTCTTTGCAAGCGGAAATCTTTTTTGATTGCCACTCGCCTATTCCTCCGGCAGAAGAAGTGTTGGAAAAAACGATTGATAAACTGGTGAGTATGGGCCTTTTTGAAAAAGAAGAAATTGTGGTAAAAGATATCCGTTTTGAAAAATACGCTAATATCACTTTTGACCATGATATTTACAAAAATCGTCAGGTGGTGCTGGATTATTTAGCGCAGGTGGGCATAGAAAGCATCGGTCGGTTTGGCCGTTGGGAATACTTTTGGACACACCAAGCTTTTGAAAGCGGAAAAAATGTATAAAAGGAAAATATATGTCAAAATTAGAAGCAATTTCTCCTATTTTTAAGAATGCTCCCTTTGTATTTGGTATGAGCAGCAGTAATCAATATGTCCCGTACTTGTCAGTTTATCTCAAATCTATTATAGATAATGCAAAAGAGAAAAATTATTACGATATTGTAGTTTTTGAGACTGATATTTCCGATGAAAATAAGGAAAAGTTGAAGTCTCTTACAACCTCAAAAAATATTTCTATTCGTTTTTATAATTTGCAAAAAACATTTGATACTAAGTTGCACATAGCTGCTTCTTATTTTGCTCCACAATGTTATTATCGCTTAGCGTGTGGAGAAGTTTTTAGAAAATATAAGAGAGCTTTGTTTACGGATATAGATTTGGTTTGCATTCAAGATCTTTTTCAAATTTTTAATGTAGATATAGGAGATGCCCCTATTGCTGCCTGCGAAGAGGTGCTTTGGGCTGAAGAAAATAGAAAAGAGAAAGTTTATGGAGATTGGAGCGTTTCTGAGTATTTAAAAAAACTAGGTTCTCCTAGTATATACTATAATACTGGCTTAATTCTTATTAATCCAGAAAAATTTAATCAAATAGCCCCTTTCTCATTATTGTTAGAAGAGTCTAAAAAGGAACGATTTTTTTGTCAAGAACAAGATGTTTTAAACAAAGTGTTTAAAGATAAATTTTTTACTTTATCTTTAAAATATAATTTCGAGATCATTAACACTATTTTTAACGGGAAAAATAAAACATTTCAAGATTATTCGGAAAAGATAGACTCTGCAGTGATGTATCATTTTTTAGCTGCTAAAAAAGTATGGTTTTATCATCGTTTACCAAAAGGATATGTGTGGTGGTCGTATGCTAGAAAAACACCTTTTTATGATAAAATTTTTGCTGATCTTATTGAAAAGCAAAAACCACTTGCTTTTAAAGAGGAAATGAAACTTAAAATAAAATATAATCGGTATCGTTTTCTTTCTCTTGTTTCTTTTGGAAAAAGAAAAATGAGATATCATGAAAAAGCCAATTTTATTGAAGAAGAGTTTTTTCCTAAAAAAAAGTTTGAAATCAGAGAAATGGAAAATGTTTGCGATTTTTTAGAGCCCGCTTTCTCTGAAAACAAAGTGGCAATTGCAATGAGTTGTTCTAATGAATATGTGCCTTATTTATCAGTTTGTTTGGAATCTATTAAAATTAATTCTTCCTCTCAAAAAAAATACGATATTGTAGTGTTTGAACGTTCCATTACGCAAGATAACAAAAAGAAACTCTTAGCACAAATTCAAGGGTTGGGAAATTTTTCGCTTCGTTTTGTGAATCCAACGGCTTTGTTAAAAGAATATAACCTTACTTATCCAGCTAATTATGCTTTGGAGTGCTTTTTTCGGTTGACATCTCCGTTGATACTGAAAAATTATTCCAAAATTATTTTTACAGATGTAGATTTAGTTTTACAATCAGACATCACTGTTTTGGCAGACGAGGATTTGCAAGGATATCCTTTTGGTGCTTGTAAAGATTTAATGTGGGGAGCTTTCTTAAATTGTCAAGAAAGTGACTGGGCGCAATATGCCCAAGAAGTTCTACATTTAAAAGAACCTTTCCGTTATTATAATACAGGAGTTCTCTTGCTGGATGTAAAAACTTTTAATGAGAAAGAGTATTCTAAAAAAATGTTGGAATTTGTCAGCAAAAATAATTTTAGAATTTTGGAACAAGACGGTTTAAATGCATTTTTTCAGACGGGGATTAAATATCTTGATACTGCTTGGAACGTGCCGACTTCGGGTGGTATATATAAGCATTTGGTTTCTCTCATGCCGTCTGAATTTTTTGAGCAGTATTTAAAGGATAAGAGCAATCCATTTATTATACATTTTGCTGGAGAAAGTAAGCCTTGGTTCTCCCCTGAAGATGATATGGCAGATCTCTGGTGGAATTATGCAAAAAAAACTCCTTTTTATGAAGATCTAATGTTGAGTTTGCAAGAACACCAAAGAGATCTTTCTGGTGGAGAAAAAGTTGTTTTTTATTTTAAATATCGTTTATATAAGATTTTAAGCATGCTGACGTCTTCTGAGAAAAAAAGTATATATAAGAAAAAAGCTCAAGAATCTAAGCTGAAACTTAAAATTAAAAATAAATAATGAATGTTTTAAACATCAAAATCCTAGTGGCGCATCGGGAATTGCGCGGCGTGGTTAAAAATAGCATTTTATGCCCTATTCAAACGGGGTGCGCCCGTGCTACGGCTCTTTTGCCGGATATGCTACGTGATAATGAAGGCGAGAACATATCCAAGGACAATCCACGTTATTGCGAGCTATCGGCGCATTATTGGGCATGGAAAAATCAGGATAAATTAGGAAATCCCCATTATATTGGTTTGATGCATAACCGCCGTCATTTTATGTTTGATACGGAGTTACCCATTCCGTCCGCCGATGCTACTTGGTTGCCTAATTCTCATTTTTACATTTTTCCCCCTATAACCGACAACTACCTAAAACATCTTTCCGAGGAAAAGATTGCTGCTTATTTCCCACAATACGATTGTATGGTTATCAAAGGGTACAATGAACCGGAAGTTCCTTTTGGAAAAAGGATTACCAAAAGTTTTGGTTTAGAAAATCCGGAAATTTTTGATGTTTTTGCAAATGTTCTGCGCGAAAAATACCCTTCTTATTCTTCAGAATTAAATGAATTTTGGCAAGGGGATAAACAGTATCTTTGCAATATGTTTGTAATGAATAAAGAACTGTTTGAAGAATACTCTTCCTTTTTGTTTGGAGTTTTAGCCGAGGTGGACAGTCGGATAGATTCTTCCGCTTTTACGGGCGCTAAACTTCGCTTTTTGGGTTATTTAGGGGAGTACTTATTAACAATATTTGTCATGAAGTTACAAAAAAATCCTTCCGTCAAAATCATAGAAATGAATGGGGCTTATTTTGAAGAAAAATACAACCCCGCCGATAAAAAGAAATTATGGCGTTATGCGCTGATGAGTCTGTTATTTTGGGGAGAGAAAAGAAAAATATATCGGCAGAAGTATGCCCTTTTAAAAGCCAAAATAAAGGTTTTACAAAATTTTAAATACTAATTCCCAACCGAAATATACAATCCGATTTTAGGAAAAAGTATTTAAAATTCCCAAAAGAAGAAATTCCTTTATCTGTAATCAAAAAACAAACACTTCGTTCCGCGATATTTCCAGTATCTGTAGAATTTAGGCAACAGAAAACAGAACGGATGTCTCCATAAATATCTGGCAATCATTTTGATCCATGCCAAGACATAAGGGTCGTCTTTCGGCATCAAATCAGCCCAAGGGCTTACTTTCATTAAGGATAGATACTCTTCCCTATTTGGAGAAAAAGAATTCTTTTCCCAAGGGTGGAAGTGTCGAATAACTGTGTGTTTGGGCTCCTCTACAATTTCATTAAAACGCGGATGAGATAAAAATAAATCCGGCTTATATAAGAAACCCATCACATTGTAACGTTCCGGCAGTAGTTTCTTGCGATTTTGGCAAATAACATTTATGGCATCTTGGTCGGGCCATTGTAGCAAAGAGGCGTTCTTAACGGAATAATCCAATAAGGTGTTAAAGAGATGTTCTTCTCTCCATTTTTTATTATTAATGAGGAGAACCCCAGAGTTGACATACTCTTCCGGTTTAAAATCTTTGCCGAAACGTTTTGTAAGTTTTCCTCGTAATATAACGTTGTAATCCGGCACACCACCTATATAATACTCGGATATATCCTCTTTCCACAAGGGCAACAAACTGCTTCTTACAAAGACATCACAATCCAGATAGAGAACTTTGTCTTCAGAAATTAATTCAGGAATTAAATAACGACCGAAGATGGATAACGTCCAATTAGAACGTTTTAGATCACAATTTTTAAAGATTTTTTCGTCTAAAGTAAGATAAGTAATCTCAAAGGAATAGAGTTCTTTTAATTTTTCAATTTTTTGTTTATTTTTTTCCGAAATTTTATTATCTAAAACATAAAAATGGAAAGTTTCTTCCTCTCCTGCATTTTTTAATACGGAAAATAGGGCCATACCCATATAAGGTGCATAATTATCGTCAGAAGCAAAGCAGATATTTATTTTTTCTATCATATTTCTTATCCTATAAAAAATTTTAATATAAAATTTAATTATTAGTGATCCATAAATAAACAGGCACTTCCGCGCATTTTCCAACGTTTGTAAAACTTAGGAAGTAAAAAGCAGAAAGGATGTTTCCACAAATAACGCAAAACAATTTTACTCCAAGCAATCCATTTCAAATCATCCTTAGGGGCAAATTCAGCCCATGGGCTTATTTTCATCAAAGAAACATATTCTTCCCGATGAGGGGCAAAGTAGTTTTTCTTCCACGGGTGAAAGTGACGAATGACTGTATGCTGTTGTTCTTCCTCCATTCGGGAAAAAACAGGCAAATGATAGAATAAATCTGTTTTATAAAACTGCCCAAACATATTCCATCTTTCCATCAATATTTTTTTATGGGAACGGCAAATAAAATTAATTGCATCTTGGTCTGCCAATGGAAGGTTTTTTGCATTCTCAATAGAATACTGCAAAAGTTTTTCACAAATTCCGTCTTCCCGCCATTTTTTGTTGTTAATTAACAACACCCCGGCATTAACATATTCTTGCGCGTTAAAATCTTGCCCAAAACGCTCTTGTAAACGCCCACGGGAAATCTCCCCCCAGTCCGCTATACCAGCCAAATAAAAACCTGCCAAATCCGTTTTCCACATGGGAAGCAATGAAGCGCAGACCATTATATCGCAATCTAAGTAAAGAACTTTATCTTGCGGGATTAGTTCGGGAATAAAAAAGCGCCCAAAGGTAGCTAGAGATAATTTTTTGGGGTCACACCCGGATAAACGGGAACGGTCTATGGGTATGTAGGTTATGTCAAATTCATGAGTATTATTCAAAGAAGCAATTTTTTGTTTATTTTCTTCAGCAATTCCCATATCTAAAATATAAAAATGGAAAGTTTCTTCGACCCCGGCATTACGCAAAACAGAAAAAAGGGCCATGCCCATATATGGGGCATAGTTGTTGTCAGAAGCAAAACAAATATTAATTCTTTCTTTCATACAAACCTCAAATAAATTTCAGTATTTCAAAAGCAAGACCGGAATTTTTATAAGTTATTTTATTTGTAAAAGTTGGTTAAACAATCCGTTTAGTTTATCTACCATAATGGATAGTGCAAAAGAGTCTTCTACTCGTTTATTCCCTTCCAAACTTATTTGTTCGTATTTCGCCGGAGAAGAGATTAAACTTTTAATACTTTCTGCAATAGCACAGGGGTCATTAGGATTTACTAAAAGTCCACTGATATTATTTTCTATTATTTCCCCTTGTGCTCCATTATTGGTAGAAATTGTTGGAACACCGCTATACATAGCTTCACAAAGAACTAAACCAAAAGATTCCTTAACTAAGGAAGGAAGAACAAACAAATCTATCTCATTATAAAATTGTCCCATATCCTTCACATCGTTCATTAAATGATAATTTCTCGTCAATCCGTTTTCTATTATAAACTGGTTACATTTTTCTGTGAAGGCTGTTTGAGAACTGGCAGCAATATACAAATGGCAGGGTACTTTTTCCTGTAAATTCAGTATTTTAAGAGCCTGTAATAAAACCCCTACTCCCTTATTTTCTTCCATACGGCCGGCATAACCTATCTTGACAGGGAACCGAACTTGAGAACGAATTCTTTTGATAAATCGTTTAATGTCAATTCCATTGTATATTAAGTGAAATTTATCAATAAGTTCCGTAGTAGCCGTTTGCTTTTGTAAATCATATACTAACCGAGAAACACAAACAAAAGCATCTGCTTTTCTTTGAATAGCCTTATGATAAAAATCTTTTTTATTAGGTGTTACATTATGCCTATATATTACCCATTTAATGTTAGGTTTTAATGTTTTTAGAACTGCACATACAGGCACCATTGTTCCGCTATGACAGTTCAAAATATCTATCTTAAATTTTTTTAGTATTTTTAGAAGGCGAAATATGGCAAAAAATTTACCAATTCCATATAAGGAAATAGGGCATACTGTTGCCACCTCTTGAAATTTTTTAACAAGGTGATCTTGTTTTTTATCTAAAACAACAACACTGCGATGACCGCGAGCATTTTCTTCTTTACACAGCATATATACATACTGCTCGCCACCACCCCAAACTTTTGCATAGACGATATGTAACAAATTCATAATAAATATATTATGTTATTTAAAAAAACCCCGCTTTCGCAGGGTTTTGTAATCCATACGGAGAGGGAGGGATTTGAACCCTCGATACAGGAATTAACCTGTATGGCGGTTTAGCAAACCGCTGCCTTCAGCCTCTCGGCCACCTCTCCAAAATCTTGTTATTTATAACCAACAGATATATTATAACAAAATTTTAGAAACTTTTCTTAAGTCCTTCTTTTAACGGGGTAAATTTTTGCCCGGTAAGAGAAGCCCACTTCTTGCCGGAACATATCCAATGCCCCGGGATAACAGCTTCGGTTACTTTATCGTAATTAAGCGCCGGTTGGGCTCCTGTCACACGGGCGGCTACTTCATACACCCAAGCCGCTAAACGCATGGCCCACACCGGAGCATTGGGCATAAAAGGTTTAGAGCACCCCATAGCCGCCGCCATTTCGGTGATAAAATAATCCCAAGAATAAATTTCTTCTTCGCAGACGAAATAAGTTTCTTTATCCGTATCCGTGCGGCTAAATGCTTGCCACAGGGCAGAGACCAAATCGGCTACATGGACAAAACTGAAAAAACCGTTTCCGGAGGTGTTAACCATAATCCCTCGTTTTACCCACAAGGCAATTTTGGATACGCCGGAATCATTTTTTCCGTACACAATGGGAGGACGAATAATCGTCCATTTCACACCCGGGCGAAGTTTTTTAACCTCTTGTTCTCCCCCCAACTTGGTAATGCCGTAATCGGACACGGGGGCAGGGGTCATCTCTTCGGTACGGGGCGCAGTTTTTTCCGTTGCAAACCCACTGGCGGCCAAACTGGATACATGAACAAAAGTTTCCACCGAAGGAGTGTTATTTACCGCCGCAACCACATTTTTAGTAGCGGTGATATTCGCTTTCTCGAAATCTTGGCGGTTAAAGCCAAAGATAGCCGCCGCTAAATGGAAAACACCGCAACATCCGTCCAAGGCTTTTTCTAAAGAAACGACATCGTTGTAATCGGCTTGCACGAGCGTAACGGCCGGGTTAGCGGGTTGATGCTTGGGGGCACGGCGCGTAACCACGCGCACATTAAACCCTTCCTGGAGGAGTTTATCCGTCAGGGCCCGCCCGATAAATCCGTTTCCGCCGGTAATTAAAATGGTTTTCTTCATACTTATTCTACGTGAATATCCAATTCGTCAATCATTTCATCGGTTTTTTTGGTAACTTTCTTTTTAATTTCTTTCTTCACTTTTTCTTTATTCATATCTTGGTTGATAAAGTTTTCGTCCCTGTTTACATTACGACGGACAAAATCGAAATTGAAGGTAAAGCGTTTTAAGCCTTTATCCAAATCTTCTTTGGTAGGGAACTCGCCGTGTTTTAATTTATTGATAGGAGACACCTTATCCGTTTGCGGGAAGTACCACAACAGGGAATAGATAATTCCGCCCAAAAGAATAATGGTGATAATTTTGTTAAGTCCTTCAAAGCGGTAAAGCCCGAAAATGTTGGAAATAATGGACCACACCATAATCACGCCTGTCCACAACCCGGCCACAATGGCCATAAAAGTCCAGGCATTGGACTCAAAATTGGGATACAAAACCATTACCAAAAAACAACATACAATCAACATACCAAAACGCTGCCAACCGTTCATAATTATATCTCCTGTTTGAATTCTACACTTACGGTCAGTTCATCTTTTTCGTAATACATAGGAAGCGGCGCAAAGGGCCCCGCATTGATGACAGCCGAAGTGGCGGCGAAGTCAAAAGTGTCATCGCCGGATTTTCTATCTAACTGTAAATCTTTAATTTTACCGTCGCGCGCAATCGCAAAAGAAACCAAAGCGGAAAGGGTATTGCCCGCCGGACGGCGTTTTTCCCACTCAATCCACAGGGAGTTACGCACCTGCGTGATATACCAAGGATAAGGGAAATTGGCAAAATCGGTTTGGATATTTCCCCCCGCAAATTCCCCTTCTTTGGAAGAAGAAAGACTACTCTTGGCATCTGTTGAATCTTTCCCGTCCTCGTCCAACACGCTGGGAGCGGCTAAAGACGGGGCCTTGGGTTGTTCTTTTTTGGCAGGCTGTTTTTTAGTAGTAATTTCCGATTTGGAACTATAAGCCTTTTTAGCCGTTTTTTTGGGAGTCGCTTTAGGGGTTTCTTTTACGGGTTCGGGGGCTTGTACGGCGGCTTTGGGAGCCTTGGGCACAGAAGCGGCCGCTTCTTGCCCGGTGGTGGCTACCACTTTGCCGGAACCGATGAAATCAATGGTATAGGTGGCTTGCGGTTTTTTGGCAGACGGAGCCAGCAGCAACAGTAAAAACAGTGCCGCTAACACATGAAGTCCGCCGGAATATGCCAAATACTTGTTCATTAGTTTTTAGATAAAACCCCGATTCCTAACTTGGCCGCGCCAAGTTTTTTGGCTACATCAAACACATCCACCACTTGTTGCACAGGCACATCTTTATCGGCCTGAACCAAAATGGTTTTTTTGTTTGCTTTTCCCATGCGCAAAATAAGTTCGCGCTCTAAATTTTTAAGAGTCAATTTTTTATTCATTACGGTAATGGTACCGTTTTTTTGCACTTCTACCCTTATTACATCATCTTCCGCCTGGGTGTTAATAGCGGTAGATTTGGGAAGATCCACCGTCAGTTGCATTTGGACAAGAAGCGGACTCATAACCATAAAAATAATCAACAAAATCAGCGTGATGTCGATAAACGGCACCATGTTGATTTCTGCCATGACGGTTCTTTTTTTATGTGTGCTCATAAACTAAAATTCACCCGTTTCATTTTTGCGGTAAATAAATTCGTTGGCGGCGTTTTCCAACTCTTTAGCAAAATAATCGGTTTTAGAGAGAAAGTAGTTGTACGCGATAACGGCCGGAATAGCCACAAAAAGCCCTGCGGCCGTGTTAATTAACGCTTCGGCAATACCGGCAGCCACTACGGAAGCACCGGCGTTGGCGGCAGTGTTGGAAGCCAAATCTTTGAAAGCATGCATAACCCCGATAACCGTACCGAAAAGACCGATAAAAGGAGTAATACTGCCCAAGGTACCCAACACGGACAAGCGGCGTTGCAACTTGGAAATTTCCCAATCAATCACATTGGCAGCTACTTTTTCCTGCTCGGCTTGCGGACGGTTGCGTTCTTGCAACAAACGGCCGATTAACGCGGCACCGGGGGTGTTTTTGACTACTTCTTTGCGGCAGGCTTCTTCGGCCTTGGTGTAGTTTTCCGAGCGGAGCGGATGGCGGCAATATGTAATAAGTTTGCGGGATAAGGAAATGGCGGAGCGCAACTTAAAAAAGCGTTCCAAAATTACCGAAATAGAATAGACGGACAGCAGTAACAAAATAATCAATACCGGCCCACCGGCGGCGAACAATTCGCGCAAGTTTGTCATGTTGGAAAATTCCATACTCTTTCTTTCTCCTTGGGTCTATGCCCGAACAACAAATATAATAAAAAGTTGAATTAAAATGTTAGCCATTAACCCGGCGGCCACATCATCAAACACAACCCCGACGGGGTTTTCCATTTTGTCAAAAGTTTTTACAAGCCACGGCTTTAGCGTATCAAAGGTGCGGAATAACACAAAGGCCGCTAACAAATAAGGCCACTCTCTGGGTAAAAAAGCCATAGCCGTTACATACCCGGCCACTTCGTCAATAACTACCTTGGGGTTATCGTGCCCGGTATATCCCTTAAATTTTACTTTTTTACATATTACCACCGCAAATACCCAAAAAGCCAGCATCAATATGCCGTAGAGCATGGGGTCTTTGGGAAAACAAAGCACCAAAGGAATCCCCATTAAAGTGCCCAAAAATCCGGCTCCCGTATTTTTTTTGAAGGAAAATACCAACGGCGGCAGATAACTGATAAAAAGTCCGGTAGCCAAGGCTTTGATGACTATTTGCATTGAGGCAAACTCCACGATTTTTTAAGCAGTTCCCAGTTGTTTTTCAAATAGGAAACGGCACTGATCCAGGTAATTACAGCCGCAATAGCGGTAATGGCATACGGAACCTTTTTAAGCGTAAGGAAAAGAATTACGCACACTTGTTGGGCACAACCCGTTAAAATGTGGGATAAATGGTACACATCTACTACAAAGAAAATAGTGCCGACTGCCACCATTTGAATAACGGTTTTGAATTTTCCCCAGCGTTCGGCCGCCATCACTTTGCCTTCCAACGCGGCAATTACGCGCAAAGTGGAAATCATGAGTTCACGCAAGATAATAAAGAATACAGCCCAAATGGGTACATCTAATTCACGAATACCCACAAACGCAAAAAGTGCCGCAGAAACTAAAATTTTATCCACAAACGGATCCACAATCGCGCCGAAGGGAGTAATGGTGTTGGTTTCGCGAGCGATTTTGCCGTCCACCCAGTCCGTACTGGCCGCCACGATAAAAATAAGCGTGGCAATAAGGCGCGTCCAACCGCACGGAATCAAAATAAAGATAAACATAACAATAGACAGCGCGGCACGCGTGAGTGTGATTTTATTGGGAAGTGTCATCATTGAAAGAATCCTCCAAAAGTATCCGCCGGAAGCGATTGGTTTTTACGGGTATTTTTTAACTCCGCCCGAGTGAGCATCAAGTCGGCCTCAATGGCAATCGTTTTCGGAAAAAAGTCCGCTTTATCAAGCGTTAAATAGAGTTTGTATTCTTCCCCAGCTTTGGGGGTTAAGAGCAAAACGGCTTCGTCTTCCGTTTGGCTTTTTAAGGAAGCCTGATGACGGTTTACTAAAGCCGTATAATTGCCGAAATCGTACAAGGCCTGGTTGGGTTGGCCTTCTTGCCAATCCGTCCAAGAAAGGGTGGTTACTTGGTTGCCGGCATTATCTAAAATGATAATTTCTTTTTTATCGGTAATGGCCGATTGTTCCGCCTCTCCTTGTTTGTCCAATGTATCCAAACGCAAGAAATTTTTTGCTTTATCGTAGGATAAAGTTCCTTGAGATTGGCTGACGAGAACCCCGTCATACGAAGTAGATTGTTCAAAAGAGGTGGACAAGAAAGTCAATTTTTTATCCCAGGCTTTCAATTCTTCCGCCAACTCTTCCGCCGAAAAAGTTTTTACCGCTTTGGTTTTTTCGGCAGTCGGTTTCGGTGCGGGAGCAGGGGTTGTTTCCGGCGCAGGGGCAACGGGCTTTTCCTGTTTGACGGGTGCGGTTTCCGCTATCGTTTGTTGGGGCTGGGCCGAGGTTTCGGGCACCAAAGTCGGTTCGGCCGAATTGGAACAGGCACTCACCCCGCAGGCCAAAACAAGGGCCCATAAACCTTTATTTATAGACAGTTTCATAAGAGGGTTCCTCGTAATTTTTTTCATACGGAAGGCTGGAAAGTTCCTCAATGCCTTGGTCAATCAGTTCATAGTGAATTTCCCAACGGTTGGAACCTTCCGGCTTGGAAATATAGCCTTTCATTTCCAGCACACTAAGCATATTGGTTGCACGGGCACTGGAACCGAAGTGGGCTTTTAATAAATCTTGCGATACGCGGCGGCGCTCTTTAATCAGGCGCAGGGCTTGCAGTTGTTCTTCGGGCTTTGTTCCCAAGCCGTCCTGCGGGCGTTGTTGGGCACCGGGGGCCGCTTCCGCTACGATTTGGACAGGATAATCCGGCCCGCCTTGTGCGCGGAGAAAGTCCGCCACGGCTTTAATTTCTTTCTCGGAAACATAAGCCCCTTGAATGCGCATAGGAAGATCCGTAGAAGAATCTATCAACAACATATCTCCTCGGCCGAGCAAATTTTCAGCCCCTACACCATCTAAAATAACTCTGGAGTCAGTTCCTGAAGATACTTTTAACGCAATGCGCGAAGGAAAATTGGATTTAATAATACCCGGAATCACTTGCACAGAAGGGCGTTGTGTACACAAAATTAAGTGAATCCCAAAAGCGCGCCCCATTTGGGCCAGGCGTTGGACGGAATCAACGATAGCGGCTTTTGTCTGTAACATTAAATCGGCCATTTCATCAATAATTACAAAAATATAAAACATTTTTTCTTCGTTGTGTTCTTTGGCCCAAGCGTTATAGCCTTCAATGTTTTTTACTTTTGCCAATTGCATAATGTTCAGGCGTTTTTCCATCACTTTAACAAGCATCTGTAGGGATTTAACGGCCCCATTGGCATCCGTTACAATGTCAGCATCATCACAGGAAGTTTTAGGATCGTACAAATAAGGGATCCCTTCGTAAAGAGTCAGTTCCACGCGTTTAGGATCGACAAGTAAAAACTTGACCTCATCAGGTTTATGCTTAAATAAAATAGACATAATAATCGTATGTACGCAGATAGATTTACCGCTGTTAGTAGCACCGGCAATTAAAATATGAGGCCACTTTTCAGCCACCGTTCCCGCCGGGTCTCCATTAGCATGGCGACCAAGTGCAATCGGCAATACCGCATTGGAAGATGCATAGACGGGAGATTCCAAAATTTCCCGCATGGTTACCGTAACAGATTTATCATTGGGAATATCAATGCCGGCAGCATTTTTACCGGGAATGGGGGCTTGAATATTAATGGAACGAGCCTCCATACGGGCTTGAATATCTTGCGCCAAAGAGGCAATCGATGATATATTAACCCCGTCATCAGGTTGCACTTCATATCGAGTAACTACCGGGCCCGGAGAAACCCCCATAACATGAGCGCCCAATTTAAAACTTTTCAAAGTATCTTCCAACCGCTTGGTGGCTTGGGCAATTTCGTCGTCCGTCGGGCCGACAAGGCCGTCCCCGGTGGGATTATTCAATAAATCCAAAGACGGAAGTTGGAAAGTTTTAGGATCAAATTTTTTCACTTCACCGTTTTCTTGCGAGTTCTCTTGCGCAGCGGGTTTTTCCGCTTGGGCCGAGGGTGCTTTGGTGGAGGATAATTCTTCGCGGCTGGGCAAGGTAATCGGTTCGGCTACCGGGCGGCGAATCACGGGCTTCGTGCGGCGGATTTCGGGAGTTTCGTGAATTTCTTCCGCTACCGGGCGGGAAACACTCGGTTCCTTTTCGGCCTTTTCTTTTATAGCCTCGCGGCCTTCTTTTACGCGCTCCTTCAATTCGGCACGTGCGTCCATCCAACCGTTAAAATCGTTACGGACAAATTCCACCGTCTTCTGCAAAACAACTGACCACGGAATAGCAAACAAAAGGTGCAACCCCACCAGAACTATCGCTAAAGAGAACAAGGTGGCACCCACCGTTCCGCTGATGCCTTTGAGCGCATAAAAAACTTTCTGCCCTACGGCACCGCCGGAGATTAAAGAATCGGTAAAGATAAGTTTTAGAAAAGCAAGTAAACTGGACGCCCCCAACAAAGTGATGGTAGTACCGATAAGGAAAAACAGAAAAGAGGCACTTTTTTTACGCACGGTTTGAATAAGCCAATACGCTAAAAACAAAGGGAGCAGTCCTTTGGCTTGGCCCAAAAGGCCAAAAAGTCCTTTAGAAACTTCTTCCCCGACGGTACCCATGGATACATTGAACCATAAAATACAAAATAGCCATACGCACAACGCCCAACCGAAAATATAGAGAGCGGTACGAATCCACGCACGGGAGGAAGTTTTTTTGGTTTTTCTTTTAGATTTTTTAGCGGTGTAATAATACTTTGGCATATATCTTATTTTACCTTTTTTTGGGAGTAAATGGGATATAAAAAAGATAAAAAAAGAGCGGAGTATTTTTCCGCTCTTTTTTTCAGGTAAAAATTATACTACATATCCTGCGCAATGGGTGCGGCAGGCGGCTGGGGAGCCGGCACGGTTCCCCAAGTGATGTTGTAGTTAATTCCGTCGGCTTCCAGCACAATTTTGCCTTGTTCGTAAAGCGCTCCCAAGGCTAAATAAAGAACGGAAGACGACAAACGGCATACCACTTTCAACTGCCAGGAGGTGGCCGTTTTATGTTGGGTTAAATATTCCGAAATACGACTGACGGCAATTTGGATATTTTCTTGTAAAGGACTCATACTTATACCCGTTCAATGGCAAAAAGAGCATCGCCTTGTTTAACCGGCTTGCCGTTTTCCACCAATACTTTTTTAATAATACAAGGGAATTCGGCACGCATTTCGTTGAAAACCTTCATGGCTTCCACCAAGCAGATAACATCGCCTTTATTCACACGGGCACCTTCTTTTACAAAAGGCGGAGCGGACGGAGTGGAGCCGCGGAAGAAAATACCCATAAGAGAAGATTTAATAACTTCTTTGTATTGTTCCTGCTCCGGAGCAACGGCCCCGTTACCGGCGGAGGCGGACACCATGCCCCCCATATTTACGGGCACGGGTACAACGGCCGGTTTCGCTTTTACCAAGCGCAAATACAAACCCTTTTGATCGTATTCAATGGTGTCAATGTTATTGTCCTGCATGAAGCCGTAAAGTTGTTTTACTTCTTTCAAAATCGGCGATTCTTTTACGGCAGTTTTGGCGGTTACTTTGGCTTTCTTGGCGGTAGCCGCTTTTTTTACAGTTGTTTTTTTCATAACAAAAGGTACCTCTGTTCCTTGATAATAACAAAAAACTACTTTTATTTATTTTACATAATTTTAAGACGATTGGCTTTTTAGTTCTTGGGTTGGGGCTCTTTTTCCCCTTCTTCCACCGACGGGAACAGATGGTTTGCGGGGTCTATACCCAAAGTACGCAGCACCTCAAACGCAGATATCGCATACCCAAGGCCGCTTCCCTGAACGGGGTTTATCGAGCGGCTGGTTACCCCTATCACTTTCCCCGAATCTTTCAAAACCAAAGGCCCGCCGCTGTTGCCTGGGTTTATGGCGGCATCAATTTGGATTTCGTCCGTTCCGTTATAATTATGAACCGCACTGATGATGCCTTGGGTCATCGTCCACATTTTATCCTGCGGGTTGCCCAACGCAAGCACCGTTTTGCCTGTTTGATAGTGGGAACGGTCATCGTCCAGTTCAAAGTAAGGATATTCCCCCTCTGCTTTTAAGAGGGCTAAATCGCGCGACTTGTTTACCTTTATCACGCGTGCATACCGAAACGGGGGATCGGCACGGTTCGGCAAGAAGGGCAAATCTTCATACAGGTAGAAGCGTGCATCGCGGGAATTGCCCAACACATGAGCGTTGGTAAGCAAATATCCGTCCGCACTGATAAAAAAACCGGTTCCGTGTCCGTCCGGAAGTTCCAAATATACGGTTTTGCGCAAATATTCTTTGTAGGGGTCGTCCCGGCGCGGCAGGAAGGGATCCCCCAGCGGGTAAAATACCAAGCGGTTTTCTTCCACTTTTTTCATAATTTCCTTTAACGCGGAACGCAAATCACGCTCTAAAATGGAGCGGGCACTTATCCCCGAGGCTTGCACATAAGCCGGAGCCACCACCGGGAAAAAGAGCGAAAAAGTCAGTTCGTTAAACCAATAAAGCCCTACGGCCAGATTGTTATAAGCTAAATTGCTGTGCCGACGGGCGGAAAAAGACAAAAGCGGCATTTTGTTGTGAGGATAGCGCAAGGTAAGCGTTACCCGCGTGGTAAAGCCCGGGAGATATTGGCGTCTTACCCATAAGAAGCGGCCTTCCGTTTCCACTTTATTTACATATAATCTTCTGTCTTCCTCTATTTGGTAATCCAATTCAGCAAGCAAATCGTACCGGGAAGACAACCGTTTTTCTCCGGCGTCCACCCTGGAGAAAAGGGTTCCCAAGGCATCGGCCGCGGCTACGGCGGCGCCATCATCCGTGCGGAAGGAGTATTCGTTAACGGGAGAAAGGTTATCGTCCTTAAAAGAAAAAGAGTGTTGGATAAAATAATCCGAAACGACAAGCACGCTTGCTTCTATTTTATCGGGAAAAGAAGGGGTTTTATAAATACCCCGCCGTAACCGTCCATGATAACTGCAAGCACTCACAAGTAAGCAAAACACAAGCAAAAAGAGAAACAAACTCCCTTTGCGCAGAACGGAAAAGGAAAGCATACTTTATTATATCAAACGCATAAAACATAAAAAAACCCCGTTTTTCACGGGGCTCTACGATAGCATGAACAGTTATAACACAAATTCGGTTTCGTAATAATAGTCTTTTGTATAATTGTTTTGGAGGGGCTTAATCAGGTTAAAAAATTCTTCTTCAATAAGACCGTTTCTTAGACGATATTTAACTTTTACTTCCAAAGTTCTTTCTCTGTACTTATTCCAACTTTTGCGTTCCTTCAAAACCGTGGCACTGTATATCTCTAAAAGGCTTCCCAAAGGCAGCTTTTTGGCAAAGGCTTTCAGGGCATTTTTCGGCAAAGAAACATCACTTCCCGCACAGAGAATTAAAGACAAGGAAGATTTTAAGCGAATAATGTGCTGGAATAACTCATCGCTGGGTAATCCGTCTGCAATTTTTTCTTCGTTCAAAAACTCAACAGGAAGAAGGGTAAATTTTCCTTCCCGATCTATAACAATTTGAACATAGTAATAATAATAGGTATCTCCCTCCGTCACACGGAAGTAATAACCGTGAATTTTAGATTGAACGACTAGGTCTTCAACAACGGTTTGTTTATAAATTTCCCCAAAATTATCGATGATACTGTCTTGCGGGTGTTCTTCGGAAAAAAAGAGTAAAAGTTGCGGGAATATTTCTTCGGGAATATCCAAACTGGCAGAAGAAAGAATCGACCCCAGTTCCATACGGACTGAGGCGACCGCTCTTTCAATGGCATTAGCAAATTGACGAGATTTCTTTCCGTAGAGGGAGTTCATATTGGCATAAGCCGGGAAAGCGGCCGTCCACATGAATAAAGCCATTAAGATAAAGGAAAGAAGTTTCTTCATAGTTTTGCTCTCTTATATATAAGATATAAATTGAAGGTAAAATTCACAAGGGTCAAAGGGCCCATTTTTTAGTGGGCCTAACTTCCTATTTTTTGAGGGCCCTGTTTCTGGGTCTTGTAAAAATCAGGCAATAAAAAAGCACCCTTTTTGAGGTGCTTTTTATATATTTTTCCCGGAAGAGTTTAGGCTTTTAATTGGAACTCGTCTTTTTCAAAGGTAAGTTCTTTATCTTCGGTGGCTCCGGCGGGCACACAAGTAAAATGCAGGGTTCTGTGCTCCCCGTTCATTAACAAAATTTCAACTTGTCCTTCATAGGCAGGTCTGTTTTGTTCTTCTTCCACAAAGGTTTCCCCTTTATGCACTTTCAAAACGGATTTTATTTCGTTAATATCTGCCGCCGAAAACATAACTTTTAACAAGTTGGAATCTGCGGAAAGTTCTTCCAATTCATATTTAAGCAATTTGATTTTAGCGGTTAATATATCCAAAGGAAGGGCCTGCGCAGCATCTACCCGGGATAGCAAATTAAAATCACTCAATACCGGTTTACTCCAAGATTGGCGCAAATAAGTGGATACCATATAATAAGTAACTTGTTTTTCTTCCTTTACCGCAAACAAGTAACCCGCAGTAGTTTCGTTAGGCAAAGAGGCATTTTGTACATATTGATAGTAGATTTGACCCGCATTAAAAATACCCTCTGCTTGGGGATATTCTTGTTTTAAGGTATCCACGATATCTTGCTCAAGGGTTTTGGAAAGAGAGTCTTTACTTTTATTGGCATGAAGCACCTGATAGGCTTTTTGGGTGATAGTATCTTTTAGGCGA
Organism: Elusimicrobium sp.; assembly: GCA_015062115.1. Classification (NCBI taxonomy): domain Bacteria; kingdom Pseudomonadati; phylum Elusimicrobiota; class Elusimicrobia; order Elusimicrobiales; family Elusimicrobiaceae; genus Candidatus Avelusimicrobium; species Candidatus Avelusimicrobium gallicola. The sequence goes on along the minus strand of SUVG01000004.1, from coordinate 96,573 downwards.
GCCGCTTGGGCGGAATCAGTTTTTAAGCTTTCCCGTGCCCAAGACGGACTAAAGGCAAACGGCAACAACAGGCTGAACAACAAAACTTGTTTTTTCATTTTTTTCTCCATTTTTTAATAACTGCTTTTTACAGAATAGTAATTATGCTTACGTTGCACAAGAGTCAAAAGACCTAAAAAAACAATAGGTCTTTCAAAAAAAATCCCTACACTCCGAAGAGGTAGGGATTTTTTATTTCTGCAAGATGCTATTTAAGCAAAGCCTTGCGGGAAAGACGAACTTTTCCGTTGTTGTCGATTTCAACGCATTTTACTTCGACGATATCCCCCAAGTGGAGAACATCTTCTACTTTATTGATGCGGTGTTTTTCGATTTCAGAAATGTGTAAGAGACCATCTTTACCGGGCAAGATTTCCACAAAAGCGCCGAAGGGCTGAATGGAAACCACTTTACCTTTGTAGATTTTGTTGACTTCCGCTTCGGCGGTCATCATTTCAATCTCGGCTTTGGCTTGATCCAAGCGGTCGCTGTTGGCAGCCGCGATGGTAACGGTACCGTCTTCTTCGATATCGATTTTGGCTTCCGTGGCTTCGGTAATGCGTTTAATGTTCTTACCGCCGGGGCCAATCAAAGCACCGATTTTGTCCACCGGGATACGCATTTTGAAAATGATCGGCGCATAGCGAGAGATATTTTCTTTCGGAGCGGCAATCGTTTTTTCCATGTGATCCATGATGTGCATGCGGCCTTCAGTGGCTTGTCTGATGGCTTGAGTTAAGACGTCCAACGGGATACCGGTTTTAAGTTTTACGTCCATTTGGAAGGCCGTAATACCGTTGCGGGAACCGGTCAGTTTGAAGTCCATATCGCCCAAGTGGTCTTCTAAGCCCATGATATCGGAAAGTACCACAAATTTCCCTTCGCCGGAAATGGCACCCATGGCAATACCGGAACAAGGCGATTTCATCGGCACGCCGGCATCAAACAAAGCCAAGGAACCACCGCAGACGCTGGCCATAGAGGAAGAACCGTTAGATTCCATAATGTCGGATACGACACGAATCGTGTACGGGAATACTTCTTCGCTGGGGATAAGCGGCATTAAAGCGCGGCGGGCCAATTCCCCGTGGCCGATTTCACGACGGCCCGGAGAGCGATCGGGTTTGCATTCACCGGTAGAGAAACCGGGGAAGTTGTAGTGCAACATAAAGCGTTCGTAGGAAGTTTCATCCAACCCTTCTACCATTTGTTTATCATCCGGGGTACCCAAGGTGGCAACAGCCAAAGATTGGGTTTGACCGCGGGTAAACAAGGCGGAACCGTGAGCGCGAGGCAACAAGCCGACCATGGAACTCAAGGGTCTGATTTCGGTGGGTTTGCGGCCGTCTACACGCACCCCTTCGTGCAAGACGAGGTTGCGAGATTCTTCGTACATAATGTTTTCCAAAGCAATACCGGCATAGGTGGCGGCATTGTCGCCGTAGTTAGCGGTCAACTCTTCCGTGAAAGATTTTTTGAGTTGGGCCACTTGGTTGTCGCGGGTTTGCTTATCGGAAAAAGCATGCAAAATTTGTTTGGCGGTTTCGCGGAATTTGCCGTTGGCCAAATCGGTTACTTCTTGGGGTAAGCGTTCGACCACATATTCAAATTTCGGTTTACCGGCCAGTTCGCGCAATTTAAGTTGCGCATCGCACATTTTGTCAATTTCCGGTTTGGCGGTTTCCATCGCTTTGATGATGGCTTCTTCTTCTACTTCTTTGGCACCGCCTTCCACCATCAAAAGACCTTGCTTGGAACCGGCAATAACGAGGTCCATATCGCAAGATTCTTGTTCTTCTTTGGTGGGGTTAACGATATACACACCGTCTTTGCGGCCAATACGCACGGCGGCGACGGGTTCGTTAAACGGAATGTTGGAAATTACTAACGCAGCGGAAGAAGCGAGGACGGACAAAATGTCGGCATCGTGCTTTTCGTCGCTGGAGATAACCATGGCCGTTACACCCGTTTCGCAGGCAAAGCCTTCCGGGAAGATAGGGCGGATGGTGCGGTCAATAATGCGGGAAGACAGGGTTTCTTTTTTGCTCGGTCTTCCTTCGCGTTTGAAAAAACCGCCGGGGATTTTACCCGCGGCGTAGGTTCTTTCTTTGTAATTGACCGTAAGGGGCATAAAATCGGAAATACCCGGTTTTTGCTCTTTAGTGGAAACGGCAGCCGCCATAACCATGGTTTCACCCATGGTGGCCACAACCGCACCGTCGGCTTGTTTGGCAATTAAACCGGTTTCCAGTTTAATCGTTTCGTTGCCGACAGTAACTTCCACATTTTGGATGTCAAATTTGTGGTTGAAATTTTGCATTAGGGATTATTTCCTTAATTTGAGTTCTTGAGTTACTTTTTGATATTTTTCAAAGTCGGTTCTTTTCAAGTAAGCAAGCAAGCGTTTGCGTTGACCGACCAATTTGTTCAAGCCTCTTTCGCCGGCAAAATCTTTCGGGTTGGCTTTGAGGTGGTTGGAAATATATTGAATGCGTTCCGTGATAAGAGCGATTTGAACAGCGGCGGAGCCGGTGTCGTTGGCGCTGGATTGGAACTTGCTGATGATGTCTTTTCTGTCTTGAATGGAAAGTACCATTTTATTGTACACTTAGGTTGAAAACTGCTGACCAAGCACTCTTTATCCGAAGGAGTACCGAGCCGGAGTCCAACCTTCTCCTATGTTTAATTTTTATACTTACTAAAGTACATAATAATTATAGCAAAAAATAAGCCTCTATGGGTATCCTTTTCCATAGAGGCGTTTTATCTTTTTTTATTATAGCAAATTACTTGCGGGTGGAGTAAGTGTCGCGAATCTCAATCATACGGGCAATGGTAGGGTCTTGCGGGTCGCCTTTAGAGATGTAATGGCGCAAGGCACTGCTCAAATTCCGCTCATCTAATTGTGCAGGCGAAAGTTCAGCCGCCTTTAAGTTCTTCCCGTTGACCGAGAAACTCCCGCGCGGCAAGCGTCCGGTGCGCGACACAAATTCTTCTAAAAGAACAAGCCACTCTTGCGGAGTACGGCGCTTACTGTACACGCGGCCGCTATCGCGAAGTTCTTTTATGCGAATAATCACGGGATCGGCCGGGTCTCCCATAGAAAGGGTGCGGTCGATACCGCTGGCCAAGCGGACTTCCTCCAATTGGGCTGGCGTCAGTTCTTCGTGCGGAATAATAACCCCGTCCTTCAAAAAGCTGCCTTTAGGAAAAGCACCCTCATGGTTTTCCAGCCATTTTTCCAGTTCCTCCAACCACTCTTTCGGTGTACGCACCAACGCATTTACGCGGGTACTTTCCCTTAAATAGATCAGGCGGGATATGATAGGATTGGCAGGGTTTCCGGTACGAATCAAAAAATCCACTCTTTTAGCCAAAAGGCGCTGTGTTAACTCTTCTTCCGATAATTCTGCCGCCGGGACTTGTTTTCCGTCCTTCCAATAGGTTTGCCGCGGAAAGGTATAATTGCTATGGAGAAGCCAGCCTTCCAAACTCATTAGGTGCAGCGCCATCCACAAACCGTTTTCGGGGGCGCCTCTCCCCCCCAGCAAGTACTTGTACTGTTTATTGGAAAAAAGAATCCCTTTTTCTTCGGCCAGCGTGACTAATTCCCGGGCAAAATGCGAAGCGTAATCCCACTCGTGGTTTACAAGGGTAAGAGAGGAAGCATCTTCTCTAAAAAGGAGTTTATCGGTATTACCCAAAGCCAAGGTTACCAGTTCCAGTTGTTCTTCCGTAAAAAGCGGGCGCATGCGCGTCTTCCACGCAGGAGCCAAATTGCGTAAAGTTTCCACACCGTTGCGAGGGGAAGCAATAAATTCCAAAGGGAAAGCCGCCGCATTAAAATTAAGCGGAACGGCTGTAAGGGCTTTTTGTTGAAGCACCCGGTTCAAAGCCGCGACACTGGGCAAAGTATTACAAGAGGCATCTATCACTCCCGTCCCCAGTAATTTATGCGGCGTACTGCCCATGGCTTTTACAACGGAATAATATTTTTTGAGGGAATTTGCAAAAATCGTTTGAGTTCCCAAACAAATCAGTAACAAGGATATATAAATTTTGTTTTTATTCATATATATATTTTAGAAATTAGCCTGTTTTTTCCGCAAGGGACAAAAGCCCTATTTTTCCCCTACCCAATGGGACTATAGTAAGACGCCCGCCGGAGATAAGGGCGGGCGCAGGGTGTTTTCTTGTAGGAGGTTTAGAGAAACACTTTTTAGAAACTATATCCTAAATGCAGAGCCACATAGCGTTCTACATTATCAAGTTCCAAATCGCTCAGGGTGTGATAATCGTCAAACTCGCGGCTGATCCACGAAAATTCGCGATCCAGGCGCTGTTTTTTAATTAACTGCGTGGTTAAAGTTTCGTTCATGGTTACGTTCATAACAGCACCTCCCGATTAAAATTTTCCTTCTTATACATTTAATTTATCGTTTTATGAGAGGAAAAAACAGGGTCATTAGTCCTAAAATACACCGGAATTTGGGCCCCTTTGCAAAGTTGGGCCCGTCCTACCGATTTTTGGGTCTTTTGACCCATTTTTCAATTTGCTATACTGTGTGTATGACGAACGCGCGCGAAAGATTGGAAAAATTATTAACACAAAAAACTTTTTCAAAACAAGAATTGGTAGATTTATTATCACTACAAGACCCGACCCCTCTTTTTGAAAAAGCCGACCGGGTACGCCAACAGTTTGTGGGAAACGGCGTATATCTGCGCGCACTGATAGAATTTTCCAATCATTGTAAAAACGATTGCCTTTACTGCGGTATCCGTCGTTCCAATCTGGCGGCGGACAGATACCGCCTTACCCCGCAAGACATCTTAAACACCGCACACAGAGCCGCCCAATACGGTTATAAAACCGTGGTATTGCAATCGGGAGAAGACGGTTGGTTTGATACCGATAAGTTGTGTGAAGTAATCCGCGAAATAAAAAAATTGGATATGGCAGTCACCTTAAGCATCGGCGAAAAAACTTACGAAGAGTATAAGGCATACCGCCAAGCCGGTGCCGACAGATACTTGCTACGCATTGAAACGACCGACAAAACCCTCTACGAAAAAATGGATCCGGGCATGAGTTGGGAAAACCGCCTGAATTGCCTGCATATGCTAAAAGAATTAGGCTATGAAGTCGGCTCCGGTTCCTTGGTAGGCCTTCCGGGGCAAACAACGGAAAGTTTAGCGGAAGATTTACTCTTCTTCAAAAATTTACCGGTGGACATGGCAGGCATCGGCCCGTTTATTCCTCACCCGCACACACCTTTGGCCGAAGAAACCTCTAACGGTCATTTTGAACTTTCCTTAAAAATGATGGCCCTGATGCGCCTATTACTGCCGGATATCAATATCCCGGCTACCACAGCCATGGAAACTTTACACCCGCAAGGCAGAGCCCTCGCGCTTGGGTGCGGAGCCAATGTAATTATGCCCAACTTAACGGAAACCTGCTACCGCGCCCGTTACGATCTCTACCCCGGCAAAACCGCCACCACCCTATCCCCGGACGATACCACCCGCTCGGCAGAAAACTTAATTCGTTCTTTGGGAAGGGAAGTTTCCCATGCGTATGGTTTTCGTGGGGAGTATTTAAGCCAGAAAACTAATTAGCTTTTACCTATATATAATATATTCAGGGGAAATGACTTTCCCCCTTTTTTTATCCTTTCTTTCGATTCCTCATAAAAAAAATTTTATTTTCTAGCAGAAATGTATTACAATATAGTTGACTTACGCGGGCATAACCCGCCTGTTGATATTTTATATGGGAGAAACGACCTGATATGGTAAAAAAGACCGTCAAAAAAGCGGCTAAACCGGCCGCGAAAAAGACTGTAAAAAAAGCAGCCGTTAAGAAAGCCGTTCTCAAAAAAGTTACGAAAAATGTCTATTACTTCGGTGCCGGTAAAGCCGAAGGTAATGGTAAAATGAAAGAAATTTTAGGTGGAAAAGGGGCCAACTTGGCTGAAATGTCCGGCCAGTTAAAATTGCCCGTTCCTCCCGGTTTCACGATTACTACCGAAGTGTGCACCTACTACTGGAACAACAAACGCACCTATCCCAAAACCTTAAAAGCCGATGTAGAAGCAAACTTGAAAAAAGTGGAAAAAGAAACCAAAAAAGTATTTGGTTCCGATAAAAATCCGCTTTTGGTATCCGTTCGCTCCGGTGCCCGTGCTTCCATGCCCGGCATGATGGAAACCATTTTGAACATCGGTTTAACCGAAAAAACAATCCCCGGTATGATTGCCAAAACCGGTGATGAACGCTTTGTATATGATGCCTACCGCCGCTTGATTATGATGTATTCCGATGTAGTAATGGAAAAAGCCGCCGGCATTGAACCCAAAGACGGCGAAGGTATCCGCAAAATTTTAGATGGTATGCTCGGTGATGTAAAAGCCAAATTGGGCGTATCCGACGATACCAAAATTCCTGCCGAAGAACTTAAAAAATTGTGCGTAGAATTTAAGAAAACCGTTAAAAAAGTTCTTAAAAAAGACTTCCCGGACAATCCGATGGAACAACTTTGGGGTGCTATCGGGGCGGTATTTGCTTCCTGGAACGGGAAACGCGCCATTGCCTACCGCAACATTGAAAATATCCCGCACGATTGGGGTACAGCCGTTAACGTGCAAACCATGGTATTCGGCAACATGGGTACGGACAGTGCTACCGGCGTAGCCTTTACCCGCAACCCAGGCAACGGCGACAGCCATTTCTACGGCGAATATTTAATCAACGCCCAAGGGGAAGACGTAGTAGCCGGTATCCGCACTCCCTCCCCCATGAACAAATGGTCTACGAACGCCCACTCCAAACACTTACCGACCTTGGAAAAAGTAATGCCCAAGGTATATAAAGAGTTGGACGCTATCCAAAAGAAATTGGAAAAACACTTCCATGATATGTTGGATATTGAGTTCACCATTGAAAACCAAAAACTTTGGATGCTCCAATGCCGCGTAGGGAAACGCAACGGTACCGCTGCCGTGCAAATGGCCTTGGACATGGTAAAAGAACGCTTGATTACCAAAGAAGAAGCCGTCTTGCGCGTTACGCCTGCCCAGTTGGGCGAACTGTTGCTTCCGGCCATCGACCCCAAAGCCGAAGCCGGTGTAACCCCGGTTGCCAAAGGCTTGCCTGCGGGCCCCGGCGGTGCGGCTGGTAAAATCGTTTTCAACTCCACCGATGCTATTAAACTTCAAGAAAAAGGCCAAAGCGTTATTTTAGTACGCGAAGAAACCAACCCCGAAGATATTGAAGGTATGCGTGCTGCGGCGGGTATTTTGACCCAACGCGGTGGTATGACTTCTCACGCGGCCTTGGTTGCCCGCGGCTGGGGTAAATGCTGTATTGTGGGTTGCGGCGAATTGGAAATCAATTTGAACGCCAAAACCGTTAAAATGGGTGGCAAAACCTATAAAGAAGGCGACGAACTTACCTTGAACGGTACAAAAGGTTATGTTTATGCCGGTGCGCTTAAAATGTTAGGTGCCGGTGAAGGAAACAAAAACCTTACCGCTTTCCTCGGTTTGTGCGATAAAGTACGCCAACTGAAAGTTCGTGCCAATGCCGATACGGAAGATGATGCCGTGAAAGCCCGCAAATTCGGGGCTGAAGGTATCGGTCTGTTCCGCATTGAACATATGTTCTACGGTAAAAATTCCGAAAAACCGCTCTTCATCTTGCGCAAAATGATTCTTTCCGGCAGCGAAGAAGAACGCAAAGCCGCGGTGGAAGAACTCTTCCCCCACATGAAGAAAGAAATCAAAGCCACGATGAAAGCCATGGCAGGATACGGCGTAACCGTCCGCTTGATGGATCCGCCGCTCCACGAATTTGTGCCCACCTTGCCCGAAAAACAACAAGAATTGGCCAAAGCCCTTGGTATTTCCATGGCTGTATTTAAGGAACGCGCCGCCGGCTTGCACGAAGTAAACCCCATGATGGGTCACCGCGGTATCCGCTTGGGTGTTACCTATCCGGAAATTACTTCCATGCAATCCCGCGCTATTTTCGAAGCGGCTGCCGAACTTATTAAAGAAGGCGTAAAAGCGATTCCGGAAGTGATGATTCCGCTTACCTGCGATGTAAACGAAATTATCACCCAGAAAAAACTCATCCGCGCCGCCTACGAAGCCGTAGTAGCCAAAACGAAAGTTAAAAAACTCAACTACTCTGTGGGTACCATGATTGAAATTCCGCGTGCGGCCGTCCTCGCTTACGAAGTGGCTGCGGAAGCGGACTTTTTCTCCTTCGGCACCAACGACCTTACGCAAATGACATTTGGTTTCTCCCGCGACGATATCGGCTCCTTCCTCCCCGAATACCTCAAACAAGGTATTTTGGAAGCGGATCCGTTCCAAACCTTGGATCAACGCGGTGTAGGCATGCTTATTCAGCACGCCGTAACCGAAGGCCGTGACCAGAAACCCAACCTGAAAGTAGGCATCTGCGGTGAACACGGCGGTGACCCCGAAAGCGTGGAATTCTGCCACCGCGAAGGGTTTACCTATGTGTCCTGCTCTGCCTTCCGCGTGCCGATAGCCCGCTTGGCTGCTGCGCAAGCCGCCGCCAAAGATGTGTTGGCTGCCAAACGCAAATAATCGGTTCTAAACCTAAAAAACCCGCTCTTTTAACGGAGCGGGTTTTTTGTTAGTATATACAGTATGAAAAAATTAAAAGACCTCTGTTTGTTGTTTTTTTGGGGAGCCATAGCCGGGGTTTTTTTCGTCGGGTGTATTGTAGGTTTCGGGCACCTTTGGAACCGCTTTGCTCGTACGGCCATAACCCAACTCCCGTTGGCGAAAGAGATATTTATAACCCTTTTGTCAGGGGTAATAATAGGAGCGATCTATTTGATTGCCCGGATATGGACAAAATGCACAAAAAGCAATTGGGACGAGAATAAAAAATTACTGGAAAAGTTTATTCAAAAACAATAGAAAACCCCGGTAAATTTACCGGGGTTTTTTATTTTAGTTAAAGCTCTTTTCACGGGGGCGGAAAGTCCTTTCACAATAACTTAAAAATTCCTGTTCCGTCACTTTCACTTGATATTTATAAATTATATTAAGCGAAAATAACTCTTCTACCGGAGTCTCTTCTTGATCAAGAGTTTCCATATACTTATAGAATTTTTCATCAGCTTGCTTCCGGTGCGCTAATACCTCTTCATGCGAATGCCCCAAAGCATGAAGAACACACGCATAGGTCCGTTGATTTTGTCCGTAAATATCCGGGGTGGCTTCCATATAAAGTTCCAAAATAAACTTCTCAGCATCAAGACCGTACAAATTTCCGACGCGTTGCAAGGTGTAGGCGATCCATTTGTTGAGGGTAAGGGTTTCTTTTATCTTTTCTTTTATAATTTTTCCCCGGTCGTTCCCGTCCATGTAAAACCCTTGTGGCACATAGACAGGTTTATAGGTTAATCCTTCCGTTTCCGCACGGCCAAGCAAAAGGCCTAAAGCTTCCAAAATTTGAGGAAAGGAAAAGTCATCTTTATTTTCGTTTAACATTTTGTACCAGTTAAGCAAAAGCGATACATTTTTCGGGTTTTTCTCGTAGGCTTTTTCCGCAAGGGGAAATCCCTTTTCGATGAAAGGGAGTTGTTCATCATAAAACATTTTTCCCCCGCCTTTCCAAAAATAGATGGCCTTGTTGGCAAGCAGATGCCCGTACAGTTCCTGTTTGGTGATGAAAGGGAACGAAAATGACCACTCGTTTTTCATCGGTTTACGGCCAAACTCTTTGTATAACAAATCATAAAACAAGTTCCCGTCAGTAAGTAACATGTGGTCAATTTGCGACACGGCATACACCTTAAAAGGGTTTCCCAAGCGCTCCAACACCCCCAGTGCATAGAAGGTTCTGCCGTCGCAATCTAAATCTCCTTTCGGTTCTTCCCCTTCTTGCACAGGGAAAGCATCTTTAATGAAGATAGTATCATTCTCGGCTTCGGGCATTAAATCATCTAAAAATTTAGCCAGTTGGGCAAAGTCCTTAAATTCTTGTTCGCTGGCTAAACGGTAGAGTTTATTTTCCAGCTTAATCATTTCCTCCCGTTGATATTCGGTGGGTTCTTCCACCTCAATAACCAAGGACAAAAAAGACGATATCCGCTTCTCTTGTAAAGATTTTTTAATTTGGTTTTCCAAGGAAGGGAAATCGCCGGCGGCCCACAAATAAGCCGGTAAAACGGCCCATAAAATAAATAGAAAAATTTTCTTCATATTACTTATTTTAGTATTTTTGAGTGAATAATCAAGACATCTTCGTTCGCGTTCCTTGAAAATAAGAACTTGATTTCCTATACTTTCAGTATGCAACCGTACAAAACAATTGTACTTTTCCTTTCCTTTTTTATCTTGGCGGCTTTTTGCAACACAAGCGCGCACGAGATTCATTTGGAATCCGCTGTTTTTCAAGCCCAACACGCTCTTTTTGAGCCTGTACTCAAAGATATACAAGACTATTACGGGCGCACCTCCTTCGAAGATGAAAACCGCCAAACAGGCTGGTACCGCGTGGACGATTTTCTCAAATGGTTGAAGGAAAACGAAAAAATCTTAAAGTACAAAACGGTTCGTTTAACCGATAAAAGAATCCCTCTTACCGAGTTACACTCCAGCCCCGAAAAAGATGACCAAAAAATTTTTTGGGGATATTTGGGGGCTCACTATGCATTTAGTCGTTACGGGTTAAACGGGCAAGTATTAAATCGCTATACCTTTGCCCTGTGCAAAGAAACTAAATGTTATGCGACTCCCGCTAAAAACACCATTACCTTGGGTGGGTTTAATCATTTGGATTCCGTCGCCTTCTTTAACATTGCCCTGCACGAAGCCGTCCACCTTTTTTCCACCGATTTACGAAAGTGGGATAAACACTCTTCCCTGCCCGAAGCAGCCACCTGCAAAGCACAAAATTTATGGGCATTACCCATTAAACCGAAAAACTACTTTTTTGCAGGCGTGAGGGACTTTCGCGTATCGTACGAAAGAGGTGTCCCCATAACGCATCTTATGGAAGAATACACTTCCTGCATTGTCACCCCGCTATACGGCATGGAAATTTTTGAAAGCGGAAGTTTCCCCGAGGAAAAATCTCTTTGCTATTATTTGGAAGGAAAACAGTTGCCCGCCTTACCCGGCGAAAACCGCCTATTAGACGCGTTTGCACATCAAGATTTCTTAAGCAAATTTTTTGGAAAAGAAATTTGGGAAAAAAAACTTGCATCCGTTGAAAATGGGGCTTTTGGTTCTTTCGGGGTTGCTTCTTATATTAAAACGCGCAAATTCTATAAATCTTATTTTAAGCAAAATAAATCTGTTTTTAATGCCGACGATGATACCATAAAAAAAGAACTGAACACGATTTCAAAAGACCCGCATATCTCGTTCTTGTATAAACAAGGGAACAAGATTTTGTTCGGTTTTTTCCCGGAAGAAGATTTAAGTGCCCTGTCCCAGGAAAGATTGTCTTTTGAGTTTAACAAAAATGAACAGCAAGTCGATTTTTATAAAAAGGTAATTCATCAATACTACGAAGAAGATTTTGATTGCCAACGCGTAGTACCCGGTATTATCAAATTATTAGACGAATTGGCCGGCCCGCAAACGCGTGCCGCCGTTCCGCCAGGGTATATTTAATATAACCCAAAGGCGGAAGTTGTATTTGCTAGCCCGCCAATAATTTACTAAAATATAACAATGAAAGCCTTTCCCATTATTGTATCTTCGCCTTCCGGGGCGGGAAAAACGACTATCGTAGATGCGGTACTGAAGCGTAACAAAACCGTTTCGCGTGTCATTACCGCCACCACTCGTTCGCCGAGAAAAGGCGAAAAAGATGGGGTGGATTACCTGTTTTGGACGATTAAACAGTTCGAACAGGCCATTAAAAAAGGCCAAATGTTGGAATGGGCCCAAGTGCATACTCATTATTACGGAATCCCCAAAAAATCTGTTGATGATTTGATGAAAAAAGGGATTTGCCCCATTTTGGTTATTGATGTGCAAGGTGCCCGTACCGTTAAGCAACAATATCCCGAAGCCGCCACCGTGTTTATCGTGCCGCCCAGTTTGAAAGAACTTAAAAAACGCATTTTGGGCCGCAATGATAACACCCAAGATATAGAAATCCGCTTGGAAACGGCCAAAAAGGAAATGCAAGAGTTGGAACATTACAACTATGCCTTGCTTAACGATGACTTAAAAAAAGCCGTGGACGATATGGCCGGCATTGTAGCCGCCGAACAGTGCCGCGTAAATAGACAAGATTTGAAGAAGATTAAAAATCTGAAGTAAAAAACAGAGGGAGTGAATATGTCCGTAAAGAACGACAAAGAATTTGATGCTAAACTGATGAACTACGACGGAGACCGCTACGACATCGTGGTGTTGGCTTCTACTTGGGCCAAAGAACTCAAGAAAAAACAAGAATACAAAAACCAACCCCATGCCGTGGTCATCAAAGTAGCCTTGGACGACATTCTTTCCGGCCGCGTTTCTAAAGACGAAGTACTCCGCATCAGCAAGGAAAACTTGGAAGCCGAATTGCGCGCCCAAGAAGAAGCCCGCAAAGAAGCGGAACGCAAAGCCAAAGAACCCATGAGATTATAATGGCACAAGATTCGCTGGGCCGGTTGGCACAAGAATTAAAACATTTTTTGGCCTCCCAGGACGAAGACGAATTTATTACACCGGCGGCTGCACACATTGCGGCCGCCGATGTTTCACGCCCGGAAAGTGCCCAGCCTGCTAAGGCCCCTGTTTCCGCCGCTCTTACGCGCATGGCGGAAGGCGAAACCTTAACGGTGGAATTTTCGCGCGCACGCCAGCGTGCCGAAAAAGCCTCCATACCGGCTAAGACCCCCGAAGCCGTACCCACTACCCCCAATCAGGAGTTTGCCCCTATGATGAACACCGCCCAAAAAACAGCCGCCTTGGAAGAATTGTCCCAAACAATTCGTAATTGTTCCCGTTGCCCGCTGGGGGCTACCCGTATTCACGCCGTGCCGGGAGAAGGAAATGTGGACGCCGATTTAATGTTTGTGGGAGAAGGCCCCGGTTTTGATGAAGACCGCCAAGGCCGCCCGTTTGTGGGCCGTGCCGGGCAACTGCTGGACAAAATGATTGCCGCCATGGGGCTTAAACGCGAAGATGTATTTATTGCCAATATTGCCAAATGCCACCCCATGACCGACCCCTTGCACCCCGAAAAACACGGCAATGACCGGGCCCCGAACGCTACCGAAATTGCCTGTTGCCGCAAATACCTGGAACAACAAATTTCTATTATCTGCCCCAAATATATTGTGGCTTTGGGCGGAGTATCTGCCAAAGCACTTATTGCCGATGCCAAGTCGCTCGGGGCGTTGCGCGGTAAATTTTACGATTTAAGTTTAGACACCGTCACCCTTCCCCGTCCGGTAAAAATCTTGGCCACTTTCCACCCGGCTGCCCTTTTGCGTAACCCCGGTTGGAAAAAAGATGCCTGGGCCGACCTGCAAATGGTTATGGCCGAATTGGGCCTGAAAGGCGCCGCCAAATAACTCCCTTATGTTTTGTAAAGTAGCCTTTGATGTTCCCTTGGACAGAGATTTTGACTACGCAATTCCCGCGGAATTGGAAGACAAAGTCCGTCCCGGCGTGCGTGTAACGGCTCCTTTCGGCCATGTTTTAACGGGGGGTATGGTTACGCAAGTAACCGAGGTTTCCGGCGCTCCGGAAGGCATATCCTTAAAAGAAATCACTTCCGTGGTGGATACCCGCCCTATTTTCGGTTCCGACTTATTCCCATTGGCCAAGTTTATGAAAAGCAACTGGGGTTGCCCTATCGGGCAGATTCTTTTTGCATTAGTTCCCCCCCAACCTTATTTTAAGTTGGATACTCCCCCCGCCGCCATTAGCATTGAGGTAAAAACGCCCTCTTTTCAGTTAACTCCCTCGCAACAAAAAGCGTTGGACACCATGCATGCTTTTGCCGCTTATGAGTATCACCCTGTTCTTTTAAGCGGGCCCGCTTACACGGGTAAAACCGAAACAGTACTTCGCCTGGCCGGAGAAGTTTTGGCCGGTTACGGGCAAACGCTTATTACCGTGCCCGATATTGTAGCGGCCCGACAATTTATTAAAGAAGCCGAGCAACGCTTCGGCGCGCATAATGTTTTTTGTTGGCACAGTCGAATGCTCCTATCCAAAAAGAAAAAATTTTTCTCGGCTATTTCCAACGGAGTTCCCTGTGTGGTTATTTCAACCCGTTCGGGGGCCCTTCTCCCGTTCAAAAACCTGCGCTTGGCCGCCGTGCTGGACGAAGGGGACGAAAATTATAAACAAGAGGAAAACAAACCTTATTACCATTTACGGGAACTGCTTTCTTTCCGCGCCAAAATGCACGGAGCCACGCTTTTATTCGTATCGGCTACCCCGAGTGTGGAAATTCTAAAATCTGTGAAGGACGGCCGGGTTTTATCCCTTCCTTTCCAAGAACAAGTACCGGGCCATACCTTTACCCCCCAAATCAAGATAACCCCTAAAAAAGGGAAGAAATCTCGTTTCCTTTCGGACTTTTTACTTGAAGAACTCGCACAAAATTTACGGAAAAAAGAAACGGTACTTCTCATTTTGAACCGTCGAGGTTATGCCAATGCTTATTACTGCTTAAACTGCGGGGCTTATGCCAAATGTAAAAAATGCGGGGCCATTTTAACACACGAAAAATCTGCAGACACGGGAGAAAGGTTGGTTTGTAAGAAATGCGGCACGGCAGAACCTATCCAACAGAAATGCCCCCAATGCCAAAATCTGATTTTTAAGTCCCGCGGTGGCGGAACTCAAAAACTGGCCGCCGAAATTACCAAATTCTTTCCGCAAGCACGGTTACTTCGTTTGGAATCGGACACCTTAAAAAAGAAATCGGGCCAAGGGTTTGAAGCGTTGGAAGCCTTAAAAACGGGAAATGCCGATATAATTGTGGGCACACGCATGGCTTCGGCCGCTTTGCGCGGGGCCAAAGTAACCCTGGCCGCCATTGTTGATGCCGAATTGGAACTGGACGGGCCGGACTTTCGCACCACCGAAAAATTTGCACAACTGTTATTTGGTTTGCGCGGGCATTTGTCCGGGCTTAAAAACGGACGCCTCATTATCCAAACAGCCGACGAGCAAGGCTACGATTATGAACCGCTCCTCACTAACGACTATGCTGCCTGTGCCGACACGGAAATGATGCTTCGAGAAAGTTTTACCTATCCGCCCTTTGTGCATTTATTGCGTGTGACTTTAAAAACTAAAGAGACAGACCTCTTAAACACCGAAACCCACCGCCTAAAACAGGCTTGCAAAAACTGGGCAACGGAAATACTCGGCCCCGTATGGTGTGCCAAAAAAACGGATACCTTAAAAAAACAATATTTACTCTTCAAAACCACCGAAGAAAAACGCGCCCAATTATTAGCAGAGGTGGAAACTTTTGTTCCGGCAAAAAAAGTATCCTTAAAAATCACGGCAGACCCTTACGATTTTTACTAACCTGTTTTTTCCCCTTCCAAAAGAAAGTTCTGCGCTTATCCTGTTTGATAACAGGGGGTAGCGTATGTTTACATTACAAGGACGCATGGGCCGTATGGCCTATTTTATAACTACATGTGCTTGCGGGGTAATGCTTGCTTTGAGCAGTTTTATTTTCCTGCAAGTAGCACCGCCGGCGGTCTTTTTATCGCCGGAAATGTCGCTTAATGTACTGGGGGCGATTGTGGGAATTATCGCCTTTGCGTGGTTGTGGTCTGCCACGGTGAGGAGGTTACATGATATCAACCTGTCGGGGATGTGGTCATTACTGGTATATTTAGTACCGGCACTGCTGTTCGTGTTATGGTTTTGGCCCGGCACTTTAGCTTTTAATCGTTTCGATTTATACTGAAAGCCAACCCGCAAAACACCGCCCGGAAAACAGACCGGGCGGTTTTGTTTTGTATATGGTAAAATATAAGAAATATCCATTTACAAGAGAGAAAAAATAATGACGATTGAAGAACAAATTTCCTTTTTAACGCGCGGTTGCGTAGATATTGTATCCAAAGCCGATTTAACCAAAAAATTAGAAAGCGGTAAAAAATTAAAAGTAAAACTCGGGTGCGACCCGACCAGTGCCGATTTGCACTTAGGCCACAGCGTGGCGCTTTCCCTGTTACGCCGCTTTCAAGATTTAGGCCACACGGCCGTACTCGTCATCGGCGATTTTACCGCCGCAGTGGGTGATCCTTCCGGGCGCGATTCCACCCGCCCTGTTTTAGGACGAGAACAAATTTTAGAAAACGCCAAAACCTATACGGAACAAGCCTTCAAGGTTTTAGATCCTGCCAAAACCGAAATTCGCTTTAACAGCGAGTGGTTGGATCCGTTTGTCAGCGGGAAGGAATTGTTGCAAACGTTACAAAAAGTAACGGTGGCGCAAGTATTGGAACGCGACGATTTCAAAAAACGCATGGCCGCCGGGAGCCCTATTAGCATGCTTGAAGTACTTTACAGTTTATTCCAAGGCCAAGATTCCGTGGCCTTAGAGGCCGATATCGAATTGGGCGGAACAGACCAAATTTTCAACTTACTCGTCGGCCGCCAACTACAAAAGAACCACGCGCAAGAACCGCAAGTGGCCATTACCGTACCGCTTTTAGTGGGCTTGGACGGAGTGAAAAAAATGTCCAAATCTTATGGCAACTATGTGGGTCTTAACGACGAACCGGGCGATATGTTCGGTAAACTCATGTCTATTCCCGACGAACTGATGCCCATGTACTACGAACTTTTGACCAGCGAAAATATGGACGAAATTAAATCTATGCACCCCATGGCCGCCAAAAAGAAATTGGCCGGGTTGTTGGTAACCCGCTTCCATGGCGAAGAAGCCGCCCAAGCCGCGCTTACAAATTTCGAAAAAGTATTTTCTAAAAAAGAACTCCCCACCGATATCCCCGAATTCAAACCCGAAGAAGGGGCCACTTTATCGGCTGTTCTGTTTGCCGCCGGGGCCGCCCAAAGTAAAAACAAAGCCCGCGGGCTAATCGAGCAAGGGGCTGTGCGCTTAAAAGGCGAAAAGGTAACGCAAGACGGCCCGTTAACCTTTGAAAACGGTGATGTGTTACAAGCCGGGAAACGCCATTTCTTCAAACTGGTAAAATAACAACATGAAAAGATTCCTCTTGTTTATAACCTTATTTCTATTGATGCTGGGCCTGGGAGCCTGGGCAACTAAGGTTTATTTTTTCAGCAAGGGGCCTCTTACCGTCGTAAAAATCGAACCGGGACAAAGCGGTAACTCCGTAGCCAAAATGCTTAAAAAGAAAGGAGTGATCCGCAGTGAAGTATTATTCAAAATAATTCTTAAACTCACCTCTTCCGCACGCGATTTGAAAGCAGGGCGTTTTGATTTGCGCAAAAATACTTCGGCCTTCGAAGTAATTAACTGCATTAAATCGGGCCGCTGTACCCACTACGAGAAAGTAACCTTTTTGGAAGGTTGGAGAAGCGAAGAAATTGCCGAAGAATTGGGCGCGCGCGGCATTACAAACCCGCACGAGTTTTTGGATATCGTCCGCAAAGAACAACTGGAAGGATATTTGTTCCCCTCCACTTATCTCTTCTCCGAAAATATGCCTCCGCGCAAAGTGATAAACGAAATGCTGGGCCAATATAAACGAAAAATCGCACCGCTTTTTAAGAAATATCCCACCGACCTTACGGAAAAACAAGTGCTGACCGTGGCCTCCATCGTAGAACGCGAAGCCGTCGTGCATGACGAACGGCCTAAAATTGCCGCCGTGTACTTAAACCGTTTTCGCATCGGCAAACGCTTAGAGGCAGATCCTACCGTCCAATATGCATTGGGATTCAACCTGAAGGAAAACCGTTACTGGAAAAAAGGACTTACTTACAAAGACCTAAAGGTAAAATCGCCCTACAACACTTATCGCAATGCGGGGCTTCCGCCGGGGCCGATTTGCAACCCCAGTTACGAAAGCGTTTTGGGCGTTTTGCAACCGGAACCCAATTTCGAAAATTTATACTTTGTGGCCGAATCGGGCGGACGCCATGTCTTTTCCAAAACCTTTAACGAACACCGCAAAAATATTCGCCGAATCCGCGGGAAAAAATAATACTTTTGAAAAGGGAAATAGAGTTTCCCTTTTTTGTTACAATAAAAATTCTTTTGGAGGATAAAGTATGAATAAATTTCTAAATCTCACCCTTGCGTTTTCCATTTTAGCTTCTTCCTACGGTTGCGTAGGAAAACAACCCCAACCCGGGGAAACGGCCCCTTCTTTTCCGTATGCCACGCCCGAAATAAAACAACAAATTGCTAAAAATATCTACAATACAAATACCCCTATCCCCGAAGATTTTTTTGAAACGGCCTCTTATTTCGTCATGTTTCAAACCCTTATGGATAAAGGCCCCGAAGTCTTTGGAAACAATATAGAGCAACAAACCTTTTGGTATTATTTATTCCGTCTGCGCTTTCGCATCATGGAAGAAATCGGCCCGCATCAAATAGATGATATGCGCTTGGGAGCAGCCTATACCGAAATGATGCAATCTCCTTTCCTCTCTTTTATTGAACAAAACCCGGAGAAAGGCTTAACCATTTTTGCAGATGTTATCCGCTACGAGGAAACCTTCCCCTTCAATCCTCAAAAAGGAGTGGAAGAAGCCCGCCAAAAAATAAAAAACACAACCAAAGAAGAATATTTGGCGCAAACGGGACTTGCGGAAATTTCCGATGAAGATTTAGCCCAACAAAAAGAAATGTCGTTACAATGGATAGAAGATGTGCCGGACACCTTTGCCCCGACTCGCCAAGCCTTTTTGGAAGCATATAAACAAGAATTAAACAGATTGAAAAGCGGCAAATCGAGCGAAGAATTTATACAAGAAAAAAAAGAAGAAAGAGGCATCGCGGAATATACCGTTCATTTTCAAGCACCGAAACTTTACCCGGCAGAAATCTTTTTTGCCGAGTTTCAACTTTCCCCCACCGATGAGGAGATGCGCTACTCTTACCCGAAAATTTATATTCAAAACGGAGGGAACCTAAACAGTATCCGTTTGGAAAACGAAAAACCGCTCCCTCATAAAATAGATTTAATTTGGTATTCCATTATCGAAAACAAATCTTACTTGTTACAGGCATTTCTTCCTTTTGAAGAAATAAAAGAAAAAATTATGAATTCAGACGCAGAGTGGGACGCTATCCTCTTTACTTTGGCCCCTTACGGGCTGGTGGAACTTTTCGCTTTCAACCAAGCCAACGGAAATAAAAAATTATTAGCCTTTTTCCAAGCGAAAGAAAAAGATTTGTCCCTGCAAGATTTTCGATTGGCAGGAGCCGAATACGAAAACCCGTCTTCGCCTGCCGAAGATTGGGCCGAATATCAACAAAACGCTTTGAAGGCTCACCCTCAAGCGGCTCAACATTTCGAGCAAAACGGGCTACCGAAAAAAGATGAAAACTTTTGGGAAGAAAAATAATTCTTTCCTCCCGCAAAAATACAGTTTGAAAAAGAAAACTAAAACGGATATACTATACAGAGAACTTAACTACAGGAGAAAAACATGAATAAAGGCTTCACCTTAATTGAATTGTTAGTAGTAGTACTGATTATCGGCATTTTGTCTGCCATCGCCCTTCCCCAATACGAAGCGGCTGTAGAAAAATCTCGCATGTCGGAAGGATTGGTTAACCTCAAAACATTGGTAAGCGCCGTACAACGCTATCAACAAGCCGACCCGAACGCTACCACCGTTACGAAAGCCAACATTGCCGATGTCGAAATGAAAGGCGGCACTTGGAAAACGAACACCCAATTTGTTACCGATCTGTTTGTTTACGATATTTCCACTTTCGGCACGGTGTCCGCTTACCGCTCTGACGAAAGTTCCACCTCTTCTTACATTTATAAATTAACGCAAGATGTGGATAACAACAAAACCTGTACCCAAGGCAGCAAAGCTACCGAAGATACGGCAGCCTTGTGCAGATTCTTTACCGGTATTTAATTTTTACCGACATAAAAACCCCGGGTTGTGAAACCCGGGGTTTTTTATTATAACTTACGCAAAATATCCGCAATTTTCTTAGCAGAAGTAATCGGGTTGGGAATCTTAAGCCTGCGATAAGCACGGTGCATGGCCGCCAAGCGTCCGTTTCCACGGCGTTGAACCAGGCCGGAAAGAACCCCCAGGAGGTTTCTTTCCAAATCTTTATCTTCGCGTACCACTTTGGCACAACCGGCATCGGCCAAAATTTTGGCATTGTAGTATTGGTGGTCGGCCGTTGCGTGCGGAAAAGGAACCAATACCGAGGGAACACGGCAGTAAATCAATTCCGCAAGTGTGCTGGCTCCGCTACGGCAAACGGCCAAATCTACCACTTTCATAAGCGCATAAATTTCGTGGCTGTAGGGCAACACCGCTACATTTTTAAGGCCGCTATATTCTTCCCGCATGATTCCATACCACCGATCACCCGTGATATGAATAAATTGCCAGGAATTAAACTTCTTAACAGCCTTTACAACCGCCGCATTAAGGCCCTTGGCTCCTTGGCTACCCCCCACTACCAAAACGGTCTTTTTGGTGGCATCTAAGCCCAATCCTTCCAACAAAGCCGTTCTATCAGCAGGATAGGTAAATTCTTTGCGAATCGGCGTGCTGGTAAGCACCGAGTTTTTAATTTTTTTATCTACAGGTAACCCCAGCATAAACAAATCGGCAAATTTCCCGCAGATTTTATTGGAAAGTCCCAAACGGGCATTGGAATCGTGCACGGCCGTCTTAATACCCATAAAATGAGCCACAAAAATAAGCGGAAAAGAAATATATCCCCCCGTACCGATGGCCACTTCCGGGCGAAATTTTTTGATAATTTGGCGCGTTTGATGCAAAGACTTAAACAATTTCCCCATAAAACGCAAATGGCGGAACGGATTAACGGAACGCGGAAGGCCCGTAAAATCAATTTCTTGGTAGCGCAATTTATGGGTTTCCAAAATTTGAGCGGCAGGGTCGTTTTTACGCACGATAAAAAGCACCTGCATACCTTGCTTTCGCAGTTGTTTTCCCAAGGCAAAACCCGGGTAAAAATGGCCGCCGGTTCCGCCGGAAGCAATCAAAAAGCGTCTGTTCATAATTATTTATTCCTGTTCTTATATTGTGAAATATCTTGACGGAGATTTTTTTGGGTATTATCCACCGCCGCCAAATTAAAGATAATACCGACCATGGCCAAGGTCATAATAACCGACGACCCGCCATAGGAATAAAACGGAAAAGCTATCCCTTTGGTAGGCAGTAACCCGATCGCCATAGCCATATTAAAAAAAGCCTGCATACAAATTGTAATGGTAAGGCCGAAAATGGTGTACGCGTGGACATGTTTTTTGGCTACACACGCAAGGGCAATTCCGCGGCATAAAAACCAACAGAAAAAAACCAAAATAATAGTCCCGATAAACAACCCGAGTTCTTCGCACATAACGGAAAAAATAAAGTCCGTATGGGCGGCGGGCAGATATTCCAATTTCAGTTCGCTGTTTCCAATTCCTTTACCGAACCACCCGCCGGAAGCCACCGCATACAACGAATGGCCCAACTGGTATCCGTCCCCTCCCAAATCGGAAAAAGGATCTAAGAAAATCATGATGCGCCTACGACGATAATCAACCATAAATAACTGATGGACTGCCAACCCGATAGCAAACGGAGCCAAACACGCAGAGATTTTAAGAAATTGCTTAAAGGTCATACCGGCAATAATAAGCATAAACAAAAAGGCAACTCCCATTAAGGTCGGCGTGCCGATATCTTTTTCCGCCAAAATCAAAGCAAGCGTAATACCTGCTACAATTATGGGCTTAAAAAGAAGTTTTATATTTTTGGCTATTTTACCGGTAACACTGTCCAAATAATGCGCGATGTAAATAACCAAAGTTACTTTGGCAATTTCGGAAGGTTGCACCTTAAAGAAACCTAAATCAATCCAACGGTGCACATTGGCCTGTTCGCGCGAGAAAAGCACAATCACCAGCAACACCCAAGAAATACCCAGCAGCACCGCAGGCGATAAAAACTTTACTTTTATTAACTTGGAATAAAACTGCGATAAAAACAATGCCGCACTTACACCGATAATATCAAATACCAACTGGCGCGTGAAAAAGGAAGTGGAATCGAAAGCGCTGGAAGAATAAGTAAAAATAAGCCCGGATAATACAAACGCGCATACAATAAACGCGATAGGCATATCCAATTTTAAGAAATGCCAATCGTCTTTATTCGGTTCCGGGCGGAACGAGTCCCTCCCCGAAAAAATCCCCGGAGATTTTTTGATATAGGTATTGCGCCGTCGAGACGAGTTATTAAATAAAGTAGGCATAACTATTACCTGATTTTTAACGAAGCCAACGCCAATAACATCAGCATTGCGCCGATAATCCAAAACCGTACAATTACTTTCGGTTCCGGTACACCTAACAGTTCAAAATGGTGATGTATCGGAGCCATCTTAAAAAGACGCTTACCGTGAGTTAACTTAAAATACCCCATTTGAAGCATAACGGAAAGCGTTTCCAATACGAAAATACCCCCCGCAATAGGCAGCAGGAGTTCTTGTTTTACGCACAAAGCCGCCGTGCCGATTACCCCCCCTAAAAACAAAGAACTCGTATCGCCCATAAACACTTGGGCAGGGTACGCATTAAACCACAAGAAGCCCAAACAAGCCCCGATTAACGCGCCCATAAACACCGTGATTTCTCCCGCACCGGGCACATAAATAATTTTTAGATAATCGGCAAAGTTGATGTTTCCCGCCAAGTAGGCAAAAATAGCATAAGTGGCCGCCGTAAAAACCATGCACCCGCTGGCTAACCCGTCCAAGCCGTCTGTCAGGTTGGTAGCATTGGAGGAACCCACAATAATCAGCATGGCAAAAGCAAAGTAAAAGACGGACAAATCAATAAACATTTTGCTCATATACGGAATAATCAGGGAAGTGCTGTATTCTCCGTTGGGCGGGTTAAGGGCCAAATAGCCCACCACCACCACAGCCGTAAAAAGTTGAATTGCCAATTTAATGGAAGATTTCATACCTTCCGGATTCTTTTTAACGAGTTTTGTGTAATCGTCCATCACACCGGCAACGCCCAAAGTAAAGGTGGTAAAAACAAGTAACCAAATGTAATTGCTGTCCAACCGTGCCCATAAAAGTACGCTGGCAATTAAACTGATAAAAATTAAGATACCGCCCATGGTGGGAGTTCCGCTTTTGGATAAGTGGGAAGCCGGCCCGTATTCGCGCTCGATTTGTTGAATTTTATAAGAACGCAATTTAGCCACCACTTTCGGCCCGATAAGAAGCGTAAGCAGGAACGAGGTGAAAATCGCCGCGCCCGTGCGAAAGGTAATGTAACTGAAGATATTTAGAAAACTAATATCATCTTTGAACAGTGACAAATAATACAGCATGGGTTAGATCTCCTTTAAGATATTTTCAAAATTCATCGAGCGCGAGGCTTTCACCAGGCACGTGCCCCCATCTTTTAAGGTGAGGGCCAAGTCTTGCGTCCAGGCTTGCGGGGTAAGCCCGTAGAAGCATTTAACGGCAGGATTATTTTGCAATACTTCGTACGCATACTGCATTTGTTCCCCGGCTAAAAATACACTTTCCACACCGTTAGCAAGCACTTGCTGCGCTACCAAACGGTGATATTCTTTAGCATTTTCGCCTAGTTCCTTCATATCTCCCAGTACGGCCACCCGGGGAAGGACTTTTTCCCGCCCTAAAATTTCCAAAGCGTTTTTCATACTGGCCGGGTTGGCGTTGTAACAATCTAAAATAAAGCGGATACCGTTTTTTTCCACCCGTTCCAAACGCATAGGCATCGGCGTAAAAGACAAGAGACCTTTTTGGATATTGTCCATAAAAAGCCCCAAGGCAATCGCCGCAGCCGCGGCAGCCGCCGCGTTTAGTTTATCGTGGCGTTCCAACTTGATATCCACGATATAGGCTTCACCTTTATAAATGAAGGAAAAAACTTCTGTTTCCAGAATTTGCAAATCCGCCCCGGGAGCAAAACCAAAGGAAATACTTTTCCCCTTAAATTCCGTTTTGAGGCGGCTTAACATTTCGTCGTCGGCGTTATACACCAAAGTACCGCCATAGTTTAAGCATTTGGCAATTTCGGTTTTGGTTTGATAGACGGTTTGCAAATCGTGAAAAAATTCCAAATGCGCCGGCGCCACATTGGTAATTACCGCCACATCGGGCACAGCCAAGGAGGCAATTTCCTCAATATCCCCGGGGTGAGAAGCCCCCAACTCAAAGACGCCGTACTCGTGCTTGGGTTGAATTTCCAAGAGGGAAAAAGGAACCCCAAATTGATTGTTAAAATTTCCCATATTGGCCACGGTTTCCCCTGCCGTTTGACAGATGGCACGCAACATTTGTTTGGTAGTACTTTTACCGTTGGAACCTGTAATGGCCGCCACTTTTAAGGTACTGTTCATGCGGTGATATTTGGAAAGGGCCTGTAAAGATTTTAAGGCATTTTCCACCAACAGAAAAGAAGCCTTTGTGTCCCGGGGGACAGTAAATCCTTCGGCTTCCGCCACCACTACGGCGGCACCTTTTTCCAATACTTGAGGGATAAACGCCCGCGCATCGTGCTTTTGCCCTCTTAATGCAATAAAGGCATCTCCGGGCGAAACTACGCGGCTGTCGGTAACGAACGAAGATACTTTTTGCTCGGGGTCGTTTGAAAACAACTCTGCGCGCATAATCTCCGCGATTTTATGAAGTGCTAAATTAAGTTTCATTTCTTTACTTCTCCTTCTTATAAATCTGTAAATTATTCAAAATCTACCTGGTCGGGCTTTACGCCTTTCATTACAAGCAAGCGTTCGGCAATTTCCTTAAATACGGGAGCCGCTGCCGTACCACCGAAAGTGTATTTGGTGGGATTATCCAAAATAATCAAAATGGTAAATTGAGGGTCTGCCACCGGCACAAACCCGCAGAAGGAAACCACGTGGTTTCTCTTGCCGTAGGTTCCTTCTTTACTTAATTTTTCTGCAGTCCCCGTTTTACCGGCAACATTGTAACCGGTAATTTGCGCACGCTTACCCGAACCGTTTTCCACTACACTTTGGAGAACTTTTTTCATAATATCGGTGGTTTCCTGCGTCAGCACGCGGCGGATTTTAACGGGTTTGGAGCGTTTTTCCACCTTGCCGCCCGCATATTCCACGCGGTCAATCAGGTGCGGTTGCATCAAAGTTCCCCCGTTGGCAATAGCGGAATAAGCCCCGATTAACTGTATAGGTGTTAAAAGCACCCCATAGCCATATCCTTTGGTGGCCAAGTCCACCCGCGTCCATTTGTTATAAGCCAACACGCTCCCTTTAGATTCCCCGCGGAAATTGATATCCGTTTTGGTACCGAAACCGAAACTTTTAATATATTTATAAAGTTCCTTGGCCCCCATTTCCACGGCAATTTTACCGGCCCCGATATTGGAAGAAAGTTGCATAATTTCCGGTATGGAAAGATAGTCTTTATCGTGCTGATTATCACGCACGGTAAAACCGCGGGCCACTTCCCAACGGCGATTTTCCATATCAATACTGTCGGTGATGTTCACCGCGCCTGCATCTAACGCCGAAGCAATAGCAATGGTCTTAAAAGTAGAGCCCGGTTCATATGCAAATTGGAACGCTAACGATTGTCCGTCCTTAATAACATATTTTCCGTTTTCTTCAAAAAAGGAAGCCGCCGCCAAAATTTTACCGGTAGAAGGTTCCTGCACCAGCGCAATACCATGTTCCGCACCTACATTTTCCACAGCCTTTTTAAGGGCCGTTTCCACATAGTATTGGGCCACTTCGTCAATGGTTAAATAAACATTGGCCACGGAAAGTTCTTCTTTTAGTTTACGGTCGTAAATAATCTCGCCGCGGCGCACCCGTTTAGCGCGTTTTTTGCTGATGTCTTGGCTGAGTTCGCGGTTGAACATTTGTTCCACTCCGGAAAGCCCTAAATTTTTGGAATTTGCCGCACCGACGATATCCAACGCGCTTTCCCCATACGGGTGGATACGCTCGTATTCCGGGGTTAAATCTAACCCTTGGCCCAAAGGAGTACGCAAGATTTTGGAAATTTTAATGTAATTATCCGGCTTGATTTTCTTAGCGACAAAAAAGAACTTACGATTAGGTTTATTCCACTCGTCCGTGATTTCTTTTTTGCTCATGCCCAATGTTTCCGCCAGAAAGGAAATGGTTTTATTTTTATCTTTCACATATTTCTTGCTGATACCGCAAGAATGTGTCCGCACGGACTCCGCCAACTCGCGTCCGTTCACATCTAAAATTTTCCCTCTCAAACGGTCTTCGGCCAAATAGGTATAAATAGATTTTTCCGCCTGCGAGGAATATTCTTCATACAGAAATGTCTGCACATAAAAAAGCCTGCTGAAAATAATAAGCGGAGAAACCAAAATACACAACCCTATCACGCGCATACGTTTTTTAACATTAAACACGAACGGGGAAGAAGATTTTTTCTTAAACATATTATTTATTATCCAATATAATCACTTGGTGGGGTTTAGCCGGAACCAAACCCAATTTTTCCTGTGCCAAGGCAGAAATATTGCCGGGGCTTGCCAAACGGGAAATTTGCAACTGCAAATATTGGTTACGGGCTTCTTTCACTTCCACTTCGTTTTGCAAGTGGCTGATTTCGCGCCCGGAACGGTTTATTTCGGTGCGAAGTACCGCTACCCCAAATACAAACAGACACAAAACAAACAACAAGACAAAATATTTCTTCATTTTATTCTCTCTATCACCCGTAATTTGGCACTGCGGGAACGACGGTTTTGGCGTACTTCTTCGTAAGAAGGAGCCAAAGCATGTTTGTTAATCAGTTTCCAATCGCCCGTTTTGGAAAGCATCTTAAAATAATTTTTTACCAAGCGGTCTTCCAATGAGTGAAAGGTTAGCACGGCGGCTCTCCCGCCGGGACGAAGGATTGCCCCCAACGAATTAAGCACCGTTTCCACCGTTTGGAGTTCCTGGTTACAAGCAATACGCAAGGCTTGGAAAGTTTGCGTAGCCGGGTGGGTTTTACCGTGGCGAGGGCAAACACTTTCCACCACATTTTTTAACTGTTCGGTGGTTTCAATGGGGGCTTCTTTGCGGGCACGCATAATAGCCAAAGCGATTTTGGTATAGTTGCGTTCTTCGCCGTAATCTTTCAAAATTCTTTCCAACTCGGCCATGGGCCAAGTGTTTACGATTACCGATGCCGAAAGCGGGTTTTGTAAATCAAAACGCATATCCAAAGGGCCGTTTCCCATGATGCTAAAACCGCGGGCAGGGTTATCCAACTGATAAGAACTCAAACCTAAATCAAATAATGCTCCGTCCGCGCCGCCAATGCCCAATTCTTGAAGCACTTGCGGGGCTTCTGTGTAACTTTTGTGATAAACCTGCAGGCGGGCATCTCCCACCCGTTCTTGGGCCATTTTCAAGGCTTCCTCGTCTTTATCAAACCCTAAAACGCGCGCTTGGGCGGACAAACGGGATAAAAAGTACTTGGTATGTCCCCCTAACCCCAGCGTACCGTCCACATACACACCGGAAGGGTTGGTCAGCAACAAGTCGGCAATTTCTGGCGCCATGATAGGAATATGCGTCCAAATTTGATTCATTAAAATCCTCCCTTATATGCATTGGTGGGTACCATCTCCAATTTGTTTATTTTCGT
Source organism: Elusimicrobium sp. (assembly GCA_015062115.1). NCBI lineage: Bacteria > Pseudomonadati > Elusimicrobiota > Elusimicrobia > Elusimicrobiales > Elusimicrobiaceae > Candidatus Avelusimicrobium > Candidatus Avelusimicrobium gallicola. The sequence goes on along the minus strand of SUVG01000004.1, from coordinate 68,688 downwards.
TTTTTTAGGAGGTGGCGGCGGCCCTTTTCGGTGGGGCGGTTTTGCGCTCGGTTTGGGCGGCGGTGAGGTGCGCGGCGGTTTCCCTGTGTGATGCGGGGCGTGCTTGGGAGCAGGTTTTTGCTGCAAGATTTCCCCCGCTTTATAAGCCCGTTGAAGTTCGTGCAACCATACATTTTGAAGCACGCTCACTTTGTTAAAAGGCATACCATAGGCACGATACAAGGCCTGATGAATAGGCGTTTTGGCCTTCAGTTCATTACAAAATTTATAAAATTCGTCGCGGGTGCGTTTGTTAAGTAAATAATCCATTAAACTGTAAGCCTGCGTGTACCACAATTCGGCCTGTCGCGTGGAAAGGGAACTTAAGTCCTCGGTAACCGTCATCTCCTCCAACGGGATAATATCCCCCTTTACGATGCGGCGCATACTTCTATCCAACCACCCCGGTTTTTGCTTTGTGGAGTGAATCTGCATATAAACAGCCATGCCTTCCGAAAGCCACAACGGCGAAATGGTAGGCAAAAAGTATCCGTCAAAATAAAGGTGGGTGAGTTCGTGTACGGATAAGGCATAAAAATCGTGTCCTTCGATTACATACATAGTATCGGAGCGCAAATCCGACGATGCCCCCGACCACGAAGGGTGTTTGGTAAAATCCATGTAACTTTCTTTTCGGCCGAAAATCATTACCAAAATTTTATTGGGCTTAATCAAAATGGTAAAGGGGGTTAAGTCCAACATTAAATTCCCGTGGATAGTGTCGAGCACGGTTTTAATTTTGGGCGTAACGGGATTTTTTTCCCGATAAATAAGATAGTTAAAAGTATCGTCCGTTAAAAAACCGGGAGGCGGCGGAGACCAACGCACCTTTTTGGCGGAATCAGCCGGACGGTGTACTTGCGTGGGCAACAGTTCCAATCCCCGTTCGGGCGCTACATGGGATATTTCTTCCAACCCGGAAATCATCTCGTTAAAGGCTTTTTCATCTTCCGGGTCGTAAGGTTGCATTTCTTCTTCATGGGCAAGCGGTTTCGGCTTTTCTGCAGGTTTTTCTTCGGCAGGAACAGGTGCTTCTTTTGCGAGATCCTGTTGGGCGGAAGGGGTTTCGGTTTTGGAAGAGAAAAAGGATTTCACCATTTCGGCAGGTTTTAAGCCAAAAGAGCGCAGAAGCGGCGGCATGATGAGCATGCCCGCTAAAATCCATAAAATAACCGTTATCTTCCTAACAATATCCATTACTCGTTCTTTCCAAATAAGGTAAAATGTCTTTTTTTGTCATCGGCAGGGAGTGTATATTTTTCCACGCCCAGCAATTGCGCACCGTATTTGGCCGGGTCGGTTTGGTCGGCCTGCGGGTGTTCCCCCTGGTAGGCCATAAATACCCCGCCCGGGCGAACGGCACTCAAACAAATTCCCAAAATATCGGGAAGTTGGCCCATCGCGCGTTCGGTTACGAAATCAAACTGGAAATGACCGTGTTGACCTAAACGCGCATTTTTTACTTTCACATTTTTAAGGCCCAAATTCATAATGGCCCAGTTCATAAACGAACAGCGTTTTTCGATGCTTTCCACCAAGGTTATTTGCGCTTGAGGCAAGGATATCGCCATGGTTAAGCCGATATACCCCGCCCCCGAGCCGACATCGGCCAAGGTAAAAGTTTCCAATCCTTTTACACGGGACATGGCATACACTTTGGCGGCTCCTGCGAGCCCGTCGCAAATATGGCGGGAGAGGACTTCCTGCAAATCAGCGGCACTGGTTAAATTCAAAAAATCTTTTTTCTGCCACACACGCTCCGCATAAGCAACCAACAGTTTGGCTTGTTCTTCGCTAACGGTCAAACAGACGCTTTGGGCAAAATCAGTTAGTTTTTTGAACATTTTTCAGCCTCCTAAAGCGTTCTATGTGTACGGCCAACAACTGAATATCGGCCGGCGTTACCCCCGGGATACGGCTGGCTTGGCCCAAGGTTTGCGGTTTTACTTCGCGTAATTTTTGGGAACTTTCAAACAAAATACCGCGCACCGCGGAAGGGTCGAACCCTTCGGGAATTTTAACGGCGTCCATATCCGCCAAGCGCTGGGCATCTTTTTTATTCCGTTCGTAATAACCGGCATACTTCAAATGAATATCCGCATGGGTACGGGCTTTTTCCACCGTCCACGGGGCAAAATCGTCCGCCAGTTCTTGCGTTACATCGGCATTGGGGTGTTCGATTAGTTTTTGCGTAAGGGCACGGTATTTTTCAAAGGGCACTTTGTATTTTTCGTCCAACATACCCAATTCCAACGCATGAGGAGTAAGGCGCAAGTCGGCATTATCATTACGGAGTAAAATACGATATTCCGCGCGGGAAGTAAACATGCGGTAAGGCTCATTGACCCCTTTGTTGACCAGGTCATCAATCAACACCCCGATATAGGCTTCGTCGCGGCGCAAGACGAAAGGCTCTTTGCCTTGCACTTTACGCGCCGCATTGATACCGGCAATCAGCCCCTGTCCGCCGGCTTCTTCATAGCCGGTGGTGCCGTTAATTTGCCCTGCCATAAACAGGCCGGGAATACGCTTGCTTTCCAAGTGAGGGTAAAGATCCATCGGGTCGGAAAAATCGTACTCGATAGCATATCCGGGGCGCGTGATAGTGGCATTTTCCATACCGGGAACAGATTTAATAAGGGCGCGCTGTACTTCTTCGGGCATACTGGTAGAAAAACCTTGGATATAATACTCCTCGGTATCAAACCCTTCGGGCTCTAAAAAGAGCGGGTGGCTGGTAACATCGGGAAATTTTTTAATTTTGTCTTCTACCGACGGACAATACCGCGGCCCCAAGCCATGGATATTTCCGCTATACATAGCGGAGCGTTGGAAGTTCTCGCGCAAAATTTTATCCGTTTCCAAAGTCGTGCGGGTAACATAGCAACTTAGAAACTTGCGTTTTTTCTGTTCGTTTACATCCGTAAAGTGGGAAATGGGTTGCAGGGGATCGTCCGACGGTTGCAGACGGAATTTGGAATAATCTAACCCGCGCGCATTGATACGCATGGGAGTGCCCGTCTTAAAGCGTAAGATATTTAAGCCCAAACCTTCGCGCAAATCTTTGGCCAGTTCGTCCGAGGGCATATCGTTGTAGCGTCCGCCGCGGAACTGCTCCGTACCGATGTGGATACTGCCCGCCAAAAAAGTTCCGCAAGTAAGTATTACCGTTTTAGCCTGATAGAAAGTATTACGCAAAGTTCTTACGCCGCCAACTCCGTTATCGGTCGTGGCGATTTGTACGGCTTCGTCTTGCATGATATCCAAATTGGGTTGCAATTCCAAAAGATGTTTGAAAGTAAATTGATAAACTTTTTTATCGCATTGGACACGCGGGGAGTGTACCGCCGGGCCTTTGCCGGTGTTAAGCATATGGTAGTGCAAGGCAGAATAATCAGTCACGCGGCCCATGGCGCCGCCCAAGGCATCAATTTCACGCACGATTTGCCCTTTGGCAATTCCGCCGATAGAAGGGTTGCAGGACATTTGGGCTACGGTATCCAGGCTTTGGGTTAAGAGAAGGGTTTTAGCACCCAATTTGGCTGAAGCAAGTGCCGCTTCACAACCGGCGTGCCCGCCGCCAATTACAATCACATCATATTTTTCTTCACAAACAAACATTTCTATTTTCCCATACAGAATTTGGAAAAGATAATCCCCAAAACATCGTCCGGGGTTACTTCGCCGATTAAATCTTTTAAGTAAATAATCGCACCGCGCAAATGCTCGGCCACGATTTCGCCTCCGTCTTCTTGGCGAAGGAGTGCGCTTTCCAATTCGGTTTGAGCGCGCAAGAGCGCCTCAAAATGGCGCAGATTGGAAATCATTAACCCGCCTTCGGTTTGGGCGGCGGTTACATCGGCCGTGAGGGCTTTTTTTAATTCCGCAAGCCCTTCACCCGTTTTGCACGAAACAGGCAGAGTTTGATATTTTTCCGCCCCTTGCGGAAGATTTCCTTTAGCCGACAAATCGGTTTTGTTATGCACGATAAGCACGCGCTTTTCTTGGGCTTTGATATCCTGCCACAAAGCATTTTCTTCCTCTGTAAGCGGACGGGAAGAATCTAACACAAACACCACCACATCAGCCTGCTCCATGGCACGCATACTGCGGCGCATACCTTCCTGTTCGGCCGGGTCAAGCGCATGTTCGCGAATACCGGCCGTATCGGTTAAAATAATTTTTTGACCGTTGATTTCCAAGGTTTCTTCCACCGTGTCGCGCGTGGTACCACACGCATCGGCCACGATGGCACGGTCAAAGCCCACAAGGGCATTAAGCAAACTGGACTTACCGCTGTTGGGCACGCCCACGATAGCCACTTTGAGGCCTTCTTTAATAAATTTACCGACGGAAAAAGTATCCGCTAATTTTTTAATTACGCACATGGCTTTGTTTATTTCTTCTGCTACAAAACTTTGCGCAAGCGGTACCATTTCTTCATCAACATCATCTAAACGCACTTCTATTTGGGCCAACAGTTCCGCTAGGGTGGTGCGGATTTTTTCCACTTCCGCGGTCAATTTTCCGTCCAAACTGTCCATCGCCAATTTATGAGCGGCTTTGTTACCCGAGGCAATCAAATCGCACAAACCTTGTGCTTCCAACAAATCCATTTTTCCGTTCAAAAAAGCCCGTTGGGAAAATTCCCCCCTTTTGGCAGGCACGGCACCGGCTTCGCACAAAAGTTCCAACAGTCTGCCTTTGATGTAAGAGGAAGCGTGCAGGGCAAATTCCACTACATCTTCCCCGGTAAAAGAGTGAGGGCTTTGAAAGTAGGTAACGAGGGCTTTATCCAATACGGTTTCTCCGTCGTAGATAGTGCAAAAAGTTTGCACACGGGGAGACCAGGCGGTTTGCCGACGGGTAACTTTAGAAAGAATAGACAAAGCGTCCGGGCCGGAAAGGCGCACTAAAGCCACCGCTCCGCCCGCACCCGTTGCCAATGCGCAGATGGTTGTTTGCATAGATATATTTTATCATTTTTGAGGGGCTTTTTTAGGATATTTTCCGTACGCACGCGCGCAAAGAAAAACGAAAGGTATTTTATAGACTCTGGAAAACAAAAACAGGCACAGTTTTTACCTGTGCCTGTTTATCTTAAAAACAATTGGTTTATTTATTTTCTTCCGTGTTGGCGGGAGTTTCAAATAACGGGCCGCAATCGCAAGTGGGCGTTTCCGCCACGGGGGCTTGCATTTCAGGTGCGGGTTGCGCCACCTCTTCTCCAACAGGGGTTTCAGCCGGGGCAGGTTCTTCCCCGCAGGAACCGCAACAACCGCTGCAGCAAGAGCAAGAAGATTCTTGTTTTTCTTCCACGGGTTCTTGCGCCACGACTACTTCCACCGTTTCTTCAACTGCAACAGGCATTTGTGCGACCGCTTCCGGGGCAGTGGTTTCCGCCGGGTTTTCTTCGGCTACGGGAGCCGTTTCAGCAACCGGGGTAGTGTCGGCAACGGGGGCTGTTTCTACGGGTTGCACCGGGGTTTCTTCCACGGGCTGAACAGGGGCTTGTTCCTGTGTTTCTTCGGGGATATCCTCACCGATTACACCGGGAACAAAATCTGCCGGGGCTTTACCGGCTTGGAAATCAGCCGTGGCTTTATCGGTAGGGCGGAAGGTAACTTTACGCCATTTGCCTTCCCCTTCCGAAGCAGTTACCACATATTCGTGGCCTTCCACCGCGCGGTGAATATAGCGGCGCAGTTGGGCACTCATGGGGCGGAAACGGAACACACTGTGCCCACGCTTAATTGCATCAATACCTTTGGCAATTTCGGCATCGATTTTATCTTCCGCTTTTCTCCAATAGTTTTGCGTATCCGTGATGACGGAAATCGGTTTATCAAAATGACGGCTGATAGCCAAGGTGGACAGATATTGAATAGCCTCCAAGGTTTTGCCTTCTTTACCGATAACAATGGCCGGGTGGTCGCAATCGAAAGTAAGTAAGATGCGTTGTTGTTTTTCGTCCCACCACACGTTTAAGTTTTCCACTTTTACGCCCATGTGGCTTAACACATTGGCCAAGTGATCTTTGGCTTCTTGCATGGGGGCTTTCAAGTTTTCCGGGATAACGGCGTTCTGGATAGCCTCACTGGGCAAAAGTTGCGCTTCGTTGGCTTTGGGGCCTTTTTCTACGCGAGGAATACGGATTTCCAAATCCGAGGTACGGCGAGCCCCTCTGCGACCGCCGCGGGAGTTGCGGTCTTTGCGGCCGCCGCGGGAAGGTTTAGATTTGCGCTTCGGGACGTCCATATAGATTTGCGCATCTAAATCAGCCGTGCTCCAGCGTTTTTGGCGCAATTCTACCACAGCCGGGCGGGAACCTATGCCCAAAAAACCTTTCTTCGGCGTTTTTAAGACGGTTACTTCTACTTGATCTCTTCTTAAACCCAATTCTTTTAAGCCTTTTGCGATTGCATCGGCTACTTCTTTGGCTTCTACTTTAATTTTGTGTGCCATAATAAAATACTCCTTTAGTTGGCTTTCGCTATTTTGCGGTTAACAAGTGTTTGAATCCCGAAAGTAAGCAAGCTGTTGGTCAACCAATACAACACCAAGCCGGACGGGAAGTTCATAAAAAGCACGGTAAAAAACACCGGCATATACTTAAACATAGCGGCCTGGGCAGGATCTGTCCCGGCAGGCATATTGTTTTTTTGTTGAAAGAACATCACTGCACCCATTAAAATGGGCAAGATATAATACGGATCTTTGGAAGACAAATCCGTAATCCAGAATACGAAATCGGCTCCGTGTAACGACCACGAAGTTCTAAGCGCATTGAACAGTGCCAAAAAGATAGGCAACTGAATAAGCATCGGCAAGCAACCCGCGAGCGGATTGACCCCGTATTTGCGATACAGGTTCAAGGTTTCGCGGTTTAAGGCTTCGGGGTTGCCTTTATATTTTTCTTGAATACGCTTCATTTCGGGTTGAATCTTTTTCATTTGAGCGGCCGATTTTAATTGCATCAGCGTAAACTTAAACAGAATCGCTTGCAACAAAATCGTCAACATGATAATAGAAACCCCATAGTTGCCCGTCCAACCATAAAAAGTTTCCAACACATTACGGGCAATTTTACCAAGAGCACCGAAGAAACCGAAAGCGATACTGCGATCCAAGTGATACGGTAAAGCCAAGAAGGCTTTGTAATCTTTCGGGCCGAAATAAAAGTCGGAATTATAGACGAGTTTGGAGTTCGCCTCCACATTGGCACCCGGTACGGAAACGGACAATTGCGGGCCTTTCAAATCACCTTCGCCAAAAAGCCCCCACATGCGTTTTTGTTTTCCGATTACTTCCTTGCTCGTGGCCAAAGCACCCGGTTTCCAATCTTGGGGAATCAACACCGACAGGAAATAGCGGTTTTCCACCCCTGCCCATACCCACGGAAGGGAAGGCTGGGAATCGTCCTTCTCAAAAACTTCCAAGGTCGGTTTTTTCTTTCCGGCCTCTTGTACCAAATAGACAGCTTTGGATTCCCGTTCATTATCTTTGAGTTCGCTTTTTACCGTAGAAAGCCCGGGGCCGAAGTGGTAGTTCCACTCGCCGAGGGTTAAGTCTTTGGAAGTTTTGTTTTCAAAGGTAACGGTTAGGTTGTTGATACCGTTTTCGTTAAAACGATATGTTTTGGAAACGGTAAACCCGGGGACGATATCCCCCGAGAAAGTAATAGAATCTTGCGTGCGGGAAAACTCGGCAAAATCTACCGTCGGTAAAGTGGCAAAATACCCGGGCCCTTGATACGGGGTCAGGTCCACATCGCCGACAATATCTTTGAAAAGATAAGTTTTAATCCCGGCACCTTTAGACGAAAAAGTAATATCCGCCTGAGGAAGATTCAAGGTAATGAGTTCTTCGGGTTTTTCGGTAGGTGTTTCTTTGGTAACAGGTGCGCCTGCCACCAAAACGGCGGAAGAAGTTTTTTGGGAGGCTTCTTCTGCGGTTTTTTTCAACTGTTCCTCGGCCGCGGCCTGAGCGGCGCGGGCACGGGGAAGGGCTACAAACTGATTGTAACCGGTAATTACCAGCAAGAAAAACATGGCGGTAATTAAAAACTGTCTGTTCATAATACTCCTATATAACAACAGGCGACACGGAAGAACCGTGCAGCCGGCAAGCGGAAAATAAACAGACAGGGAAAGGAATCAGGGCACCGGGTCGTATCCGCCCGGATGGAACGGGTGACATTTAAGCACCCGCTTGACGGCTAAATAAGAACCTTTTAACACGCCATATTTGGAAATCGCTTGTTTGGCATATTGGCTACAGGTAGGTGTAAAACGGCAGACACCTTTTGGCCCTAAAAGCGGGCGGACAAATAACATGAACGCACTGAGCAGCCAAAGCAACAAATTCTTGAAAAAAAGCGAAATCGTTTTCATTTTTTAATCTTCAATAGCAGGGTTCGCTTTATCTGAAGACTCTCTAAGCAGGGCGGCCTTGCCGCACAGTGTCATGAGCGCGTCCTGCGCTGCGTGCACATCTGCTATTTTTTCGCTGTCCCGAGGACTTACAACAAGGTCCGTTCCGGGTAAAATGTATTTCCTATTAAGTCTGAATGCTTCCCGCAGAAGCCTTTTGGCGCGGTTACGCATAACCGCCGGGCCAAGTCTCCTTGACACCACTACCGCAAAACGGGCCGGGCGCTTTTCTGTGCTACCCCTCCCCCACAACACAACTCCGTTATATTGCAGTTTAATGCCGCCTTTTATAACCCCTTGAAAATCGCTTTTAAGGTGAAGGCGGCAAAAACGCGGCAGACCATTGGGCTGCATAAATTAGGCTCTGATGAGTTCGTGGCGTCCTTTGGCTCTTCTGGCGCTGAGCACCTTTCTGCCGCCGGCGGTAGCCATTCTGGCTCTGAATCCGATATGTTTGGCACGTCTTCTTTTGTTAGGTCTGTAAGTCGGTAACATTTTCTTCTTATACGCTAATTCTGGCACGGGAAACCCGAACTGGAAAGAGCGTATCTCCTATTAATTAATTTAAAATTGTTTCACTTGAAACGTACTATATTATATCTTTTATTGCGATTGTTTGCAAAACAAAGATTATTTATTATAGAGTTCCAAAGCAGATCTATCTACAATTTGTCCGCCGCGTCCGTTATAAATTACCACTTTGCTACCATTGGGTTCCAGGAAGGTTCCTTCTCTTCCGACTGGTTTATAACCTATTCTGCAAGGCAGTTCATATACCGTTACTTCTTCGCCCCAAAAGATTTGTTTTTTCCCGTTTCCTTTATAAAAAGCATGTAAATCTTGGGCAAGTTGCGTTTGGCCATCGTACAGCAACGGAAAACCCGCTTTAGTCCATGTTTCTATAGTCTCTATCTCAAGGGCCTCTTTAGACGCAGAAATTTCTCCGTTCGGGCCGACTTCCAACGAAATGGACCGAACTACAGGAGTCGCTTGGATAATTTGGCTTTCCAATACCGGCGGAATTTCGTCAAAAGCGTGAACATCAAAAGAACCGTCCTGGTGGCGGACAATCATGGTGCGAGGGCCCAGTTCCCCCACCCCAACTACTTCGCAGGTTCTAAGCAGATTATAAACCGTGGCAGGGGCCTTAGTAAGCGGGTGGAAAGGAAGTTCGATTCTTAATTCCGCCGCCGCTTTATCTTCCAAAAGGGCTTTCATGCCGGTAAAATGCCGCACAGCCACAGGTTCGGGAGAAAAGGCAAAGTGCAAATCAAAATGGCTCGGATTTTCTTTTTTATAAGCGGCCTCAAAACCTTCGGTCATCCACGCAGGGGCTTGCTGACTCCGGACAATTTCAATGGTTCCACTTTCCGCGTTTCTTACTAAAAAATCATCTCTTTTTACAACTGCTTTCAAGTCGGACAAATAGCGCAGTTTGTCGTTTTTGGCAACGATAATTTCCGCACCTTTGGGGTTTTGTAAAGGATAACTCATCTTTTGAGTTTTCAAATACCCCATAGTGGTACCGGCTTTATTGGACTTAGAAAAGTGTTCGGGGCCCAATACCACTTTACGAACCAATTCTCCGTCGGGAGTTTTGAAGGTGGAAGACAGATTGCTGTTTCCGCCGCCCAGCACGCCTGTAGCAGAAACCTTTTCTATTTTTTTACTGATAGACTCGGCTAAAGTTTCGGTAACAGGGCTTTGCGCAGGGAAGGGAATTTCCAGTTGAACATATTCTTCCGGGAATTTAATTTTTAATTGGGTAGCGGTAACGGTTTTAGGCAAAGCAGAAGCCGCACGGGAAGTGATAGCAGGTAATTTGGCCGGAGCACCGGTTAAAGCCTTTGCAACATTTTTCCCCCCCTTAATTAAATTCCTTTGAGCAAAAGCGGCAGGAGCAAGCAACATAAGGGCACAGCATACACAAGAAAAGCGGTTTAATTGGGTCATAGTAAAAGTCCTCTTTAAGATTTATCCTTACATATATTCAATAAAAGTTTTTAAGTAATAACAAGGGTCAAAGGGCCTATTTTGTGTTAGGTCTTTTGATTCTACCGAGATACTAAACTAAAAAAAGTGGGATTATCAAAAAGCCATTTTTCTACGATACGGCCTTTTTCTTCCACCGTATCATACATAATTACATACTTTTCTCCGGGAACAAGCGTTACAAACCCGGAATAAGGAGTTCGGTAAAAAATAGGCATCGGGAGTTCATACACCAATACCTTATGTTGAGTGAGGGAATAAATATAAGCAGTGCCTTCTCCTTTATAGAAGGCATGACAATCGGCAGCCAGTTGTTCTTCGTTTTGATAGCGAACAAACCCGCCTTTATCCAACCACATTTTAGCCAAGAAAGGCAAAGGCTTTTCCTCTTTCCCGCTTCCCAAGGCGTCCACCAAACGGCGGTATTCTTCCTGTTGGGAAGGCAAATTACCCAGTATGGAAAGCGCAGGAACCGGGCGGATTTGGCCGAATTGATTAGCCAAGCGGTATTGCGCGAATTTCCGTTCCAAAGAATTTTCCAATTTGCTCGCGAAAGGTTTTGAGGGAGTAAAAGAAACAATTTGGTTCTGCTTACCGATACCGTTTACCAAAGGAACTTGAGCGGGTTGTACAAAGCGGGCAGAAGGTATACGGGAAAAGTGCGTTTTAGGAAAAGCCCACGCATTTGGCAAAGAAACAACCGGCCGCGCGGGTTGCTTGCCAAAAGCATTTACAACGGGTCGAAAGGTTCTGGGTCCACGGGCCAAAAGGGCTCCCGGTAAAAGTAAGAAAGTTGCAAAAAGCACGAGTGACAGTTTTTTCATCTTTATTTTCCAACAATTTAAGGTTGTATAAAATTTTCCTAAATTTGAATTCAAACTACAAGGGCCAAAAGGCCCAAGAAGATATAGGCCCTTAAATAACCTCACAAAAAACCGGGGAATTTGCTACCCTTTATATAGAATGATTTTTACTGACGCAGGCATTATTCTTTTCCGCCAAGAATTTCGCGAAACCGACCGCATCGTTTCGCTTTACACCCGCGAGCACGGGCGCTTGAACGCGCGTTTGCCCGGGGTGATGCGCCCTGCCGGAAAATTAAAAGCCGTCAGCGAACCTTTTGCCTGCGCAGATTACCGCATTTATGTGCGCCGCGGCGGGGTTATCGGCACGATTACGGGCGGAAAAATGATTTCCGTTTTTCCCGCTATTCGCCAAGACCTGAAACGCACCGCGCTTGCATTTCACTTTTGTGAATTGATGATGCGGCTGACCCCGTTACACCAACCCAGCGAAGGGAAATTTGATTTACTTTTATCGGCCCTTAGCGAACTGGAAAAAGGCCCTGTTAACCCGGCCTTTCAGGCGGCATTTACCCTGCGGTTGATGGAACAAGCGGGTTATGGGTTAGATCACCCCGTGCTTAAAATATCCCCGGAGTTTTGGCAAAAAATGCACGAAGCCCCTTTCACTTCGCTTACTTTCAGCGAACCGGAAGATTTACTTTCGCTTTCCAAGTGCAACAGTGTTTGCAGACGCTTCTTAAACCAATACTTAACTTATCCGCTCCAAACACTCCAACCTTTCGGTCTGGAAGATGTTTCCATGGATACCTTGGCAGAGGACAATTTACCCCTCCCGGCGGAAATGCCCGCGTGAATTTGCTTAAACAAAAAATATCCCGCCGAAACAGGCGGGATATTTTTTGCCAAACGGAAAATCTCTACGCGGTTAAATCTTCCATATCGCTATAAATATCTTCGAGTGACCTATAAACCTTAAACGCGTTTTGGCGCACAAAGGTATTGGGTTGTTTGATTTGCGGCACCACGCAAGTGCGCATACCCGCCGAAATGGCCGCCGTGGCCCCGGCAATGGAATCTTCAAATACCAGGCACTGCGTAACATCGGTTGCCAATTTTTCGGCCGTTTTTAGGTACACTTCCGGGTCGGGCTTGGGTTTGGAAACATCGTCTGCCGTGGTGACGGAAGAAAAGTATTGGTTGATACCTTTTTTCTTTAGTAAATACTCAACCCATTGGCGGATATTGGACGATGCAAGCGCCACCTTAAAGCCGTTCCGGTGGAAATACTCCACCGCTTCTTTGGCCCCGGGACGGAAATCTACTTCCCCACCCTGTCGGATATAGTCCTCAAAGTGGTCATAGGTGCGGCGGATTAACTTTTGAACATCAAACTCCGGGCCAAAATGATGTTGAATCAAATCGCACGAATCTTCCCCGCTCATACCCACACAGGCTTCAAAAAGTTCGTAGGTAAACTCGCGCCCGTCTTCGGCGGCGGCTTTTTTATAACACTCAAAATAAATAGGTTCGGTGCTTAACAGCAAACCGTCCATATCAAAAATAACGGTTGTAATCATAAAGTTATTGTAATAAATTTCGCGCCCATACGCACGGGTACCCACCGCTATACTTATTTTATATAATATAGATACGTATGAAATATGGTATGAATTTTCAGGATATGATATCCGCCCTAAACAATTACTGGACTAAACAAGGCTGTATTCTTGTTCAGCCCTACGACGTGGAAAAAGGCGCCGGCACCTATAACCCCGAAACCTTTTTCGGCTCTTTAACCACCAAACCCGTTAACCGCGCCTATGTGGAACCGTGCCGCCGTCCTGCCGACGGCCGCTATGGCGAAAACCCGAACCGCTTGGGCAAGTATTACCAATATCAGGTAATCATGAAACCGGCCCCGGCCAATATTCAAGAAATTTACTTAAATTCTTTAAAAGCCATTGGTCTGGATCCTAAACAACACGATGTCCGCTGGATTGAAGACGATTGGCAATCTCCCACTTTGGGTGCTTCCGGCGTCGGCTGGGAAATTTGGCTCGACGGTATGGAAATCACCCAATTCACCTATTTCCAAAACATGGCCGGTTATGCCTTAAACCCCATTACGGTAGAAATTACCTACGGGCTTGAACGCATTGCCATGTACTGCCAAAAAGTGGATAATGTCTTTGATTTGCGTTGGAACGACACGGTCACTTATCGCGATGTTCATCACGAAAACGAACGGCAATTTTCCCACTACTACTTTGAAGAATCTAATGTGGAACATTTGCGCCGCTATATCCAAGAGTGCGAAGAAGAGTGCATGGCTTTGTGCAAAAAGGGCTTATACCTCCCCGCATACGACGACGCCATGAAACTTTCCCACTACTTTAATATGTTGGAAGCCCGCGGGGCTATCAGCGTGTCCGACCGCACCAACAATATCACCAAAATCCGCAATTTGGCCAAAGCCTGTGCCAAAGCCTATGTGGACAGTGTAGAAAAGAAGGAAGAGGAGGCCGCCTAATGACTACTTTGAAAAATGCTTTATTGGAAATCGGGGTAGAACATTTGCCTTCGCGCTTTATGGCTCCCGCCTTAAAGCAACTTGAAACTTTGGCGGCGGAAGTTTTAGCTGAAAAACGCCTGGCCTATAAATCTGTACAATCTTTCGGCACTTACCGCCGATTGGTGTTACTCATTGAAGAACTGGCCGATAAGTCTGCCGATATCCAAAAGGAAGTAAAAGGCCCGCCTGCTAAACTGTTAAAAGATGCAAACGGAAACTTTACCCCCCAATCTGCCGGGTTTGCCCAAAAGAACGGCATTAAGCCCGAAGATTTAACGGTAGTAGAAACCGAAAAAGGGCCGTTTATCTACGCCAACATTAAAATTAAAGGCGAAAAAACCGCAAAACTCCTGCCCGAAATTTTTACCCGTTTGGTAACCGGTTTGGAATTTGCCAAAAATATGATTTGGGAAGACTCCGGCCTGCGCTACGGCCGCCCGATTCGTTCCTTAATCGGCTTATACGGAGAAAAGGTAATTAAATTTAGCGTAGCGGGCGTTACTTCCGACCGCAATACCTACCCGCTTTCTTCCTTTGGCAGAAAACCGATTAAAGTAGCCAAGGCCGACAAAGCCTACTACGCCGAACTCTTGCGCAACCAACCCCAACCCGTGCTGGTTCTGCCGCAAGACCGCCAGGAAGCCCTTATCAAAACGGTTTCCAACGAGGCGCAAATTCGCGGCTACCAAGCCGATTTGGATCCGGCCCTTATCGAAGAAACGGTATTTTTTACCGAACACCCCGTAGCCGTAGGCGGAGATTTTGAAATTAAATTTCTCACTCTCCCCAAAGACCTTATTACCACGGTGCTTAAAAAACAAATCAAAATGTTCCCCGTTACCAACAAAGAGGGTGAACTGCAACCGTATTTTATCGCCGTAAGAGACGGCATTTCCGTCAATCAAAACGAAGTGCGCGACGGGTTCAAAAAAGTTATGTCCGCGCGTTTATCCGATGCGGTATTCTTCTTTGAAAACGATAAAAAAGAAGGCCTCGCGGCGTTTAAGGAAAAACTTAAAAATGTGCAATTTTTGGAAGGCTTGGGTTCGATGCACGATAAATCTGCCCGCACCCAACAACTTGCCAATTGGTTGACTGAAAAACTGGGTAAAACCGCCTTAAAACAAACAGTGGATTATGCCGCTTCTTACGCGTATGCCGATTTAGCCAGCCATGTCGTCTATGAATTTCCGGAACTCCAAGGCTACATGGGCGGTTGCTATGCCGAATTGGAAGGCCATAAAGATGCCGCCACCGCCATGAAAGAGTTTTACTACCCGCTTACTTCTTCCGCCGAACTCCCTGCGGACGAAGTGGGGCAAATCGTTTCTTTAGCCGGGAAAATGGATACTTTGGTGGGCAACTTTTTAATCGGTCAAATTCCCACCGGTAGCGAAGACCCGTTTGCCTTGCGCCGCCAAGCCTTTGGTGCGGTTCGCATTTTGCTGGAAAAGGGCATGAACATTTCCTTAAAAGAATTAGTGGAAAAAACAGCGGCCCTCTTCCCCGAAGGCACGCAGGATAAAGGCTTGAAGGAACTGCCCGGGTTCCTCTTCCAACGCTTGGCTTTGGTGCTTGAACAACGCGGCCACGATGCGCGTGTGTTAAGCGCGGTATCCAACTGGTACGAACTTCCGCTTACCCAAGTGGAAGCGCTCGTCTGTGCGTTGGAAACCGTCAAAACCGGCGAAGAATTTTCTTCGGTGTTGGAATCTGCCAAACGCGTATGCAATATCTTAAAGAAAGCCGAAAATGTGCAGGAAACGGTAAACGAAGGTTTATTTGAACTTCCTGCCGAAAAAGCCTTGTATGACAAAATTCACGAAGTAGATGCCTCTTTGGGTTGCGCCATTAACACCGCCGCCGATAAAGAAACCTACTTACGCGTCTTGAAAACCTACGGTTCCTTTAAGGAAGTATTGGCTAACTTCTTTACCGATGTAATGGTAAACGCGCAAGACCCGGCCGTAAAAGCCAACCGCTTGGCTTTGTTGGCCCGCGTGCGCCGCTACCTTACTCAAACAGTGGCCGATATTACCCAACTGTAAAAATCAGTAATTTCTAAAAAACCTGCTCTTATAAAAGGGCAGGTTTTCTTTTTCCGCTAAGACCTACCCGCGCCCTAGGCCCAAAGACCCTTGCCGAAAACACCGGGCAACGTTAGAATGAGGGTGTAGGGAGGTTGTTCTACTATATACAAGGAGATATTTATGAAAAAAACCGCTATTTTGCTATCTGCTTTATTTGTTCTATCCGTCCCCGCTTTTGCCCAATGGCAAGGCCCCAGCCCCATTCTTGCGGCATTAGGCCAACGCCACGCTGAGCAAGCAAGCAAAAAAACAACAAAAAATATCCAAAAGAAGATTTTTGTTTCATGGGCAAGAGACTTTGTAGAAAAAGAAAATAAAATTCCCCAAGTATCCACCCCGCAAGTAGAAGAACTTTCCGCTACTATGCGTTCCCAAGAAAGGTATAAACTTTTGTTAGAGGCCAAAAAAGGCCATCAACTCTTCAAAAATTATTCGTTAGTTGTTTTGGCCCCCAACGGAGCGTTTTTAGAAAATTTATCTAAAACGGAATGGCTCTTTTTAATGAGTTTCTTAAAACAATCCGTACAGCAAGATAAATTTAACAAAGCCTTGGCCCCGGTCTTTATTTCCGCTGGGAAAGAAGCCTACCTGGCCTGGCAAAATGCCACCCCCGGCGCAAACTATCAAATCCGCATTAATTACGAATCGCGCACCCTGTTCTTGGAAAGCAAGGACGGTCTATACGATTAAAGTTTCTGCTTTTCACAAAAACCACTATCTGCAGATAGTGGTTTTTTTATGTGAGTCCTAAGGCCTATACGCATATAGGTCTTTTGACCCTTTTTTACGGGGACAAATCTTTTTTATAATATTTCATAACTAAACCAATGAAAGGAATACTAGCATGAAGAAAGTAATTATTGTTGCAGTGTTGTTCTTAGGGCTCACCTTGCCCGCCGCCGCCCAAAAAGACTGGACCAGCGGCTACTCCGGCATTACCCACAAAGGGTACTACGCCTATTGGTTGTATGCGGTAAAATCGCAAACCAAAAAAAATGATGCTAAACGCTTTTTGAAAACGGCCTTTTTAGGCTTGGGTACCTCTCATAAATTTGTACCCGTAGGTGCTTACGAAGCCCAAGATGCCGTCCGTACCGAAGTGGAACGCGTCCAAACCGAACGCCAACGCACCTTCGTTAATCAGGCAACCGCGCACCAACACAAAGATGCTATTTTGAAAAATCACTCTTATGTAGAAAGCGTGCTTAAAGATAACGACATTTTTGAAGATTACAAAATCTATGCCCGCAACGCGGATACTTTCTCTCCGATCAATATGTCTTTGGGGCAAGTAACCTTCTTGCGTCTTTTCTTTAGCGCCCCCACCCAACAAACCAAACGCCCGGCGGAACTTACGCCCTTGAAAGCGAGCCTGTTGGAAAACGGAATTATCCACTATACTTTTAAGACGAACTTGCACCTCATCATCAACACAAAATACAAAACGATTGATGTTTGCATCGGTTCCAAAAACTTAAAAGATTTTGAAGAACTAAATTCCCCCGTGGCTGAAGACTTATTGGCCGACTAAAAAGTTTTACCTTCAAACACCCCAAAAGGCATTTGCTTTTTGGGGTGTTTTTTATTTTTCCCCGACGAGAAATTATTTTTTTATTTTACCCCTTGATTTTTTTTCTTTTTCCCTTATACTAGTTTTACGGAAGTTTAATTGAAGGGCCAACGGGTGCCGTTTACCGGAAAGCGGATAAAGCTGAAGGTTAGCGGGGACGGGTACCGTGCCGAAAGATGTGGGCGGGTGTTCCGGTTGCAAGTTTAGAGCGGTTTTGTTACATAACTGTTCGGTGTCTTGCAAGGGCATCAGGCATGACGGTTTCGGCGGCAGAGGAACAGGGCCTTTGGGTTTTGTTTCTTTGTGAAACGGGGTGCTTGTCAAGCGTCGTAAAGCGGTGTAGCGTGGCGGAAGAAGGCCGCGCGGCAAAGCGGAATGACGGTAACTCCTCCGGTTGATGTATTGGTTCGGCCGTGCTGGAGCGCAGGCGGCATAAATCCCGTTAGGTGGCCCGGTTGTAGGAAACATGTAAAAAAGGAGTATAAATGAAGACGCAAAGTTGAACCCCTCGGTTGGAGAAACCGAGGGGTTCCAATTTGTAGGAAGTTATATCAATTCAAAGACCTGTTCTGCTTTGTCAGTAGAATTTCCACCTCCTAAGGATATAGAAATATAATTATCCCCTACTCTTAGTCCACTTTGTGCAAAGGCAACCCCCGTGCCACACAGTAGGATTCCTAGCAAGACTACTATTTTTTTCATTTTTTCTCCTTGTTCTGTTAGGCTCAAGATATAACAAGGAAGCCGAAGAAGCATAAAAAAAACGGCTATTATATTTGAGCCATTCTCAGTAACCCAAATAATAACAGCCATTGTAACTAAACCCACAGGTTTAGGTAAAACAACAACTACTTTTCTTGTGTTGTTATAACACAATTTTATAAAACAAATCTACTCTAATACGCTGGGCAGAGGAAGCCCTTCAACCGACGAATCCGCCGTAAAATCTTCCTCTGTCGGGGTAACGCTTTGGGCGGAAGAATCACCGCTTAATTCCTCGTTTTCTTCGTCCTGCAACGGGGTCAGGGCCATTTCTTCGTAAGATTCGTCTGATACGGAAATGGAAACTTCGGTCGGCTCTTCTTCCATTTCTTCCAAAAGCGCACCCGCTTGGGCGGGGTTAGGTTGTTGCTTTTCTTTAGAAACGGTCTGGCGGCCCGTGTTGGAATAGACATTTCCCGGGTTCCACCACGCAGGCGGATTACCGGCACAAGCCGTTAAAAAACTTAAAACAAATAAACTAAAAATTAGTTTCTTCATAATTTTATTATACTATTATTTTTTTATATTGCTTAACAATGCCTGGCGATACAAAGCCCCCGCGCGGTAACTGCTGCGCACGAGCGGCCCGCAGGCCGCCCCCTTAAATCCCATGGAAAGGGCCTGCTTTTCCCAAGCGGAATATTCTTGCGGCTCGGGATAGCGCACCACAGGATAATGCCCCGCTGAGGGAGCCAAGTATTGCCCGATTGTAATTAAATCTACCCCTGCGTTGCGTAAGTCCTGCATCAAGGTTTTGATTTGTTCTTCCGTTTCCCCCAAGCCTACCATAAAACCCGTCTTGGTAAAAATTTCCGGCGCGATTTTTTTACTGTTTTCCAACAAAGTAAGCGTGCGTTTATATTCGGCACCCACGCGTACGGAAGGGTAAAGTTCCTGCACCGTTTCTACATTGTGTGCAAGCACTGCGGGGTGGGCTTCCAGCACGGTTTTTAATGCGTCTGTATTTCCCTTTAAGTCCGAGATTAACGGCTCCACCTGCACTTTCGGCGTAAGCGTATGAATAGCCTTGATTACTTGCGCAAAATGCGCCGCACCGCCGTCTTGCAAGTCGTCGCGGGTGGGCATGGTTAAAACGGCATATTCAATTTTCCATGCTTTCACCGCTTGAGCAACCCGTTCGGGCTCGTTGGTGTCGGGAGCAAGCGGTTTGCCTTTGGTTACCGCGCAAAAACGGCAACCGCGCGTACAGATATCCCCCAGCACCATAAAAGTGGCATCGCCGCAATTAAAACACTCTCCGCGATTGGGGCATTTGGCGGAGTGGCACACCGTATGCAAACAGTTGTGATCAAGCGAACGCTGGGCTGCCTGCGCTGCGGAAGAATGAAACGCCGCTTTGTTGCGGCCGACTAAATCTTTTAACCATTGGGGAATAGGAAGCATATAAAAATTATACTAAAACGAAGTCCGCCGGGGATATGATATAATAAAATAAAAATAGGGGCCCTTCGTGAAAAAACTACTTTCCGTCCTTCTCTTTTTTATATGTCTTTCGGCCGTTTCCGCTGCCGAAAATAACGCTTCGCTCACCGAAGAACAACGCCTGAAAGAAGCCGGGGATTTATACTTTTCTTACGAGCCCGAAAAAGCCCTCCAAGCCTATATAGCCCTTTCCAAAGACACGCAAAATAAACAAGCGTTTCTAAATGCGGCCTATATTGCCATGGAACGCAATTCCCCCAAGCTGGCGGTAGATATTTCTTTGGCGGGCTACCGCGCCCATCCGCAAGACCGCGAAATTATTGAAACGCTTGCCGAGGCCTACCTGGCGGACGGACAATATGTAAACGCGGAGCGTTTGCTTTCCGAACTTCCGCACGACCCTTTCCGTGCCGAATTTTTACACATCAATTTAGCCCGCGCGCAAATGGGGCTTAACGAAAAAAATTTAGCCAAGTATAATTTCCAAATGGCGGCCCGCGGCAATTCCCACACGGCTCTTTCCAACTATTTACTGGGGCTTTTGTACGAGGAAGAAAAAGATTATAAAAATGCGGCGGAAGTTTTCCAAAAGGCATCCACTTACGACCACCAATTTATCGAAGCCAAAAAACATTACGCAAATGCGCTGGAAAAAATCGGCAATTATAACGAAGCCTACCGCCAATACCGCATGATTTATTCGTCCGATAAAAATAACAAAGAAATCGGCAAGGCCCTGGCCCGCTTGCGTCCGCGCATTACCCGTACGGAAAAGCAACTCTCTTCCGATAAAGAAATAGATTCCCACACGCTTGTAAAGCCCGTTATACTACCCGAAGGGGTTGCCCCGCGCCCCATTAAAATCGGCATCGGTATGCGCCCAAACGGTAAACCTTCCGCCCGCAAGACGGTTCACTTTATTCCGTCGCACGCGTTTGTGGTACTTAATGATAACGGAAAAGTTCTTGTACGCGGTAAAGCCAAAGAAAGTTGGGTAGCCGTACTGGAAAACGGCAAAACGCATCTTTTATCCCCCACCGGTAAAAAATTTCCTTTTCAAAAATCTATTACGGTTTCCCCCTCTTCCAAAACGGAAGGAGAAGGGCACACCATTATCGTAAAAAATGTCATGAGCGGCGCCGGCATGACCTGGGCCAGCGTGGACGATAAAGAATACCGCGGAAAATTACAAGTACTCCACAACCCCAAACTAAATACATTGGTACCCGTCAATGTAGTGGATATGGAAGAATACCTGCAAGGGGTTATTTCTTCGGAAATGCCTACCAACTTCCCCATGAACGCCTTACGCGCACAAGCGGTACTGGCCCGCACTTATGCCCTCAAACACCTCGGCAAACACCGCTCCAGCGGCTACGATATGTGCGACACGCAAAACTGCCAAGTATACGGAGGTGTCAGTGCTGAAAGCGAACGCGGAAATGCGGCCGTAGAATCTACCATAGGGCAAACCATGCAATATAACGGAAAACCGATAGAAAGCGTGTTTTCGGCCAACTGTGGCGGTTTTACACAAAGCGCCAAAGAAGCCGGGTGGAGTTCCACCCCCTATCTGCACCCTGTTTCCGATTATAAAAATTTTGACTTTGAAAAACTCCAGCCTTATCACTTCAAAGAATTATTGCAATATCCGCACGATGCCTTCAGCCGCTACGATAAACATGTCAGCATGGCGGCATACCGTTGGACGAGGGTAGTGGACGAGGAAGAATTACGGGCTGTTATCAAGCGCAAGAAAAAAGACATCGGCCGTATTGTTGCCTTGATCCCGCAACGCCGCGGCCGCTCGGGCTATGTCAGTCGGTTGCTTGTCAAAGGAACCAAGGGAACCGTCACGCTGAACAAAGAAAATGTAATCCGCAATAATTTAAGTTTAGGCATGCTTAGAAGCAGTTATTTTATTGTAGTCCCCCACTATGAAAACCGCCAACTCAAACACTTTGTTTTCTATGGCGGCGGGTGGGGCCATGGCGTAGGTTTTTGCCAAACGGGTGCCGCAGGCAGGGCCGATGCGGGGCAAGATTACAAAGATATCTTAAACCACTATTTTCCATTGGCAGATTTTGTTTCTCCCGAAAATTAAAACTTCGCACACGCTGTTTTTTTCAATAGAAATAATGAAATATCCATAAAAAAACACCCCGAATAATCGGGGTGTTTTGCTTGGTAAAACAATTTTGTTAGATAGCCGAAAGTTGGCGTTGTGCGTCTTCCTGCACGCGTTGCAAGCGGCGTTGTTTTTCATCTTCCGGCAAGTTGGAATTTTGAATTTCATTTGCGCGTTCGTACATTTCGGTTAATATCGGGCGGGCACGCTGTTCCACCGCATCTTTCTGTTCGGGCGAAGCACCCGACATACTGTCCATAATCTGCGACATTTGCGCATCTACCTGACGGGTTACACGCGCTTGTTGTAAGGACGGGTCGCGTTGGATTTGGTCAATTTCGTTATTCACTTCCTGACGCAAATTCATGCTGGCTTCTTGTTTTTCCGTGCGGGAAGTTTCCGGGTCGTTCCAAATACGCATATATTCCTGGTAATAGCGTTGGTAAACGGCGTCCATGCGTTGCGCGCCTTCCGCCCCATACAAGGAATCGGCCGCCTGTACTTTTTCTTTGCGTTCTTGAGAAAGAGAAGTGCCGATAGCCGTTAATTCTTCTTCGGAAGCACGATACACGCGCACTTGTTTTTGGCCGGACTCCTCCGCCTCTAAAGCACGGGCTACTTCGTTTTGTTCCAACTGGTTTTCGGCTTCCAATAAACCACGAGTAGATTTCCCCGCACCGGTGATAACGGCCTCAATTTCCTTGCGGCGGCTTTGTTGGTTGGAGAGTTGCTGGTTATAATACTCCTCGGCAGGCAATCCTTGCCTTGCAAGGAGCATATCTTTTTCGCGTGCGGCATCAATTTTTGCTCCGGCCGCGGCGACAATTTCCGGCCCGTAATGTTTGGAAAGCTCTTCTTTGAGTTGATTGTCTTTGGCAACTCTTTCGGCATAGAATTGTTGAAAGCCGTGCTTTTCACTTACCTTTTGGAGTTTGTCATTATACTTTTGACTGATTTCACGCGTTTTTTGCGCTAATTGTTCTTGCGTTTGACCGGGTTGCGTAAGCGCGGAAGAAAGTTCGTTTTGATAATCGCTCATCACTTGTCCCGCTTCTTTAGCGGCCTCTTTACCAAACGCGTTTCCCATACTGCTGACTACGCCTGCGCGTTGGGCGGCAACTTGTTGGATAACCCCGGCAAACGGCCCGGCGGCTACGGCTTGCGGGGAAGCGTTTCTGTTCAGGTATTTTTCGATATTGGCATCTTTTTTACTTTTAGGAAGTAAAGCCTTCGCCAAGGCGCGTTCCACCCCAAGAGTGACGGCATTTAATTGTTGTTGTAATTTTTTGGCACGGTCTTTATTAGTTAAAGAAGCCATATACGGCGCAAGTTCGCGCGCTTGCTGCTCCGCAACAGTCGGTTGATAAACCCCTGCCGCGCGGGCGGCACCTTCTCCCCCCGCCACAGTTCCCCCTGCGGAAGTTCCCGCAGAAGACGAACCGTATTTATTGTAATTGATATTGGAAAGGCCTTTGGGGTTAAAAGAGTTTTGCGGTAAATTTCCCACAGAAGCCCCATGACGACCGCCTAAGGCGTACGGACGGCCGGAAGGAAGGGACATATCGGCAGAGAGATTCGCCGCAGTTGAAGACCTCGGCCCGGCAGGAACAAGACGACCGTCGGGAGTTCTTACATATCTCGCTCCAGTACGCGGCGAAGAAGGGGCCAGCCCCAGCATTTCTTGCTTTTTCAAATTCTCAAAAGAAGGTTCGCGAGTCGGCGGTTGTTGGGCATAACCCGAAGAAGTGCGGGCCTTGTTATAAGAGTGGGAAACTCCTTCCTCGCCCGACCAACGCAACGCCGCCAGGCCGGCCCCCAGCAACACGATAATCAAAATGCTTAATTGAAGAAGCAAAGATTTTTTTTCCATATTTTATTCCACCGTGGCCGATAAACGCCGGGCCATGGCGCGGCGTTCAAAATCACTGTTCAAGCGAACTTGCAACGAGGTGATTTCTTCGCGGAAGTTGCCTTCCAATCTTTCCAACTGTTCTTGTTTGCTACTCAGACGACTCGGCTTGGAAAGAAGGGTTTGAAGCCCGTTTTGGTAGGATTCAAAAATGGGTTTGGCTTGGGAAACAGCCCCCAACCCATATAATTTTTCAAATTGTTTTTCCAATTCCGTGTACGAAGCCGCTGCTTCGGCAGAAATGGCGGAAATTTCTTCCTGCTTAAAATGGACGGAAGGATTCCCGTATTTTTTCAATACTTCGTTAAAAGCGCTGTCGGCTTCCGCGGCCACGCGTTTTAATTCTTCTTCCACATCTTCCGTAGTGGGTGCGGAAGAAAGCACCAAGCAGGAGTCGTCCCCCGCTTTTTTGAGAATCGGCAAGGCTTTTTGAGCGCAGGGCAATCCGTAATCGCGCAGGATATCGTTATAGAGCACTCTGGAAGAGTCTTCTAACATCTGTTGAGAATACGCAAGCAATTTTTTATCGGGAATATTCCAAGTGTGGGTTTCTTCTTCCTGCGTTAAAGCGGTTAAGGCTTTTGTGTTTTCGTCGTTCAAAGCGGCTATTTTTTCTTTTAATTCTTGCGGAGTTTTAGCCTCTTTGGCAGTGGCAACCACTTCATTTCTGAATTTGGTAAGCAACTTGCCGGCTTTGTCAGCCACGCGCGCAGCGGAAGCCGCCCGCACGGAAGCAGACAATTTTTTTTGGTAATCGGTCAAAAAAGCGGAAAGGCGGGAATCTTCCTGTAAGTGCAGTTTTGCAAACACATCTGCAGACAAAAGCGGTTTAGATACCAACGGCTTAGAACGGGCCAATGCCTGCGCACGCAAATTTTGCGCTTTAGAAACATAATGCTTTAAGTTAGCCGAACGCTGAGAAGGGCGTTTGGGGTGTACTTCCTCTTCGGGAGGAGTACAAGAAACAAGCGCACCAAGCGCAAACAACAAAAGAAATAAAAAAGAATTTTTTTTCATAATTTTACCACGATGAGCGTAGGGATCACCTCTAGAATATGTTACTCAATTTACTTCGCGGATACAAGGGCCTTTAGACCTATTTTCTATTCCTTCAAAAGACCTATTTTGCTTATAAAAAAAGAGAGCCCGGTTAAGGGCTCCCTTCTAGATTGTTCAAACAACTATTTTTTGCTGATTTCAATTCCCAATTCTTCCAGTTGTTTGTCATCAACTTTATTGGGAGATTCCGTCAGCGGGCAGACGGCTTGTGCCGTTTTGGGGAAGGCAATAACTTCGCGGATAGAATCTTCCCCGGCTAAAAGCGCGGTAATGCGATCCAACCCAAGCCCGATTCCGCCGTGAGGAGGAGCTCCTGCCTCCAAGGCATTTAACAACATACCAAAGCGAAGAGCGGCTTCTTCCTTGGAGTGTTTCATTAACGCCAAGATGCGTTCCTGCACTTCGCGGCGGCAGTTGCGTACGGAGCCGGAAGCCAATTCGTTCCCGTTTAACACGAGGTCAAACTGATAAGAACGCACGGAGCCGGGGTCGGTTTCCAATTTCGACAAATCTTCTTCCACGGCTGCGGTGAACGGGTTGTGGGCGGCGTCCCAACGGTCTTCTTCAGGGATATATTCCAACAACGGGAAGTTAGTAATCCACGCAAAAGCCCAATCGCTCGTTTTGGTTAAACCTTTAAGGAGTTCTTTGCGAAGCGCACCCATGAAGTTTTGGCAAGTGCGTTTAACTAAATCGCTCCCGACTAAAATAACATCGCCGTTTTGGGCACCCACGGCCGTTTGCAAGGAAGACATTTCTTCCTGCGTGAAAAATTTGCAGGTAGGGCCTTCAAACGCCCCTTCTTTCACTTTTATCCACACCAAGCCTTTGGCACCGTTCTTTTTAGCCAAGTCGGTCAGTTTATCGAGTTGACCGCGGGAATAGGAAGCGCCGCCTTCCCCGCGCAAGGCATAAATGGCACCGCCGGCGGCGAGGACATCTTTGAACACTTTGAATTCCGTTTTGGCAAAAACACCGGCTACATTTTTCAGTTCCAAGTTATAGCGCAAGTCCGGCTTGTCGGAACCGAAGCGTTCCATGGCTTCTTCGAACGGAAGTTTAATAAAAGGAGTTTGCAATTCTTTACCGGCCGTTTTGAAAATTTCCTTCATCATGCCTTCCACTATTTCGTGGATATCGTCGATAGTAACAAAGGACATTTCCATATCGATTTGCGTATGTTCGGGTTGGCGGTCGGCACGCAAGTCTTCATCGCGAAAGCACCGCGCCAATTGGAAATAGCGGTCGATACCGCTGGCCATCAATGTTTGTTTGAACATTTGGGGGCTTTGCGGCAAGGCATAAAAATCGCCGTGGTGAACACGGGAAGGCACTAAATAGTCGCGCGCGCCTTCGGGCGTGGAGCGCGTAAGCACCGGGGTTTCCACCTCGATAAAACCTTGTTCGTCCAAATAACGGCGAGCCGCTTGGGCGATGCGATGGCGCAGATGGAGGTTGGCAAACATTTGCGGGTTTCTTAAATCTAAGTAGCGGTATTTTAAGCGAATTTCTTCCGCAACCGAGCGGGATTTTTCCACATCAAACGGGAGCGCAATAGAAGTATTTAATACTTTTAATTCTTCCGCCACCACTTCTATTTCACCCGTTTTCATATTCGGGTTTACGGCTCCTTCGATACGGGCTTTTACCGTACCCGTAATTTCCACTACATACTCGTTGCGAAGGCCGTAAGCCGTTTCAAAAAAAGGGCTGGAAGGCTCTACCACCACTTGGCAGATACCGGTGCGGTCACGCAAATCTAAAAATAATACTCCCCCGTGGTTGCGGTAGCTGTTTACCCACCCGCAAAGGGTTTGTTTAGTACCGAGCAGGGCAGATGTAATTTCCCCGCAATAATTGGTTCTCTTCATACTAATTTTTTTACCTCGTCAGTTAAAGCGTCAAAAGAAATCCTTTTTTGTTCGCCGCTTTCCAAATCTTTAAGCGTAACTTCGTGTGCGGCTAATTCGTCCGTACCCAAAATAAGCGCGTAAGAAGCACCGCAACGGTCGGCTTGTTTCATTTGGCCCTTGATGTTTTTATCAAAAAGGCCGCCTTCGGTGCGCACGCCCGCCGAACGCAAAGATTGCATTAAATTGAAAGCCGTTTCGTTACAGGTTTTATCCATGGACACGAAATACACACTCTTGGGTTTTTCCGCCGCCACTTCTCCGCGAGACATAATCACCCGTTCCACACCCATGGCCCAACCGATGGCAGGAGTAGCAGGCCCCCCCATATTTTTTACGAGCGTATCGTAACGGCCGCCGGCGGCAATGGCATTTTGCGAAGCATCTCCCGCTTGAAATTCAAACACGGTTCGGGAATAGTAATCTAACCCGCGCACGAGCATGGGATCCACTTCAAAATCAATTTTTCCTTTCAGCAGGGCTTGCACTTCGTCAAAGTGGACTTGGCAATCTTCACAAAGGCACATAGTAGGCACGCGACCCGCAAAACGGGCTCCGTCCAATTTACAATCTAATACACGGAGCGGATTTTTTTCCAAACGGGTCTGGCAATTTTCACACAAAGTGTCTTTTTCTTTAGAAAGAAAATCAATAAGAGCCTGGCGATAGAGCGGTCGGCATTTATCGCACCCGAGACTGTTGATTTTTACCTTATAATTTTTAGCCCCGAATTTGGCCACAATATCTTTGAGCATTAAAATCACTTCCGCATCGGCCGCGGGAGCGGAGTTACCCAAATACTCAGCGCCGATTTGCTCAAACTCGCGGTAGCGGCCCGCTTGCGGGCGCTCGGCACGAAACATATTACCGATATAGTAAAGTTTCTGCACCGGTGCGTTTTGCACAAAATTATTTTCCAAATAGGCACGCACCACCCCGGGGGTTCCTTCGGGGCGAATAGCCAGTTGGCGATGGCCGGCATCTTCAAAAGCATACATTTCTTTTTGAACAATGTCGGTCGTTTCGCCCGTAGATTTAATGAAAAGTTCTTTCAACTCTACCGTCGGCAAACGAAGTTCGCCGAAACCATAGAGGGAAAACACGCTTCTTGCGCAGTTTTCAAGTTCCGTAAAATTTTTAGATTGGGGTTCGAAGATATCCCGAAACCCGCGTACAAGTTTAGCCATATACTTAATTTTAGCATTTTATAAGTGTTTAAGGGATAGCGGAGGTTTGAAAAAAGGGGCCAAACGGCCCCTTTCGGTTTCTTGATTAGAGTTTTACTTCGTTTTTTTATCCAAAACGGCACATTGTTGGGTTATTTTGAAATTTTCCAACAGTTGGTTATACTGCCGCAACAAGCGTTCCTGTTTTTTACTCAGCACTCCCCCTGCAGATTTTTTATTTTCCGCTTTGGTTAGGGCGCGTTTGTTTTCCTGCTTAAAAAGATCCACATCTGCTTGAGAAACATTCATATAAAAACGGCACTTTTCCCGCAAGGAGGCCTGCTCGCTTTCGGCACGGCGAGAAGCCTGTTGTTCTTGCAATAAGCGATTTTGAGTTTCCTGTTGTTGGGAAATATAATTTCGAACATCGGCCACCGTAATTCCCAAAGAACGCATATCAGCCTTAGCCTGCACGACATCTTGCGGCACATGTAAGAAATAAAATCCTTCGTAGCGGGCTAAACTTTCCGCATCAGTTTTATGATACTGGGTAAAAGCGCGCAAGGCACACTCCCCCTTTTTATGAACATGTTTACTTTGCGCGAAAGAGTGATAGGCTCCCTCTTCCATTTCTTTCCCGCACACATAGCATTTTGCTTTTGCTTTACTCGAAGATTCCGGGCGGGTGGCGGGTGTTTTACGCACCGGTTTAGATTCCGGCGCAGCAGGCAACACCTTCGGTTTTCCTTGCGGTTTAGTAGACGGTTGCTGTCTGGTATCTTTAGGCGCAGAAACCTGCTTTGCAGAAAGCCCCCCCTTAACGGGCGTACTTGCAGCAGGCGGCAATGTTTCTTTAGCGGAATGAGTGGCAAATACATCTATATCCGGCACCGCGGCCGATTTGGCCACCTCTTCTAACGGAGGAACCGACACCATGGATAAAGCGGGAGAAGCAGACATAGAAGCCACTTGAAAGTCTATCCCTTCCCGCAACGCTTTTTTATACAATTCCGCATACGAAAGTATAGGAGCCTTTGTTTGCTCGCGGTCGTAACGGTATTTGCGGATATATTCCTGAGATTGAGAAGCTTTGGCCCGTCTGGGGCAATCCTCGTGGAAATAGAACACATGCCCTCTGGAAACAGAGGAAAGTTCTTCGTCCGGTTCAATTTCTTTCCCGCAAGACAGACACACATGTTTTTTCTTCTCTACTGCTGCATACAAATGGTATTCGTAAGGGGTGGCCCGGGCCAATTTTTCCGGGTTGTATAAGGGTTTACCGGGGGCAATATCCGGGTCTTGCGCTATAAGGGCTTGGACTTTGTCGTACACACCCAAAAAACCTATCTTATCATTATCATCCATCTCGTTCATGCTGGAATAAATGATACCGACTTTCTTTTGACGTTCCGCTAAATAATTCATACGGGCCGAATCCATTAAATCAAGCGTGGTTAAAACACCTTGTTCGGAGGCTGTTTCCAATTTTTTATTTAAACGCGCGATTTCGTCTCCCAAGCGCTCATACTCTTTCTGCCACTCCAAAGCGCCTTTTTCGAACCAATTGATGGCCTCTATTCTGCGTTTATTGGTGTTTTTTTCTTCCTCGCTGCGGTAGGGTTGCCCGTAGGCATAGCGAAAGTTTTTGGCTTGGTATGCCGGGCAGAAACTTGTCCAGCCTTTTTCCCAACGGGGAGAAGTTTTCCCTTGTTTGGCAAGCAACACATCCCACATATTGATAATGCCGTCCAAATCATCACAACGCACGGAATAATTTGCTTGGGCGGTAGTCATGACGGAATATTTTTCCATTTCGTAAGTAGAAATCCCCACGGACAGGAGCGAAAATTCTTGGGTGATATTGGAATCATGATTTAATTTATTCCAATACAAATCTGCCAAGCCCATCAAGTGCCCCACCTCATGCGTTACTACAGATTCCGGAGGACACCCCCTAGACGATAAAGAATAACCGCCTCCGTCGTGGAAACGATAATTAAAGGTGTACCAACGGATTCTGTTTTCCAAAGCATTGGCATCAGCACATGTAGAAACTCCCCCGCTGGAAAGATAAAGGGCCAGATTTAAGCATTGCGGGTTAGAAGGAGTGTTTTTATCTTCTAAAAATACCCGCACCCCATTGGGATAAATGTTCAAAAAATCTGCAAACTCTTCGGCACGGCCCGCCTGAACAATTTGGGAACGAACCGGGCCAAACCAACGATGGAAGGCTGCGCTTAAATCTTTAAGGGCAACCTGAGAAATTTGTTTTAATTCCTGCGCGGAAACTCCTTCCACCCGGGGCCCTTCCAACTTAACGGAAATGCAAGGATAATTCCCCGCACGCGATAATTTTTCAACAAAACAACGCTTATCTTGGCTGACGCGGGCCAAACAAGGCTCCATAATCCCCCAAGAAAAAGCAAGGGACGGATAAATAAAGAGTAGTAAAAACAATAAGGTAATTTTTTTCATATTAAATAAACAAATCGTCAATCATAGAATAAAGGATTTCCAACAAAATTCAAGAAAAGCACTATGGATAAAGTATATAAAATTAAAAACCCCGCTCGGGCGGGGTCTAAATGGTGGCAAATTATACCGTATTACCCGACGACCTTCGGCGAACTCGCGTAAAACGGCGCCAAAATTCAACATAAAAAAACCCCGCTCGGGCGGGGTTATTAGAATTATTAAATGGTGGACGTGATCGGGATCGAACCGACGACCTCCTCGTTGCGAACGAGGCGCTCTCCCAGCTGAGCTACACGCCCGATAAATCGGTTTACGGCACCGCCGTAACTAGGACTTATTTATTATAGCATATCCAAGAGAGAAAAGAAAAGGTTTCTCTCGTTTACTTAATTTATGGTGGGTTTTCTACGTGTTTTTCTCTCTCATTATAAAAACACGATTTCATTTTCTTTATTAAAAAGATAGAATATATATATTCATTTTACTATTATTTACGAGGGAATTTATGGCTAGCAAAATAAGAGTCAAAGATGTCGGCCAATACTTAGGCCAAGAAATTACGTTAAAAGGTTGGCTCTATAATAAACGCTCCAGCGGGAAATTGCACTTTTTGCAACTGCGCGACGGAAGCGGCATTATCCAATGTGTTATGTTTAAGGGCGAAGTGTCGCCGGAACTGTTTGACTTGGGGGACAAAGTAACCCAAGAATCTTCCATCATCGTTACCGGTACCGTACGCGAGGACAAACGCTCCCCCTTGGGTTTTGAGTTGGGCGTAACCAACCTGGAAGTAGTCCAGTTAGCCAAAGACTACCCGATTACCCCCAAAGAACACGGCCCGGACTTTTTGATGCAGCACCGCCACCTTTGGTTGCGTTCTGCCCGTCAAGCGGCTATTTTGCGCGTGCGCGACGAAATCATCTTTGCTATCCGCGAATACTTACATAAAAACGGGTTTATCCTGTCGGATTCCCCCATTTTAACCCCCGCCGCCTGCGAAGGCACCAGCACCCTTTTTGAAACCGATTATTTCGGCGAAAAAGCCTTCCTCTCCCAAAGCGGACAATTATACGGGGAAGCCTCTGCCATGGCCTTGGGCCGCACCTACTGCTTTGGGCCTACCTTCCGTGCAGAAAAATCTAAAACGCGCCGCCACTTGACGGAATTTTGGATGGTAGAACCCGAAGTGGCTTATAACGATTTGGACGATAACATGGACTTGGCCGAAGACTTTATTAAATACATTGTAGGTCAAGTACTTAAAAATTGTGCGGCCGACCTAAAAACCTTAGGCCGCGACACTACCAAACTCCAAGCCACGGTGGAAAAACCCTTCCCCCGTATCGACTACACGGACGCCATTGAAATTTTACACAAAAAAGGCAACGATACCCCGTGGGGCGGAGACATTGGCGGGGACGAAGAAACCCTTCTCGGGGAAGATTACGATACCCCTATCATGATTCACCGCTACCCCACCGCTATTAAGGCCTTCTACATGAAACGCGACCCCAAAAACCCGAAAGTAGTGTTGGCGGTTGATGTAATCGGGCCCGAAGGCGCGGGTGAAATTATCGGCGGAAGTGAAAGAGAAGCCGATTACGATGTTTTAGTGGAACGCATCAAAGAACAAGGCCTCGACCCCGAAGGATACAGTTGGTATTTAGATTTACGCAAATACGGAAGCGTGCCGCATGCCGGATTTGGCATGGGAATTGAACGCATGGTTCGCTGGATTTGCGGACTCCAACACGTGCGCGAAACAATTCCGTTCGCCCGCATGATGGATAAAATCCACCCCTAGTACAAAATCTTACAGGAAAACCCCACTCAAAAAGTGGGGTTTTTTATTTTGCCAAATCGCCTAAACTCTTACAGATTTTCTTTCCTCTGTCTCCGGTAGATACACACCCAGGATAATAGGTCCCTGTCGGGTGATCGAGCACTACGGTAACGGTAGCCATTTTGTTTGCGTAGCAAGCGGTACTTCCTGTATTGTATCCCGGGCATAATGCTACACGTATTGCTCCCGTAGGTAAATTATTCGCACTCACAATATCGATAAAATATCCGTCGGGGCATTGCCACTCATTGACATAGGCTAAGGTACAGGCGTGGGAATAATCAATATCCAAGTCGGCCAAGTGACGCGTGTAAGTGCCGTTGGCCATATAGTATATTTCTTCCGCTCTTTTTACGCTCCTTGCCAGAGAAAGATAATTCATAAAACGGGTTTTATCCACCGCCACTTGGTACTGCGGGAGTGCCACCGCCGACAAGATGCCGATGATTAACACCACTACTAACAGTTCAATTAAAGTAAAACCTCTCTGCATAGAAACTCCTTAAATAGGTTAATGGTCAATAAAGCGTTCCTAGGAAATTGTACAAAAAAAACAGGCGCCGGGGGTTACCGGCGCCTGCTATTGTGATGCTTTTATAAAAAATTACAACTGAAGGGAAGGAATATCTTCGAGGACAAGTTCCTTATCTATATCAACATCCTCAAAACGGTCAGAAAAATCCGTTCCTTCTCCCGGGGTCGGCTCATAATCGTCCGGCAACGGTTCCTCGTCTCCAGTCGTTTCCATCATCATAGAACAACCAAGACAACTTTCGCCTGCAATGTTTTTACACTCCCAAGTCCACTTATTACACTGCTGTCCTTGGGGGACATAACCGCAAGCTTGTTGTACATTCACGGCAGTCGTACAGCAGGACGGGTGAGATTTCATTTCCGTTTTGCAGCAAGTCTGTTTATGTGCATTAAAGAAAGAAGGGTCACTGCAAGACGGTATTTTACACCCGTCGCAAGCATTACCGGCCCCGTCTTTACACTCATATCCAGAAATATAATCTATATACACATAGTCTCCAAAAAATTCACCGCCCCCATCATAACCACTAGGGGGAGCATCGCTATGATATTTACTGTAAACAGGCGTAGCCTTACAGGAGCATTCCGCCGTTGTTTTGCTGCAGGTACTCCAACTTCCGGCGCTCCACTCGCCGGTGGAAGTATTACAAGTTACCGTTCTGGTTTGAGTACCGCAAGAGTTACAAGTTTGCGAGGTAGCCGGTTTGGTACCTGTACATTCACACTCATCTGCAACAGTACACGCACTCCATTCACTCCACTCACCGGTAGAAGTATTGCAAGTGCGCGTTCTTTCTCCCGCGTTGTTACAGCCGCATTTTTCGGTGGCAGAACCGGGACATTGGATTACGGGCGGAACAGCAGGTGTTGTCGTCCCCGCACAAGCCTTTCCCTCGTCATAATCTGCCTTGGCAATCAGTTCACTGCATAACGGATAGTCTTTATTTAATTTCAAACACTCCAACTCCGTTCTGTTTGCACAACAAATGCGTCCGTCCGCATAAGACGGCATCTGCAATTCGTACTTATATTTCCCGTTGCTCTCAGCCTTAATACCTGTGTCGGTAAGGGAGTAATTAAAGTTTTTGGTATTGGTAGAAGTTAACACATCGGTTAACTTGTCGCTATCGGTTAAATAATTCTTATCCAACGCACAGCGTTTTTCCTGTTCCGTGCGTACCGCCGCCATCAGTTCTTCCGCTTCCGTCGTTTTGCGGGTTTCCACAATTTTGTTAAACTTGGGAAGCACCACGGCAGACAATACCCCGATGATAATTACTACCACCAAGAGTTCCGTTAATGTAAATGCTTTTTTCTTTTTATTTAATTTCATATTGAATTCTCCGGGGAAAATTATTTCCCTTATAATAATTATACTAGAAATAATCGGTTTTTCAAATTTTTTAGAATTATTTTTCATTTCCCAATACCGAACAAAACTTGTAAGAAATTTCGTTCGTCCGGTTGGGCCGCTCCCGTTCCGTACGCATGATGCGTAACCGGAGCATCCACCGTGGAAATACGATGTACCCTACGAATTAAATTATTGCCCGTATCCACAAAATAAAGCATATCGTGCGGAGTAATAAACAAAGCCCCCGGGTAGGCCAGTTCCGCGTCCCATGCGTCCATACTGTCACCATTATAGCCGCGTTTACCGTTACCGACCACCGTTTCTACTTTGCTATCCATACGGCTTTCTACCACTAAACGGCGAATTCGTTGATTGTCCGTATCGGAAATATACAAACGCCCTTTTTTATCTACAGCTAAACCTGTGGGGTTGCTGAATTGGCTGTCCGTACATTTTCTGTCTCCCTCTCCCGAAAAACCGCGGCGCCCCGTACCGGCTATCACAAAAGTAAGTGTTTTGCGGGGCTCTATCCAACGAACTTGGTGGTTTCCTGTATCGGCAACAAACAGGTTCCCTTTATCATCAAAAACAAGAGAGGAAGGGCGGTTTAAGCGCGTATTGGAAGCCAACTCGCCGTCTCCGTCGTTTCCGCGTTCACCGGTACCTACCACATTTATAAGCGTACCTGTTTGACGGTCTATTTTACGCACCAAGTGGTTGCCGGTATCCGAAAAATACACTTCCCCGCGCGGGCTGACGGCCACCCCGGTGGGATTTCTAAGACTGGAAGCCTTAGGACGCATGCCGTCCCCATTGTATCCTTTACGCCCGTCTCCCGCTACGGTATATAAATAGCCGTTGGGGGTTAGCATACGAATACGCTGGTTTCCCGTATCGGCGATATATAAGTTCCCTAATGTATCAAAGGCTATTCCCGTCGGGCCGTTTAAGGTAGCCATTTCGGCATTACCGCCATCATTTTTGAACCCTTTTTCCCCCGTCCCTGCCACGGTTTCTATCCGTCCGGTGCGTTGATCCACCTTACGGATACGGTGGTTGAGCGTGTCCGAAAAATAGATATTCCCCCGTCTGTCAACTGCCACCCCCAGGGGATTAGCCAAGCGGGCGGCAAGAGAATCCCCCCCGTCTCCGGCAAAACTGCGTTTACCGGGTGTACCGGCCACATCTTGAATTTGGCCCGGCGCATAGAAACTTTGGGCTCCTAAAAAAACGGATGATAAACTCATCAAAAGAAAAGTAATTGTTTTTCTCATAAAAACTCCTTTTGAGTATGGTAACAAACCCGAAAACAAAGTGCAAGAAATTACGGTTATTTTCGTGCTGTATTTTTGCTACAATGATAGTGAGGAAAATTTTTTTCCGTTTACATATTTTGACGAGGAAAATAAACAATGATTATTTTATTTTTGAATTGCGGAAGTTCGTCTGTAAAATACAGTGTCTATGACTGGGACAACAAAAAAAGCCTTTGTGCCGGTGTGGTAGAACGCATTGCCATTAACGGCTCTTCTATTTCGCATGACAGACCCGGCCTCCCTGCCTTTGAATTACAAAAGGATTGTGCCGACCAT
This sequence comes from Elusimicrobium sp., assembly GCA_015062115.1. Taxonomy (NCBI): domain Bacteria; kingdom Pseudomonadati; phylum Elusimicrobiota; class Elusimicrobia; order Elusimicrobiales; family Elusimicrobiaceae; genus Candidatus Avelusimicrobium; species Candidatus Avelusimicrobium gallicola. The sequence continues at coordinate 33,012 of SUVG01000004.1, read as the reverse complement.
AAAGATGCCATCAACCTGGTAATTGAAACCATCACTCACCCGGAACACGGCGTCATTGAAAATATCAATGTAATCAGCGCGGTGGGGCACCGCATCGTACACGGCGGCAAATTTGCCAAATCTGTTATCGTGGACGATAAAGTAGTGGAAGAATTAAGAAACATTGCCGATTTAGCCCCCTTACATAACCCGGCCCATATCATGGGTATTGAAGCGGCCCGCGCCCTGTTACCCGAAGTTACCCACGTATGTGTAATGGATACGGCTTTTCACCAAACCATGCCGGCTTCCTCTTATATGTATGCGTTGCCGCGCAACTGGTACACCGAACACCATATCCGCCGCTACGGCTTTCATGGTTCTTCCGTTCTTTATACCTCCCGCCGTGCCGCCGTATTGTTAGACAAAAATGTAGATGAAGTAAACACCATTGTCTGCCATATCGGCGCGGGTGCCAGCGTAACGGCTGTAAAAAACGGCCAATGCTTGGATACCAGCATGGGATTAACCCCCCTTGAAGGACTTGTAATGGGTACCCGCAGCGGAGACATGGATCCGTCCATTTGCTTCCACATGATGAAAAAACTTAACATGTCCCCGGAAGAAATGTATACCATTTTGAACAAGAAGAGCGGTATGTTTGCCCTCACGGGAGATCGCTTTTCCGACCAACGCGATGTACGCAAAGGGGCCGCCAACGGCGATGAACTGTGCAAACTCGCGTTAGATGTACAATGCTACCGTATTAAAAAATATATCGGGGCGTATATGGCCGCCCTGGGCCGTTTGGACAGTATCGTCTTTACCGCCGGCATCGGGGAACGCGCCAGCAATGTGCGCGCCATGGTGCTTAAAGGGTTAGAAAACTTCGGCATTATTATTGACGAAGAAAAGAACCTTTGCGCCGAAACCAATAAAGCCGAATCTTGTATTTCGGCCGATAACTCCAAAGTAAAAGTATTTGTTATCCCCACCGACGAAGAAATCGTAGGGGTGCAGGATATTGTGGCCCTCTTGGCCGGAACTTACGATGTTTACACCAAGTTCCGCTATATTTTCCAAGAGAAAGATTACCGCAACAAACTACGCGATGCAGCCTTTATTGAAGATGCAAAAAAGAATCCGCAACTCTTAAAGGCCGCCGTTAATCTGCCCGAAGAATTGAAAAACAAATAGTGCTTACAAATCAAAAAGCCCGCCTTATAAAGGCGGGCTTTTTCTGTTTCTATATACCGTAAAAAACCCCTCTTAAAGAGGGGTTCTAAAACAAAAGCACAGTCGTTTCGTTTTCGCACGCAATTAAAGATTTTCTTTAATCGTTTGTGCCAAGCGTTTCAAACCTTCCACTATTTGCTCCTTAGAGGAGTAGGAAAAGTTCAAACGCATATCGTTATACACATCACCCGCCGGGTAGAAATCTACCCCCGCCACAAACGCCACTTTGTTTTCGATGGCTTTGGGCAGCAGGGCCGTTGCGTCCATATGCTTAGGCAAAGTAAGCCACAGGAAAAGCCCCCCTTCCGGGCGCGTCCAAGAGATATTCTTCGGCATATACTCGGCCAAAGTTTTTAACATCAGGTCGCGTTTTTCGCGGTAGGAATCAATAATTTTATTCACATGGGCTTGCAGTAAGCCGCGGCGCAGGTATTCTGCCGTGGCCAACTGCAAAATGGGCGAAGTACACAAATCAATTGCTTGTTTCAAAATGACATATTTGCGGATAACTTCTTCGGGCCCGAGGATAAACCCAAGGCGGAAACCCGGCACAAACACTTTAGAAAAAGTGAACATGGTAATTACATTCCCCTGCCCGCCGTCTATTTCGTAAAAAGTACGGGGAGATTTCCCTTCAAAACGCACTTGGCGGTAAGGAGAATCTTCCAAAATAAAGGTATCGTATTTTTTTACAATTTCTAAAATTTCCTGACGGCGTTTTTCGGGAATAGTCGTACCCGTGGGGTTTTGAAAATCAGGCACCAAATACACAAATTTACATTGTTTTCCTTGGTTTTTAAGCCCTTCCAGTTTAGCCTCTAAATCTTCGGGCAAAATGCCATAAGCATCGCTTTCCGCCCCCACGATATGGGCCCCTACTACCTGAAAAGCCTGCAAAGCCCCCAAATAGGTAGGAGAAGCGGTAATGATGCTGTCGCCGGGGTTTACAAACAGGCGGGCCGTCATATCCAAGGCTTGTTGCGAAGCCGAAACCACTAATAACTGTTCGGGTTTGGCATCAATATTTTCGGTTTCCTTCAAAAGTTTTACGAGTTCTTTTTTTAAGGTTCCTTGCCCTTCGGTCGTACCGTATTGCAAGGCTTCTTTCGGCGAAGTTTTTACCACTTCGGCCATAATATCGGCAACATCTTGGGTAGGGAATAAATCAGGATCCGGCAATCCCCCCGCAAACGAAATAATCTCCGGGCGGGAAATAACTTTTAACAATTCCCGGATAGCAGAGGCTTTGGAGCGGGAGACCACCAAAGAAAAAAGTTTATTATAATCCATGCATCTTCCTCTAATTCTTTATTTAATATATTGTACTATTTTTAGACTTAAATCTTTAGCCGGTACCGAGTGAGTAAGCGCACCCATGGAAATAACATCTACCCCTGTCTTGCAGTAACTTTCCAGGTTATCTTTATTCACCCCGCCGGATACTTCAATAATGGCGCGGCCTGCAATTTCCTGCTTGCAAACCAAAATTTCTTCCGGGGTCATATTATCCAACATAATGATATCCGCCCCGGCGGCCAAGGCTTCTTTTACTTCGTCCAAATTAGTGGTTTCCACTTCCACTTTAGGGGTATGCCCGATAACCGATTTAATTTTGGCAACGGCCGCGGTAATGGAACCGGCGGCGGCAATGTGATTATCTTTAATCATCACGCTGTCGGCCAAACTGATACGGTGATTGCGTGCCCCGCCCACGCGCACGGCATATTTATCTAAGCGTCTTAAGCCGGGCTGGGTTTTGCGGGTATCCACAATCATCACGCCGTATTTATTGCCGATAGCGGCATATTCGCGCGAAGCCGTGGAAATACCGCTCATGCGTTGCATAAAATTAAGCGCGGTGCGCTCGGCCTTCAAAATAGAAAGAGCCGGGCCTTTTAAGAGAAGCACTTTTTCGCCTTTGGATACAAAATCCCCCTCTTTTTTAAGCGGTAAAAATTCTACGGCAGGATCCACCGCGGCAAAGACAGTTCTGGCCACTTCCATACCGCACAACACCAAATCTTCCTTGGCGGTAATGGCGGCTTCGGCCCGGGTTTCGGGCGTAAAAATCGTGTCGGAGGTAATATCCCCCAAACTTAAATCTTCCTGCAAAGCAAGTTCTATAATTTTATCCAGAATCATCATTGGGCTAACTCGAACATTTTATCAATAGATTTTTTGGCGGCCAGGGCAATTTTTTCGTCCACCTGCACCAATTGCTCGGGGCGCGGATCAACAAGCGCTTCCAAAGTGTTTGCTAATGTGTTTTGCTTCATGTAACTGCAAGTGCCAAACGGCCAAATAAATTGTTTGTCCGGGTGTTCGGCCTGCATACGGTTCACCAACCCGAACTCCGTTAACATACCAAACAGTTTCCCGTCGCTACCGGCTACATACGAGGCCATGCCTTTGGTACTGCCCACATAATCGCACTTTTCGCATACGGAAATGGGGCATTCGGGGTGGGCTACCACGCGGATACCGGGGTGTTCGGCACGCAACGCGTCCACATTTTCGGCCGAATACTTATCGTGTACGCAACAAGTACCGCCGGCAGAGATAATTTTTTTAGGCGTTCCGCGGCGTTTTAATTCGGCATCTAAATTTTGGGCCATCAAGGTATCCGGCACAAAAATAAGTTCGTCTCCGGGCATTTTTTGGGCAATATCATAGACATTGCCGGAAGTAACGCAACTGTCGCACTGGGCTTTTACCTCGGCGGTGCTGTTAATATAGCACAGGCAAGGCACACCGGGGTGCGCCGCGCGCAATTTTTTTACATCTTCCCCCGTCATGGAATCAGCCAAACTGCACCCGGCATGACCGGCCGGAATTAACACCGTTTTGGAAGGGTTAATGATTTTAGCCGTTTCCGCCATAAACCATACCCCCGCAAAAATGATGATATCCGCCGAACACTCGCGCGCTTTTTGTGCCAATTCGTAGGAATCGCCGCGATAGTCCGCCACGCCGTAAACCAAATCGGGAGTGGTATAGGAGTGGGCTAAAATGACGGCATTTTTTTCCTTCTTAAAACGGTTTATGGAAAGGGTGTAAGGGGCAGCCGCCAAACAATCTTCGTAAGTCCAGTTGGCGCAGTTCGTCTTGGAAACAGAGTTAAGAAGCCCATATAGTCTATGGGCTTCTTGAGTCAGTTGGGTTTCTTTTTCTAAAGTTTCTAACATACGCTTACAGCGTGTCCGGGAAATCTTCCGGCAATACCTCGTTAGAGGAGTAGGTAGTTTGGGTGGTTGTGGTGGAAGTATCCGGGCCGGAACCGTCCACATAGTAAATGTTGGTAGTGTTAATTACCTTTTTACTCTTCGTTACATTGGTGTTGGAAGATTCTTCCGTCTTTTTGACCGCAGTTTTTTTAGCAGCCTTTTTGGCGGGTTTTTCGGTGCCTTTCAATTTCACTTCGGCGGGAGGCAAGTAAGAATCGCCGCAGGCTTGGAGTTCATAAGCGGGTAAAGTATCATAATCGGTTTCCGGCGCCAAGAGATTGTCAAATTCCTGGTCGATAATTTGATATTTGGCATCTTTGGCAGAAACATTAGAGGCCTGCGCCGTTTTAACATTAGATTTGTTGGACGAACAAGCCGCACACAATACGGCGGCCGCAACTACAGTAAAAATTTTTTTCATAACCCGTCTCCTTAATGATATGCGCCTTACACACGCGCGTAATAACACTACTAAAATTATATATCATATTATGCGGTTTTGGAAAGTTTTTTTCCGTCAAAATCATTTTATTTTTACTATCTGACTTCTATATTTGATAAAATCTTAAGTTGTACCATTTTTTAGGAGAATCTTTACTATGCAAAGTTTGCTTAATTTATGGAACGCCCTTTCGGCGTTCTTGGCGGAACCTTCCGTACAAAGTGCGTATGATGTGATGAACGGATTTAACGCACTGATTTGGGGCCCTCCCATGATTTTTCTTCTCTTGTTTTTAGGAATTTATTTTACCGTTCGCTTAAACTTTCTGCAAAAATATACGTGGCCTGCCATGAAATTATCCGTAGCCAAAGTAGATTCCGAAGGCATGGTAAGCAGTTTCGGTTCTTTGGCGGTGATGATTGGTGCCACCGTAGGAACGGGCAGCATCATCGGGGTGACCACCGCCGTAGCCGAAGGCGGCCCGGGGGCTTTATTTTGGATGATAGTAGCCGGTTTTTTCAGTTTTGCCATTAAATACTGCGAGTGTTTAATTGCTTTTAAGTACCGCGTCAAACTGGCCGACGGGGAATATGTCGGCGGCCCGATGTATTACTTGGCCAATGTCTTGAAATACAAGTGGTTGGCCGTTGTGTTTGCCGTGGGAACCTTGTTAATGGGATTGACCGCCGGAAGCGCCTTACAAAGCAACTCCATTGCCGATGCCTTGCGCGAAGGCTACAATTTGAACCCGTGGTATATCGGGGTAATTGTTGCTTTCCTTTCCGGCATTGTAATTATCGGCGGTGTAAAAAGAATTGCCGCTTACTCGGAGTGGTTGGTGCCGATTATGGGCGGGCTGTACTTACTGCTTGCCTTCATTGTAATTGTGATGAATTTCTCTGAAGTTCCGTCTGCGATTTTAGTGGTAATCAAAAGTGCATTTACCGGTAAAGCCGCCGTTGGCGGTGCGGTGGGTGTAGGAATTATGGCGCTGGTGCAAAGTATTATCCCCGCTATTACGGCCGGGTTTACGCGTGCCGTACTGGCTACGGAAGCGGGCTTGGGGAGTGCCTCCATTGCGGCGGCGGCAGCCAAAACCCGCAGTGCTACGCAAATGGCCATTGTGTCGGCTACTTCTGTTTTTTGGGCGATTTTTATTTGCTCGCTTACGGGTATTGTAATTGTGCTCGCGGGCGATTGGCAAAACCCCAATGTGTACGCGGCTAACCTGTGCAACAGCGCGTTCAAAACGGTGCCCTATATCGGCACGCCGATTCTTATTTTTTCGCTCGTAATTTTCTCTTTTACCACGATTATCGGTTGGGGATATTACACGGAAAAAGCCCTTCAATTCTTGTGCAAAGGAAGCAATAAACTGATTAAACCTTCCCGCGTGCTCTTTATTGCGCTGGTATTTATCGGGGCATGGATTGGAACCAGTTTCTCGTGGGACTTTTTCATCACGGACTCTTTAACCCGCACCGCCGAGGCTAATGTATCCACCCGCTTTATGTGGGCTTTGGTAATTTTGACCATGACCATGATGACCCTTCCCAATATTTGGGCGTTGTGGTGCTTTAGAAAAGTAATTGTTAAAACCACGGCAAAAAACTTAAAAAATATTGTCGGAAAAAAGAATTAAAAAAACCTTACTAAAAAACCCCGCTGATTAGGCGGGGTTTTTTATTTTACAAATTCATATTTTTACACAATTTAGTTCCCATATCGGTATATCCGGTGCAAGTGGTTGTGTTTGGATTATTTGAATTCGCAAACCACACATCAATTTCTAAATCACCATTCATTGTATTATCAAACCCAGAAGCAAAAAAATTAAATTTTATACGATTAGAAGACCCAGTAGATACCGCCCCGACAAGATTATCAAATCTAGCAAATTGGCATAGTATCATGCTTCTATCTTCCTGCGAGGGCATATGACATACTTGTGAATAATCTATATCTAAATCATCTAAATTTACAGCATAAGAACCATTAGCCAGGTAGTAGATTTCTTGTCCTTTTTTTACGCCATACGCAATTTGCAGAGAATCCGTAAGGCGACTTTTCGCCACTGCCATATTGTACTGAGGCAACGCCACCGAAGACAAGATACCGATGATTAACACTACGACTAAAAGTTCTATCAAAGTAAAACCCTTTTTCATACAAAACCTCTTATAAATAAGTTTTCGGCAAACAAACGATATTATATTTTCTTCTGCCTGCCGATTAGGTACATTGTAAGAAAAAAAAAAACGGGTCAAGCCTTGGGCGAAAAACACCTCTTTTAATTCCCTTAAAAAAGAAAAAAGAGAACAAGCAATAACTTGTTCTCTTAAAAAGTTTAATCAGGCAGTTAACCTAAAACTCTTCTTCCTCTTCGTCGTAATCGCGCACAAAAAACACAATGTAGGCAAGCCATGTGGCTCCAAAGAAGATAAAGAAACAGTAAGAAAACCACCACAATTTGTTGAGCGGGTTATAGTCCAGCAACATGGAATCAAAAAATAAAGTCGCCAAAATTACCGACAGATAACACCACACAAACAAGGCCGCTAATTTGACTAACAAATCAAACGTCCCAACGATAAACCCTTTTTCTGCATACGGTCTTTTGATAAAAGTAAGTATCTTTTGCATAAGTTAATTCTAATCTCCAAAGTGTGTTTTGTCAAGTTACGGTTGCATGGCGGGATCCGTGGCATTGTAGCCAAAAGATTCGTTGCCCGTTAACAAATCATCATCCGTGAAATCTTCCGGCATGGAATAGGCCGAAGGATCGGGAAGAGAAACCGGATTGTTTTCCAACGCTTGGGCCTGGGCCAGTTCGGCGGGCGGAGTATCCGTCGGGTACGAGGGAGTTACCGGTTGCATATCGCCATACGCATCGGCAGGAGCGGCGGCCGGGGCCAGTTCTTGCGGTTGCGGGGCCACTTCCTTCATCACGCGTTTAGGCTTTTGCTGGCGGGCCGCATAGTTGCGTTGTTCTTCCAAAGCGGCATAAACAGCGGCCTGCTCCGGATCTACTTGCGGTTCTTCCAAAAGGGGTTCTTCCTGCGGTTGGGCAACTTGAGTTTCCCCTTCGGTCGTTTGCGCTACAGCGGGCTCCTGTGTTTTCGTTTCTTTTTTGGCAGGAGCAGGCTTAACGGGCGGCACGATTTCCGGCAGGGGGCGAGCCACTAATTCGTCAGGGTATTCTTCATCGCCGTAAGGGCTTACGATAGCGCGTTCCACCAGTTCGGTGTAGGAAGATGCATCAGTGGGGCGTTCGTAAATTTCCTCTTCTTGGGCAATGGCCGCCGGTTTGGAAGCATAGCGTTGCAAAATTTCTTTTTGGGTAGCCGTCGCGGGATAGGCAGGCTCGGCTTGGGCCACGGGGGCGGATACGGAAGCCGTTTCGGGCGTAATGGAAATAACGGCAGGCACAGGTACTTCGTTCGTCGCGGCAGGGGTATCCAAACGGCGCGGAGCGCGGGCTGTTTTTTCCTTTTTAGCGGACAACGCATCTTGTTCTTGGGCTTTAGAATCTTGTAAGATTTGTTTTTTCTCGGCGGCTTCCAAAGCCATGCGCTGTTGTTCGCTTAAAGTATCGTTGGTGAACACGGGAAATCGGCGGGTGTCCACAAAATCGTTGGAAACGGCTACTCCGTCTTTATCAAAATACATTTGTTTACGGGGTTTAGCGGTTTCGGCTTTTTCTTCCTGCGGTTTAGAAGAAGAAACCCCATAATAAACAAGTTCCGGCCCGGCAGGAGCGGGCGGTTCGGCTTCGGGGGTTAAACAATGGGCCACACGCTGACGGGTGGTAGCGTCCTGGTGGCGATCCACGCGGGTTTCGCAGGTGGATGCACAAACAGCCGGCAAAGCGGCCACAAATAACACAAAAAGAGAAGCGAAGGTTTTTTTCATATTTATCTCCGTATTTTAATGATAGTACATTTTGGGATTTTTTGCACGAATATTAAGGGAATATTTTTCCATAAAAAAACCCTCCGCTTGGGAGGGTAATAAAAAATGTCACCGGGTGGGCTCGAACCACCGACCTATTCCTTATGAGAGAATCGCTCTAACCAACTGAGCTACGGTGACTTAAATCTCGTACATTTATTATAGCAAAAGAAATATCTTTCGTGCAAACTTTTTATTCTTCTCGTCGGGGAAAGTTAATCTATCATGGAATAAATATTTAATTTTTCCGGTATTCCCCCCGCTTTTGCGGTATCAAAATCGGCCTGGGCTTTTTCGTTTTCGCCCATCTTCAGGTATACCGCACCGCGCGCGTTATATACATCTCCCGCCGGATAAAGGTTGAGGACGGAAGTGTAATCGGTAATGGCTTCCTGATAGTGGCCCAACATAAAGTTTACGCCCGCACGCGAAAAGAAAATCTCCGGCTTACGCTGATTTAAGCGTATGGCCAAATTTAGAATTTCGAGCGCGTTTTGATAATCGCCTTTGGCGGCCAATGTACTGGCGTAGGCCGTGTAAGCATCGGCTTGATAGGGATTTACCTTTAGAACATGCACAAAATCGGCTTCCGCCAAATCGTAATGACCCTGAAAAAAATGTACGCTTCCGCGCGAAGCGTAGGCTTCCAAATTATCGGGGTTTAATTCAATGGCGCGGTTGTAGTATTTCAACGCCTGTGCGGCTTTGCCGTCTTTGAAATAGCCGTCCGCCCGCAACAAACACTCGGTAGAAGTAGGCAAAGTAACACACCCCGCCATTAAACTTAAAAGCATTAACAAAATCGTTTTTTTCATCGTCAAATTATCCTCCAGTCCTAGAAAATTATACAATAAAAGTCCTAATTTTTTCTAGGTACAAATTTTTTTTGCATTGGGCCCAAAGACCCTTTTTTTTACCAGCGGCAATTGATATTCTAGTAATATAGAGAACATTTTGATTTTATCCTAAACCGCTACAGTCCCAAACCCTGCTGTGGCGGTTACCCCTTTTATACGGGATATTTTAGAAGGCCTTTCTTTTACACAAAAAACCGCCCGGTTTGTTTTTACCGGGCGGCTAACGGAAAAGTTAAGGCTTTTTTATTTGCGTTTTTTGACGGCTTTTTTAGCCCCGTTCTTTTTCCCAAACACCGGCACCGATTTTTTTACCGTTTTTTTAACGGTCTTTTTGACGGGTGCTTTTTTGGGAGAGGCCTTTTTGACGGCAACCTTTTTTGCGGGTTTCACCGTTTTTTTGGCGGCCTTCTTGGCAGGCTTTGCCGTTTTTTTGGAAGACGCTTTTTTAGCGGAGGTTTTTTCCTTTTGAGCGGAAAACTCCTTCCACCCTTCCAACGCCAAAGGCAACACTTCGTCGATGTGTTTTACGGGAATAAGGGTGAGTTCCTTGCGTACCCGTTGCGGAATTTCGGACACATCTTTTTCGTTGGTGTGCGGATAGAGAATCGTTTTGACCCCTTCGCGGTAGGCGGCGAGGAATTTTTCCTTAATACCGCCGACGGGAAGCACGCGCCCCGTAATGGTTACTTCGCCGGTCATGGCCAAGCGTTTCTTTACGGGAAGCCCCGTAAGCAAACTGGTCAACGCGGTGGTAATAACACTGCCGGCAGACGGGCCGTCTTTCGGCACAGCCCCTTCGGGGAAGTGGATATGGAAATCCAATTTATCAAAATCTAAGTCCGCTCCGTAACCGCGGCTGCGGGCATAAGTTAAAGCGGCACGCACGGATTCCTTCATCACATTTCCAAGCATACCCGTTAAAATAAGTTGCCCTTTGCCCGGCAATTTGGTGGCTTCGATAGACAAGGTTTCTCCGCCCACGCTCGTCCAGGCCAGGCCCGTAGCAATACCCACGCCGTTTTCTTCGGTGGCAAAGTTGGAATACTTGGGCACACCTAAAAATTCGTGCAGGTTTTCGCGCGTAACGGAAACTTTTTTCTTACCTTCCACCAACATCTTGGCGGCTTTACGGCACAAAGAACCGATTTCGCGGTCCAAGTTGCGTACGCCCGCTTCGCGCACATAATCGCGCATCAAAAGGGCGACCGCTTCGCGGGCTACTTCCAACTGACCCGGTTTTACACCGTGAATTTTCATTTGTTTAGGAAGCAAATAATTATCCACGATATCGTGCTTTTCGTATTCGGTGTAACCGTCGAAATCAATGATTTCCAAGCGGTCGCGCAAGGTGGTAGGAATATGCGACAACGAGTTGGCCGTCGTAATAAACATAACCTTGGATACATCAAACGGAACATCTAAAAAGTGATCGCTGAACTCTTTGTTTTGTTCAGGGTCCAATAGTTCCAATAAGGCCGCCGCCGGGTCTCCGCGCCAGTCCGAACCCATTTTGTCAATTTCGTCCAACAAAAACACAGGGTTGGAACTTTTGGCTTTGCTGATGCCTTGGATAATACGCCCCGGCATAGAACCGATATAGGTGCGACGGTGCCCGCGAATTTCGCTTTCGTCCCGCACGCCGCCCAAACTCATGCGCACAAATTTGCGCCCGATGGCACGCGCAATCGACTTGGCAAGCGAAGTTTTACCCACCCCCGGGGAACCGGCAAAGCAAAGCACCGGCCCGCGTAGGGAGTTTGTCAATTTGCTGACAGCCAAGTATTCCAAAATACGTTCTTTGGGTTTAGCAAGACCGAAGTGGTCTTCGTCCAAAATCTTTTTGGCTTCCTTTAAGTCCAGCACATCTTCGGTGGTTTTGTTCCACGGCATGTTGAGAAGCCAATCTAAATAAGTGCGCGAAACGGTAGCCTCGGGAGAGAAGGGCGCCATTTTGGCCAAACGATCCAATTCTTTTTGGGCGGCTTCTTTGGCGTGAGGAGGCAAACCGTTCTTTTTGATTTTGGCGCGCATATCGTCGAGTTCTTTTTGGAAGTCGTCCTTTTGGCTGAGTTCTTTTTGAATCGCTTTCATTTGTTCGTTCAAATAGTACTCTTTTTGGTTTTTTTCGATTTGCGCACGAACTTTGGAGTGGATTTTTTCTTCCAGTCCCAAAATTTCCACTTCACTGGTAATAAGTTTTAAGATTTTTTCCAGTCTGTCTTTGATGTGTACGGCTTCCAAAATTTCTTGGCGTTGGGCCGTTTTTACCACCATGTTGGAGGCTACGGTATCTACCAATTTGGAAGCATCGTTGATTTGACGCAGAAAAGACACCCCTTCCACCGCAATACGGCGGGATACACGGGCATAGTGGTCAAATTCATCAAGCACTTTACGCATCAAGGCTTGCACCACCGGGGAATTATCATCTTCTTCTTCGATATAATCGACGGTGGCAAACCAAGAGTTAGCCGCCAGGTTCATTTCCAGTTTATGCACTTGTGCGCGGGCCAATCCCTGAAGAAAAATCTTCATGGAGCCGTCCGGCATTTTCAGGTTTTGGGTAATTTGCGCAATCACACCGAAATGGTAAATATCCTGTTCGCGCGGATCATCAATATCCGCATTTTTTTGAGATACGGCCAAAATGTATTTTTCCGGCGTATTAAGTGCCAGTTCCACCGCGGCAACAGATTTTTCGCGGTCTACCGAAAGCGGCAGGCTCATCCCCGGGAACATTACCACATCGCGTATGGCAACAGCCGGCACTACCGTCGGTAAAGAAAGTGTAGTTTTTTTAATTTCTTCCATTATTTTACCCTCTTTCGTATGGGCTCTTTTACTTCCAAGCCCGGTATTACTTATGTATATTGTATCAAATCGTTCTAAAATTAGCAAGAAATTAAAAAGAGTGCTAATTTTAATTTAACAATAAAAAAACTTCCAAGCCTGTTGGCCCGGAAGCAACTTTTAAATCGTATTGTTTTTATTCCGCCCGAATCGGCACTTTCGTGCCCGTATAGCAAGAACCGACAGAAGTAGTCGGGCCTTTGTTTGCCCGGCAAAATTCTCCGAATTTGGCCGAAAACTGTTCTGTCCACAAGCAACAAAATACGCCGGGATTGGTTTTATTGCGGCTCGGGATAGAATAAAAGATAGCCCCTTTACCATATCCGCCACCCAATTTGGTATTCCACGCGGCGATGGAAGCAGTTCCCCGGGGTTGCTTGAGGTTGGGCCACAAAGAACTTTCGCCCCCGGTTGCATTGACGAGTTCATATTGCCAATCGCCCTGCGGAACGGAAATATCCAAGTCTTCCAAAGCGGTAGGCCAAGTACCGTTAGCCAAATAATACGCTTCCATACCTTGGCGAATAACCCGGAACCCATTAAACACATCACCTATGCGGGACTTATATACCGCTTTTTGGTATTGAGGTAGCGCCACGGCAGATAAGATACCAATGATTAGCACTACGACTAAAAGTTCTATCAAAGTAAAACCCTTTTTCATCAAATCTCCGTAATTTGGAAAGTTACAGATAGAAATAGTATATAGGTAAAAAGAGAAACATTCAAGCCTTGTATATAAAAGGAGGCAATTTTTTCTTTTGCCTCCTTTTTATCTCAAACAAAGACTATTTTTTCAGTTCCAACACTTCGTCGATCAATCCGTATTCTTTGGCTTCTTGAGCGGACATATAATAGTTGCGTTCGCTGTCTTGACGGATTTTTTCCTTATCTTGGCCGGTGTGTTTGGCTAAGATATCAAGCAAGTGTTCTTTGCTGTCGCGCAGTTCGCGGGCTTCAATTTCGATATCCGTTACTTGACCGGAAATCCCCCCGCCCCAAATGAGGGGTTGGTGAATCATAATGCGGGAATGCGGCAGCGCATAGCGGCGCCCTTTGGAACCGGCGGCCAACAACACGGCGCCGAAACTCATGGCCTGGCCCATACAAATGGTAGTAATGGGGGCTTTGATAAATTGCATGGTATCGTAGATGGCAAGGCCGGCCGTTACCAAACCGCCGGGAGAGTTGATGTAGAGGTTGATTTCCCGGTTGGAGTCTTCCGCGTCCAAGTACAAAAGTTGGGCAATAATCATATTGGCACTGGCGGTGTCCACCTCGCCTTCGCGGCCGCCTACAAAGATGATGCGATCTTTAAGCAGACGGGAAAAAATATCATAACCGACGTTTTTTTCAATAATAGTAGGTATAATCATATTGTATATTGTAGTACATTTTGAACGAAAAGGGCCCATAATTTTTATAGGTCTTTTTTCTACGGCAATTAGGTCTAAAGACTTATTGGTTTTTAGCGGTTTATTTATTATGATTATAGTAAGAAGGACATTTTATAGGAGGATTTATGAACCTGAAAAAACTAGTTATCACCGTCGTAGCCGCCTTAACCGCTACTATGGCTTTTGCACAAAGCCCTATTAGTGAAGAACAAATTATTCAAACGGAAACCCAACAAGCCGTTGGTGTTTTCTTTCAAGAATTTTCCCAACGCATAACGGACAAAAAAACCACCGCTTCCGATAAAGACATTATTCAAGCGATGGAAAATCATGTGGCTGATCCCTTGAAACGCTTGGGATCCTTTTTGGTAAAAATTCAAAATGAAGAAGAAGTTTCCGATGAAGAATTAGAAGCCACCTTGGTACCGATTGAAAATGCTTTAGAAGCGGGCTTGAATACCTTAACCGAAACGATTATTCAATCCTTGGATTTCAACAAAATTAACGAAGCCGGCCCGGAACAACTCCAAAGAACAGTTGCGTTGTTGATTGGTATGGGACAATTAGATTTAGATACAAAACTTAACTATATCCAACTTACTCCCAACAATATCAGCCAAGAAATCGTTAAACTCTCTGCCTTCATGACTTCTTTGGGCTACTTGACTGAAACCGGCAAATTAACCGAAGAAGAAGTTTCCCTTATCTCCACCGTCTTGATGGGTGGTCTTACGGGAGAAGAAGGTTTTTAAATTTTAAATTAGGGTAAATATATGAAAAGAATTACTTTAGTTTTAGTTTTATTGTTAGTGGCCTGTGTAACCGTTAAGGCCCAACTGGTATCCCCCGCTCTTCCGGTCGGAGTAGTGCGTGCCGTAGCTCAAAAAGCAATGGAAGCCAAGAAAAAAGCCGATGAAGCCAAAAAAGCGGTTTGCCATGCGTGTGGGCAAGAAATTACCCATGCAGGACAACACTGTTCTGCAAAAAATCATACGGGTTTATGTTCGCCTACCCCTGAACAAGAAGGCGTAGTATATACAAATGCCAACATTACCCACTGCCCCAAATGCGGAGAAAAATTAACCATTGACGACGAAAGATTCCATGGTTGCAAACATTATTGCAAACAAACCAAAGAAGAGAAATCCTATTGTTACAGATGTGGGGAAGAAATCGTTGAAGACCACCAACACTGCAGTGCCACCGGCCATGTTGCCCTCTGCTCTGCCACCCCGGAAGAAGATGATAGCACGGAAGTAGAAATGCCGGCCACTCATTGCAATAAATGCGGTGCTGAGTTAACCGTTGATGAAAGATTCCATGGTGTACCCCATACCTGCCCGCAAGCAAATGCAGAAGAAAAAGCTCCCGTTTGCCACAGATGCGGCCAAGCCATTACCGAACCCGGACAACACTGCGATGCTACCCACGGAATCGGTCTTTGCTCTGCCACCCCGGTAGCAAAAGATAACACGGAAGTTAAAATGCCCGCCACCCATTGTGATAAATGCGGTGCTGAGTTAACCGTTGATAAAAGATTCCACGGCGTACCCCATACCTGCAAAAAATAATCCTTCTTAATACATAAATCTTCCCTCCCCGCCCAAACGGACGGGGAGTTTTCTTTTGTTAAATAACCGCCAACAGACACATTATCGGGGAACCGCTATGTACAGGAGTTTATCCTAAGAGGGCACTTGCCCCTTTCCCGTACATATAAGAGGATACCCCCCTTTTACTTGCTACTCCAATGCTCTCCATACATACAAAAAAGCCCCGCAGGTTTAAGACTGCGGGGCTTTAGAAATGCAAAAAGAATTATTCGCGGCCGGCCCATCGCCAGAAATTATCTTCAAAATTGGCGATTGTTCCGTAACGGTAGGCTTTTCCCAGTGCTTTTTCTACCGAGTAAGGCTCGTAAACCGTTTTACCTTTTGAATCTTTTACCAAAAACCCGGTAGAAGGATCGCGCACGGCTTCGCCTTGGGACAAAAGACGCGTAAACTGTTCAAATTGCATACGGTTGGAAGGAGAAGCCCCCCCAGCCGGATTCAACAGGAAACGCACCATTGTGTAGGCTTGAAAATACCAATCTTGTGTTTTTCCGCGTCCTTCGGCCGCCTCTAAGGAACCTTCCTGCATAAAGGCTTCAAACGAGGTAAAATAAACGGGTTTACCGGCTCGTTTGGAAGTAAGGCGTTTGCCTTTGGAAGGGCCGAACATGGAGGTGGAACCGAAGCTGGCTACCTGACCGGAGGGGTCACGCTGGAAATTAAGGGTCTTAAAATCTTGTGCCCACGGGCCACCCTTCATGCCGTTATAGGCTTGGTCTTCCAGTAAAACAGCCAAACCTTCGTCCAGCCAAGTAGGTGTCATAATACGCCCGGTTTTATGTTTATCAAAAAATTGCTGTGTAAAAATGTGGGTAAGTTCGTGGGTAAAAACTTCTTTTAATTCTTGGTTTTTGCCCGGCTCGTCATATACCACAATTTCTCCGCGGGTAGGATACGCAAGCGCGCGCGTCCAAGCTTTGGCATTGGGCTCGTGGCGCAGGTAAGATTGGTGGTCTTGGTACACAAACACACGCACCCGACCGGACATCATCCACGGAATAAATCTCCGCAAGGTTTGGTAAGAAGACTCAAAAGTCATGGACATATTGGAAGAACTGATGCCCGAAGAACGTTTTTGCGTGTAGATATCAAAATGAGTGCTTTTACTGGCTTGCCAAGTAACCCCGGGGCGGAAGGCATTGGGGTTAAATTTCTTGTTGGGCGCGGGAACTTTGTTCGGTTTATTTTGGGCGGCAGACGGCGGGATATACCGATCAGCCGCGGCCATGGCCTCGCGCGATTTTTCCAACATACGAACCGCATATTCCAATTCCGCATCGGCGGCGGCCTCTTCGGCAGAATCTTCTTCCGGTTCGGCGGCAGGAACCTGTTGGGAAGGAGGCAAAAGGGAATTAGAACGCTCGATATCCTTCTCTAACGGCGTAGGAGTAGGCTTTTTTGCCTTTTTTTGGCCCGCCTCGCGTTTTTGTTTGGCTTGTTCTACCCGTTTAGCCGCCTCGGGTGAAAGTTGCTTTTTAACGGGTTCTACGGTCGTTTGCACACTTTGCACCGAACCGCCCATTTCAAGGGGCATATCCAATGTGTTCGGGGTCGAAACAACCGCACGAACCGCAGAGGCGGCAGAAGCGGACGCGGAAGCAGGCGAAACAGCAGGTTGTGTAGTGGCAGGAGAAGGCTTAGCGGAAGAAGCCGGCGCATTTTCGGCCACACCGGCTACTTGACCGGAAGACTGTAAAGATTGTTTTAATAAATCAATATTGGACTGCGGAGCCTCCACCGCGGTAGAAACCCGAATAGAAGAAGATACCCCGGGTGCGGCGGACTTACGCTGAGCAAAGGAAGAAACCGCCAATCCACTTAAAAGCACAAGCAGGAGATACTTTCTCATACAAATCCCTATAAGTGGGCAAGAGAGGAGTTGGTAGGAATTTTGTATTCCAATCTGCAGCGGCCGTCAGGAAGATTTTCGATAAATTCAGCCTCCACACCGTTTTCACAAGTATAACTTTTCACCTGTTTTGCGGCAGCACAGACAGAAATAGCACCGTTCCCGTCCGGGTCGGCCCCGTCCGCGCAGTGCATAATGCAGGCTTGCATATCACGCGCATAGGCTTCGGGACTTTTGAGCGTCCAGAAGGTGTTTACTTCTGCCATACAAGCATTGATGTAAAGTTGGGAGGACACGGAACGGCGCGTTTGGCGGGCACCGGAAGTGCGGGATAAACTGGCACGCAACAACATGGTAGCCATACCGGCAAGCACTACCGTAATTAACAAAACTTGAAGCAAAGCGGCACCTTTTTGATTTTTTAGCATAACCCCTCCTAATTCATACTAAAACCGTTACGGACAACCAAATCTTCCTGAATTACATCATTTACTACAGGATTACTGGGAAGTTCCGTGATAATATTTACATAAATAACAGAACCTAAATCTCTTCTGACGGAATTAGAAACTGTAGGAATATATCTCGGCCCGATATACGGAACAGGATATTCACTGGAAGACGGAATATATTTTACATTACTTAAAATTTCTTCTCCGCCGCTACTGGGGCAATTCGGCTCGCCCACAGAAACAGAATAACTGGCATAGGGTACTTCATAACGATAAATGGAGCCGCCGTCTTTCGATCCGCTCGGCACTACCGTAGCGCCGGAAGTGGTTTTTGTAATGCTCCCGGGTTGGAAACAGTACAACACAACTGTAGGAGCGTTGTCACCTACTTGTTGCCCGCGCAAATCTACATTTTGCCCTAATGCAAGAAGCGGCACCTGAGAGGTTCCGCCGGAAACTTCTCCGCTCTTGTAAAGCACGCGGGTGGTATTCTGCACATCTAGACGCATCATACGCATAAAAAGGGATAAGTTGTTGCGCATCATCACTTTGCTGCGCCCAATCCCGGATTCACGGGAGGCTGCCGTCGTCAAAGAAGCAAGCGCCACCCCGATGATGCCAACAATCATCACCGCAAGCAAAATTTCCGTAAGCGTAAAACCTTTTTTATTCATCATAAAGTAAACCCGTTGCAAGTAATGGAAAATTCAATTTTTCTTACCGGAGCAGTAGAAACCCCCGCAGAACCACCGGCCACCATGCCTACCATTTCATATCCATAAGCAGATGTAGTCGTATAAGAATTAGCATAACTACGCTCCGCCACGGAAACCGTATTGCTGGTAACACTATAGGTAAACGAAGAATTAGAAACATCGCAAATAGCCGGAAGCATACATTTAATGTCATGAGTGGTGTTGGAAAGAGGATTACTATCGACCACCCGATTCACACTCGCATTTCCGCAAAGGCCGTTAGCTAAAGAAAATTCAACCCCCCTGGCTGATTGTATTTCAGACGCATACATTTGCAGTTGCTCGTGTGCGCGTTCCACCGCCCACACCATTTCCTCACGGATATCCGGGCTGGAGGCTTGACGGGATATGGAAAGGAGTACCCCGAACGTCCCCGAGGCCACCAACGCCAAAAGACCCAAAGAAATCAAGCCTTCCAAAATGGTTACGCCTTTTCTTTTGCGAAAAATACGCTTCAAAAGTTTTTTCATAAACACCCCTAATCTAAGTTATCCAAAGCACGCATATTGTGATCCACATAAATGTGGTATCCGCCTACGGCTTTATCATTATTATTAAATTTAGAACCGGCCGCTTTACCCGCTCCATACGCCACTACATACGGTTTTACCGTAGAAGTAAATTCCGACACCGAACAAAAAGAACTCTGTCCCGAGGGAGACAGCGTCGGGTTACAAGTGCAGAAATGGTACGGCAAAGAGGCAAAATCTTTAAAAGACAAATACCCGCAAGCAAACAGTTGTTCCAGATCCGCCGCTGTGGTGACATTTTTATTGGGAATCCCGGTAGCGGAATCTAAATTACAATCACTTGCTTGAGTAAGAATAAGCTGATTACCCGTCGTATCAGTAGGGTTAAAACAGGCAGATTCCACCAAGCGCCCTCTACTGGATTGATAAAAAGAACGCATGGATTCAGCCAATTTTTTGGCCGCCGCTTTGGCTTGGGAGTTTTTCATTTCGTAACGAACCGTACGAAACACAGGGACGGACATAGATACAATCACCGCCACTACCATCACTACTGCCAACATTTCCATTAACGTAAAACCTTTCTTCATAAGAATTCCTTTTTAACTGGCACTGCTTAAACGTTCTTTCGGCCCGGTAATTTCACCGATGCAATATAAGTAACCTTCGTACTGCTCAGGAATTTTTTTATTCAATGTAGAGCTTGTTTGTAAACAAGCCAAAGCATCATCCATCAGCTCACGACAAACCGAGGGCGGATTATTTTTGCGGCACGGAACGATGTCAAAATATTCCGTGTTCCAATTTCCTTCTTCTAAGTAACCGCAGTTAACCAAATCTTGCGCATTGGTGGAAGCACCGGGATTTTCGGGACAAGTTCCTCTTTTAGTATTAAGGATAGCACCGCTCATACTGGATCCCGGATAATCCATATCAAAACGTTGGAAGGCGTTGGCCACCGTTTCGGTACGAGCCTTGGCTTCTGCCAAACGCGTTTCAAAAATACTGTTGCGGTAAGAAATGGTAGCATACATGGCAAGCGTACCAATAATGGTGGCCGCAATTAACAGTTCCAACAATGTAAAACCTTTTTTATTACGCATAGAATTTCCCTCTATTTATAAGTATTGCAAGCATTTGGGCGCTTGTCAAGGCGCTTAGTTGCTTTGCGTAATGGAGCCGTCTTTATGATACCGGGCCCACTGATAGTTCGTGGAACTGGTATTACGGGTACAAGCAACTACAGTGGAATCTCCCCCGCAACAATAAGAGGAAGACGAAGTAGTTTGCGGACACAAGAAAAAAGTATATCCCTTAAAAGTGCTCCCGGAAGTAAACGGAATAGGAGCCAAATACTTGCGCGTAAACATGGCGGCTCCCATAGCAGCATTAGTCGTAAGGGAAGACAAATCCCCTTCTTGGGTATTTTTTTGCCAAGAATAAGCCAACTGCACGGCAGTCGTGGAATAAGGGAAAGTTTTGACGGCAACGTCGTTAGATATACAGTCAATTTTCAAATCTTGGCGGAAGGTACGCACAGCATTTCCCAAATCCATCAGCACCCCTTGGGCCGCCAAATAGCGGTTGCGTTCCTGGCTTTTTTTATAAGCCGGAACGCCAAACGCCGCCACAGATACGGCAATGACAACAACAATTAAAACTTCCAGTAGAGTAAAACCCTTGTTAGATTCTCTCATACAATCTCCTTATTGTCCGCCGATTTGGGAAAGTTTGAAAATCGGCAAGAAGATGGACGCTACAATAATACCGATTAACGAACCGATACCGCAAATAAGAATCGGGTCGATTACTGCGGAGAAACGCGCAATAAACTGATCTACGTTATCGGCATAGAACTTGGAAAGCGTCGCAACAATGCTGGGCAATTTACCGGACTCTTCACCCATCAGCATCATTTCCGTCATCAACCCCGGGAAAACCCCCGTGGCACGGAAAGATTCGGAAATAGATTTACCGGCCGCCACTTCGGCACGTACATGTTTAAGCGCATTTTGAATAATGACATTGCTATCAAAAGATTCTTCCAATACCAAAATAGCGTTCAAAATGGTTACACCGCTTCTTAACAAAGTGGACATGGTAGAAAGCATGCGGTCGTAGTAAATGTTCTTCAAAAAGTTTCCAAAGAGCGGCATGGAAATGAGGAACGAGTGCCAGCGTTTTTTACCGTCAGTCGTTTTGATATAGAAACGGAAACCGACGATAGCCCCGATCGTACCTACAATAAGCAGTACCGCATGGTTAATAAGCAAGCTGGAAACATTGAGTACCAAAACGGTAATCAACGGCAGTTCGATGTTAAAATCTTTGAAGATTTGGGCGAAGGTCGGTACGATCCCGACAATGAAGTACACAAGTACGCCCACGGAAGCAAAACCCAACACCGCCGGATAGGTAATAGCGGTAATAATTTTACCCTTCATACCTTCCTGCGTCTTGGTGTAGAGAGCCACCTGCATCAAAGTATCGGCCAACTGACCGCCCACTTCCCCGGCTTGTACCAAGGACAACCAAATATGGCTGAAGGTTTTGGGATGCTGAGAAAGGGCCGTATGTAAGGACTGACCGCCGGCAATATCTTTAGCAACTTGGGAAAGAACAACCCCCAAGTTCGGGTTAGAAGCATATTCCCCTAACAACGAAACCGCACGCACGAGCGGAACACCGCCCGCGATAAGCGTGGAAAGTTGTTCGGCAAAGAAGGCAAGCACGTGGCCGGGTACTTTCCCCCCACGCTTGCGGGGAGAAGATCCACCCCCGCCACCAAACAAACCGCCGCCGGTGCCTTCTTTTACATCAAGCACCAGGTAGCCTTTATTCTGCAAGGCTAAAATCACTTTTTCTCTGTTGTCCGCTTGGATAGAACCTTTTAGAGTTTTACCGTTCGCGTCCCTTACTGTATATGTATATTTTTGCATAAACCCTCTTCTTACTAACTAAAATTATTCGTCGTCCGACGTAGTAATACTCAAGATTTCATCAATAGTTGTCTGCCCGCGGATTACTTTGCGCCAACCGTTTGCGCGCAAGTTAAGCGCCCCGGAGCGGACAGCCGCTTGTTTAAGGGCCACCAAATCCTGCGTTTTATAAATGATGTTACGCATTTCTTCGGACATACGGTACACTTCGTAAATAGCACGACGACCGCTAAACCCGGTACCGAAACAACGCGGACAACCTACTGATTTGAAAAAAGTCCAGGAGTTTTGATCGCGCGGATTTAAATGCCCTTCTTTAATAATACGGGCCAAAGTGGCCGGATCCGGGATATGCGGCACTTTGCAATACGGGCAAAGCATACGCACCAAACGCTGCGCCGCCACCAAGGCTAACGAACTGGCTAACAGGAAGGGTTCCATGCCCATGTCAATCAAACGGGGAATAGCACCCAACGCTTCGTTGGTGTGCAAGGTGGAAAGCACCAAGTGACCGGTCAACGCGGCTTTCAAGCACGCTTCGGCCGTTTCGTTATCGCGGACTTCCCCCACCAGAATAACATCAGGATCCTGACGAAGGAAGGAGCGAAGCCCCGCCGCAAAGGTCAGCCCGATATTGGCTTTTACCTGCACTTGGCTGATACCGTCCAATTTGTATTCTACCGGGTCTTCCAAGGTCATAAAGTTGAGTTCCGGAGATTTAATGGTGGTAAGTACCGCGTTTAAGGTAGTAGATTTACCGGAACCGGTAGGCCCCGTCAAGAAAATAAGACCGTGCGGTAAGTTGGAAGCCTCCAAGAAGGCTTTTTTCTGTTCCGGTTCGAAACCGAGTTTATCTACCGTCATGTTTCCCGTCCCTCTGTCGAGTACGCGGAGCACGAGTTTTTCCCCATATACGGCGGGACAGACAGACACACGGACTTCGATGGAACGGTTTTGATAACGGATGGTAAAACTTCCGTCCTGCGGCAAACGCTTTTCAGCGATGTCTAATTTGGACAAAATTTTAATACGTGAAATAATGGCGTTTACAGATTCCTTCGCCGGGGCGGAACGCTCGTACAAAGAACCGTCAATGCGGAAACGCAACGAAACGCGTTCGTCAAACATTTCCAAGTGAATATCGGAAGTATGCTCGGCAATGGCCTGGCGCAAAATGGCGTTTACCTGTTTTACATACGGGGAAGAGTTGGCATTTATTTTATCCAAGTCCAAGTAACCGGAAACATCTACATCGTCGTCGGTTCCTTCGGCAGATCCGGCAGCTTCGCCTTTGGCGGCTTCGTTCATGACTTCTTCCAAAAGGTTTTTATTGGAATAGAACGCATCCAACACATTTAACATTTGGCTCTTACTGGCCAAGAAGGGCTGCACTTGCTTGCCGGACATCATTTTAATGTTTTCAAGCAAGAATACGTTGGTGGGATCCAATACGGCTACAGCCAGTTCGTCCTCTTCCACGAACAAGGGGATAACCATATTTTCACGCGCAAATTTTTCGGGAATAATTTCCTGCAGGTTTTGTTCCTTTTCGGGAACCAAAATTCCATTTTCTCTAGAAGCGTAGGGAACCGCAAAATGTTTAGAAAGCGCAGCCGTTACTTGTTCTTCGGTCGCGAAACCAAATTTTACGATGGCTTCCGCCACGGTTACGTTATTCTGTTTGGAAAAGAGCTGAACGCGCTTTACTTGTTCTGCGTCCAAAATACCCGATTCCATTAAAATTTCTGTCAACTGTTTTGCCATTTCCTAATCCTCTTAAACCCTTGTATTATACGCTACGTGCCTGTCCCCGTTTGAAGCCGGGGACAGGGCACATTTTACAAAATAAACTACTGTTATTCCGCCAAGATGGTCGGTGTGATGAAGATAACCAAGTCGGTGGTGCTTTTAGATTTCGTTTTGCTGGTGAACAACCAACCAAGTATCGGAATATCACCCAAAAGCGGAACTTTGCGGGTTTGATCCGTTTCGCGGGAAGTCAACAACCCACCGATAACCACGGTTTGACCGTTTTTCACACGAACGAGCGTGGAAGCGGCACGCGTGGTGGTGTCTTTGGAGTAGTCGAAGCCGGAGCTGACTACATCGGAGTAAGAAGGTTGCACGTAAAGGGTTACATACCCTTCGCGGTTTACCTGCGGAGTAACTTGCAAGGTAAGACCTACGCGTTTTCTTTCCGCAGAAGTGGTGGTCATACCTTCACCGGAACCACTGCCGGATTGGCTCATGGTTTGACCGACGGTCGCATCGGTAGAGGTGGTGATGGTAGCCGTTTTGTTGTTTAAGGTTACCACTTTCGGTTTACCTAAGTATTTGGCTTCACCGCGGGTAAGCAAACTTTTGAGCACGATGTTGAAAGCAGAGAAGTCCAACAAACCGCCTTCATCTTCGCCCTCATCGCTGGAAGAAGAAGAAGAGGAACTGCTGCCGGAATCGCCGCCCATGCCACCGTTGCTGTTTAATTGTTCTTTGGTCGGGAAAATGTAGTTCCAACCTTTTACACCTTGGCCTTTGATGTATTCGTAGTCCACTTTGCGTTTGGGACCGGTCATCGCAACCATGGTGCCGCCGTCGCCGCCGTATTCAAAACCGAGGCTTAAACCGCTGGTTTTGCTGACTTCGACGATTTGGGCTTCAATCAAAATTTGCGGAGGTTTGATATCCAATTCGGCCAAGATGTTTTCCACTTGCGGGAATACTTCGGCCACGTCCGTAATGATGAGTTTGTTGGTGCGGGGATCAATCGCAATACGGCCCACGGGAGAAAGCATGCTTTTAACGATAGCAGTAATTTCCGCACCGCCGCTGTAAGAATCCGTACCGCCGGCACCACCGGCACCCATACCGCCCATACCACCACCGGCAGACATATCGGCAGAACCGGAGGAAGAAGAACCACCGCCGGTAGATACATCTTGCGGCATAATGCTGTTAAGTTCGCTAGAAGCGGAACCAATGCCTTGCAAGGAAATGTAGCTAAGCGTATAGATCTTGGTGATCGTATCCGGAGCATCGTTGGAGCGTTTGGTTACTACGTAACTGTCGCTCTTACCAATGCGCTGATAAGCAAGACCATGAACACGAAGCAACGTATCCAACGCCTCACGCACAGACACGCGAGTCAAAGAGGCGGTAACTTTTTTATTCGCGAATTCTTCGCTCATAATGAAGTTAATTTTAGCCTGCGTGGTAATACTGTTCAAGAAAGCCGATATCGGTACATTGGAAACACGAATGGATACCGTGCGATCCAACGGGGAAGAAACTTCCGTTTCTTTGTACAGATCGGTTTCACCGGACAATTTTACCGTTGTTTTTTCGGTGACGGCAATGGTGTTGTCGCTGGGAAGGGTTTGGGTTTGGGCAAAAGCCGTGGAACCTACTCCAAGCACAGCCACACCTGCCAACACAACTGCTAAACGATTTATCATCTATCCTCCTGTGAATTACCTAAATGTGAAACTATTACTTCATTCTACGAACAAATTTATGCCCTTTATAAGAGAATACCACTTCATCGGGGCGAACTTCAACAATCTTAGCACCCAACACGCGGTTGCCGATTGTATATACTTTACTGCCAATGAACACTTCCTTCCCGATAATACCACCGATATGAATACGGTGGCGTACTTCGCGGGTGGGATCTTTCAAGCGGGCCAATTCCAGTTGACGCAAGCGTTCGGCTTCTTCGCGTCTTCTTCTTTCTTCGGCCTCAGCACGCTCGCGGGCCGCTCTTTCGGCTGCCAAGCGTTGCTGTTCACGATACTGCAAAATCAAGAAATCGTCCGGAGACAACATCGGGTCGCGGCGCGTAATCGGGTTGAATACCACACGCGGCGCTTCCACCGGCTGTGCATTTTCCGCTACGGGTTCGCGCGGAGCCACTGCCCCTTCGCCGGGGGTATTGTCCGTATTCGCCGTAGCAACGGCAATATCGGCTTCCAAGGCCGCATTTCCGGTTTGTCCTTTTGCAACAGGAGCTTTCGCAGGAGAAACCGATACTTCTGCCTGAGCATCTAACGCTTTTTTGGCTTCGGGAGCCACCGTGCCGGTTAAATTAGCATTAGCGGAGGCTTTTCTTCTACGGGAAGAACGGCGTGCTCTCTTTTTGGCAGGAGCCGGTTTGGGAGCAGGCACAACTTCCGCAACAGGAGCAGGAGCCACTTCTACCGGGGCCGGTGCAGCAGCAACGGCAACTTCCGTTTCTTCCGCGATTTCAAAAGCGGGCATTTCCGGAGCGACGGCTTGCTGAGCCGATACAAACGGAGCGGCTAACAAACCCGTAAGAATTAACATGGATAGTTTTCTCATGATTTATTTACCCCCCTTTTTGGCAGCTTCTTCTTCCTGCATCTCTTTTACAAGTTTATCATAATCTTTGAACAAGTTCTTGGCAATTTTCTCTTTCGGGAAAATCGTATTAAATTTTAAGGAAATTTTATTTTTTCCTAAATTTTCCGGGGCACTATCTTTATCGATAGAAACCTCCGTTACTTTTAGAAAATCCTTTCTGTTTTCAATACGGGCCAAAAATTCGGCAAAGGAAAGAAAGTCCATTTCCGTGCTGGCACCCAACGAAGTAATCACATAAGTGGCATTGCTGGTATCTTCGGTTTGGTTATTTTCTACTTGGGGTGTTAAATTTTCTGCTTTGAAAATTTCCAAGATTTTGGTAACCAAGTATTCGTTCTTGCCGGAAATATCCGGGAAACGCGGCTCCAATCTAATCAGTTTGCGTTTGTTGGTTTCATATTCACGCTCATTGGTTTGTTGGAGACGGATGGCTTCCATTTG
This sequence comes from Elusimicrobium sp., assembly GCA_015062115.1. Classification (NCBI taxonomy): domain Bacteria; kingdom Pseudomonadati; phylum Elusimicrobiota; class Elusimicrobia; order Elusimicrobiales; family Elusimicrobiaceae; genus Candidatus Avelusimicrobium; species Candidatus Avelusimicrobium gallicola. The sequence continues at coordinate 6,180 of SUVG01000004.1, read as the reverse complement.
CCCTCTCAAATTATTCTCTTTTTCCAGGAATTTACCGGTTAAAAATTTGAAGGCAAAGAATACCAACACCACAGCCACCAATTGTTTGGCAAACAACTTAAAGTTGCCTTCTTGGGCTACGGTTTGAATATCCTGGAAACCTTTTTTAAGGTTTTCCACGTGTTTATTATTCTTTAGATTAGCGGCCATAGGTGCGACCTCCTTCATTGGAAGAGCAGTTCAACACGAAGGTTGTTTGCTTTAACGCATTTTGATCTTTATCATCATCATCACCGCCGGAAGAAGTATTTCCTCCACCGCCGCCGGCAGTACCGGCAAAAGTTTTGAAGCGCACGGCTTCTTCTTTGTTAGCACAAACGGCTTGAAACAACGGTTTGGCTAATAAGTCATCTTTGAAGCGGTTGGCTAAAGCAATATCCGCGCGACCGTCCTTCCCGGTTTCAATAGCCCCTTCCATCACGATACTGCGGGTTTCGCCGCTACCTTTGGCAGGGAACTGATCCGAATAGGAAAATTTGGTAATCCAGATACCTTGCGGAATCGTATCCACCAACTCCACCAGCAACGGAGTAATTACTTTATCGTAAGAATCCATCGCTTGTAAGTTCGAGTTTTGGGTTTTCATTTTTTCCAAATTGGCCTGGATTTGACTGGCCGTCAATCCCGCAAAATCGGCAATCGTTTGGGTATTGGTAGCCTGCACCTGGCGAAGTTCTTTTTCCGCCTTCTTTACACCCAAGAAATTTTTACCGATTAAAAGCAAAAGGATGACAACAGCCACAGCGGCCACTTTCCACGCGGTCAAACTGGCGTTAAATTCATATTCACTTAAGCGGTTTCCTTTGGTAAAGTCGATATCCGGCGTTTTATGGTCATAGAACTTGATGCTTCCGCCAATAGCGGAAATTTCCCCGGCAGAGCGGGTATCGATGCCATACACTTCGCTTAAATTCCATTTACGAACGGGCTTTTTGGAGTCGGCTTCCAAAGCAGGAATCCATTGATCCACTTCATGCCCGACGATGACGGCTTCTTCAAACGGGTCTTTTTCCAACTGCTTGGCAATAAATTCCGTGCAGTTAGTAATTTCGAAACGGCGGCGTTCGGCCGGTAAAGAACCGGAAATTTCCACATCGCGTAAAAGAACAGGGGCGTTTTCGTTTAAGAAAACGAAACTGGCCATATCTTTACCGAAGAAGGAGTAAATCCGTCCGCCTTGACCGACGGCTTCTTTATCGCTGTCGTTAAACGCACGTCCCATCGAAAGGCTGGAAGGTTCCACGGAAATCAATTCCAAACCGATAGATTTAAGGCCTTTTTGTAAGCGTTCGATAATGAGTTTGGTGGTCAAAGCAAACACCACGCCCAAGCGTTTTTGCTTGGTAGCGGCGGTTTCAAATTCATATACATGGTAGGCGTATTCTGCTTTTTCAAACGGGAAATGAATATACTTACGCGCTTGGAGCGGAATAGAACTTTTCCACATTTTCCGTTCAATGGCAGCCGGAATTACAAAGTGACGAAGCAAGCAGAAGGCCGGAGCCAAACTGATTACCACGCGATTTGTTTTCCATTTTTTACGGGTGATTACTTTTTTAAGCGTTTCCACCCAGTTGTCCATGGAGAAAAAAGTCTCGTTCAAATCAAGCGGTTTTAAGTTGCTTTTATCCACAGAGTGAATCGGCACACGCACCAAAGATTCCAAAACGATACCACTATCTTTCTTGGAAGTTTGGGCCACATAAATTTCATCAAGACCGATATACACACCCAAGCAATCCGGGTGGGTATTCATATTTTGGCCAATTAGCGTTTCTGAAAGATTCATATTATTTATATCCCCTTAAATTAATTGGCATTATATTCTTCGTACGGCATATCATACGGATTGTTTACCGGTTGTTGCGGTAACGGAGCCATCGCATCGTTCATGGCGTACGGGTCAGCCCCTAACGGATCCATCAAGTCTTGCGGCGTGGCATCGGTAGCCGGGGCCACATTGGCTAACGGATCGGCAGTTACTTCCGTAGAAGCAGTTACGGCAACCGGTTCAGCCGCAGGTTCTTCAACGGTAACGGCTTTCATCGTGCGACCGGGTTTTACCCACAAGCGAGCGGTTTTGTAATCGCATTTGGGGCAGATATCGTCGGCAGATTCTTTTTTAGCCGAACAAGAACCGGTGGAACAAGAAGAGGTTTTCTGTTCCGAGCATTTTACTACTACACGGCGGCGCAAAGTTTGTTTTTCGCCTTTCAAATCCGTCGCGGTTAATACTAAGGTATATTTACCGCAAGGAAGTTCCGGCCCGATGATGCCTTTGCGGCCGTTCCATAAAATTTGGTGATAAACGGGCGAAAAGCCTTCCAACTGACGAACGACATAAAATTTACCGTCGCGTCCGTGTTGTACCACTTGTAACATCCAGTTATCGATAGGGCTAATGGTTTCCAATACGGAAAAATCGATAGCAAACGCTTCACCCAAAGAACGATCAATCGCGTGGCACAACGGAACAACGGCCATGCTAAGAAGCGGGGCTTTTTCGTTCTTTTCGTTTTTCTCTAAATTAGTGGGTAATTTGGCGGTGTAATCAAACACGATGGAAAGACCGTGTAAGTTGGCAAACTGAGCCGGCGGTTCTTCGTCCACCAAACCCATATTGTAGTGCAGTTTCCCTTCGGAAATACCGCGGTTAATTAAATAAGAATTCAACGCCATCGCTTGACGGATACCGGGCAAAGTTACATCGTCCGTGTAAGAACCGGGAGGCAAAATGGTATAACCGGCTCCTTGAGTAAGAGCCAAAAGTTCATAAATGTTATTGAGTAAGGGCAAGGATTCGGTGCGGAATTTGCTACCGTCAAAAATTACTTCGGGGTCAATATCCAACGCATCGGGTTGGTTATCGCGGAAATACAAATGCACGCCTTCGGTCGCGTTAATTTTTTGGATAGCGGCTTCGGTCATGCTGGCGATTTTTTGGCGTGTGTAAATTTCACGCGCTTCCACTGCGTCCGGAGTCGTCAAATCTACAAAAGTAGAAGTGGCCGTTTCGGCGGGCGCGGCAGAGGTGGTCAACACCCCTTCCTGCCGCGGCGTTCCGGCCGCGGAGGATTGGGCAGCATCTAAAACGGAAGAGGTTTGTTGTTCTACGGCCTTCAAATCGTCTTTGGCGGTTTGAGTCAGGCCGGCATCACCGACGGTAGCCGCAACGGTGGCGGCTTCCAAAGCGGCTTCGTTTACATCAGCGGCTTTTTGCAAAGCGTCTTGGCGGTTGGATTCGGCACGGTCCAACGCAGCTTGGCGTTGTGCTTCGATGCGTTCCGTTAAGGCTTGTTGTTGCGCATCTACGGCTTCCAACACTTCTTGTTGTTTTGCCAAGGCAGCAGCTTCGGCCTGTTCCTTAGCCGCTTGGGCTTTGGCAGCAGCTTCGGCAGCGGCGGCTTCGGCCTGTTGTTGGGCTTCCACGATGGCAGCTTCGGTCACTTCATCCAAAGATTTTACTTCCCCTTCTTTGAAGTGAACATCAACTTCCACGGGAGTTTGAATCCCACCAATGCGGTTGTGAATCAATTCCACATATTTGTTGGCTTCGGCTACTTGTTCTTTATTTCCACTGACAAGAACCTCAATGAAATAATCCATAGCCTCTTCGGTTTTGTTTTTCTCGTATAGAGAAATACCTTTTGCCAATTGCTTAGCAGGGCTGGCAGCAAAAACAAAATTTCCGCTTACCAACGAAAAGCAAAAAAGAAAAACAACCAAATAATTGAAGTATTTATTTGTTTTTATCATTCGGTAATCCTATCCCTTACTGTGTACCGTCCTACATCTTTGCAATAACACAGATACTAGAATTATAGCAATTTAGCGCGCTTTGTAAAGAGACTTTTTTTTATTTTTTTCACGCGCGTACGATTTGAAGATGTTTTTTACTTATTTTTTCACCGAAATTGCCTTCATGCGCGCCAACGCCACGGCATTTTGCGGATAGTAAAAAAGGGCATCTTCCAAACAGCGTTTGGCATTTTCCACATCTTCCGCCTTGTAAAACAAGGTGGAAAGGGCCAGGTTGGCCCACAAATCGTCCGGATATTCCCGCAGGACACTTTCCAACACTTCCTTGGCTTTAATATCGTTTCCGGATAAAGAAAGCACCCGTGCCAGCAAAATTTGTCCGTTCGTATCTTGCGGATAAGTGGATATATAATCTTCGATATCCGCACGCAAGCGTTGCTGATAGTAGGGCGACATTTTGGCAAATTTATCTGCCTTGTCGCTGTGGCGTTGCAAACGAGCGGCTTGAGCGATAACGGCGGGTCTATCCAAAGATCCGCTGGGATACAACGCTTCCAAGCGTTTTAGCAGTTCCTTGTCCAAGGTATCCACCGTCAGTCCGCGTTTGTAGGTGTTTTTGGCATATTCGGTTTCCCCGAGTTTGCTATAAATTTCCCCCGCCACGCGCCACAGACCCGTCTCGTAGGGGAAAAGGGTCAACCCGCGCTCCATTAACGCCAAGGCGTCCGCATCGGCGTAAATAACATCTTCGTAAAGGAGTTCGCTTAAGAGGCTGTAGGCTTGCAGATTGTACGGATGCAAACGCAAATTTTCCATTAAATAGCGAACGGCTTTTTTATTATCCTTGGCTCCTAATGCGGCCAAAGCGGCATGGAAATAAACTTCTTCGTAATACGATGCGGCGGAAATAGTTTTTTCAAAGGTAGCCAAGGCTTCCTTGTATTTTCCGTCGGCAAGAAGAACATTACCCAAACGGAAACCCGCCTCGGTGTTGGCCGGGTAAAGATTCAGCGAAGCGGATAAATTTTCCACAGCGGCCGAATAATCTTTTTCCGCCACATTTTTTTGCCCGGCAAAAGAACGGTATTCACTTTCAAACCAGAGTCCCTGCCAAAAAATAATGGCTACGCTTACACCCAAAATCGCCAAGGCAACCGTTTTGGTAACGGGGTTAGCGGTAATAGGAACCCGGCGCTCTTCCTTCCCCACACCGCTTACTTCCGCCCCGACGATCCACCAAAACAGAAACGCCGGTACAACGGCATGCAGAGAAATATTTAACATATTGTCCGCCAGCATACCCAAAATACCGCAGAATAAGGCTTGCAGAAGTTGTTTTTTATCCCCCTCTTTTTTGTGAGCGGCAAAATCGCGCACTTCCAAAAAGAGAACCATAAACATGAACAGGAAAAGCCCCAACCCCACAATACCGCCTTGTGCCAACTGGAAGAAAAGTTCGTTATGCGGCGCGTGCGTGAGGGTTTTTAATTCGCGCAAATTGGGATGGCGCAACAAAGTTTTGGGTTGGTTTTGTTCAAATGCCATTTGGAAATTTCCAAGTCCGCTTCCCAAGACGGGTTGGCTAAGAAAAATTTCTTTGGAAACATCCCACATAAACAAACGCTGGTGGAGCGATTGGAAGATGTTTTTTCTATCTACTTTCAATGTAATATTGGAGGGCGTTACCTGCGTTAGTTCCACCGCGCGTTTGGCTACCGGGCTGGGCGCATCTTCTCCGTCCCAATACACGGAACCCCAGCCTACGCCCACGGCAAGAAGAGCAAGTAAAAAGACGCGGCCTTTGCGGCTCCAAATAAGCGAACGCAACGTGCCGAACATCCACATCATAAAAAGTCCGCAGGCGGCCCCTATCCAGCAAGAACGCGCCAACCCGAAGGACAAGAATAAAATATAAACCAACACCAATAGGCCGTAAACAAATAAATCTTTTTTACTGTTGGTACGCATATAGTAAACAAGCAAAGCAGGCAATAACATCACAACGGCAGAAGACAGAAAGTTCGGATTGCCGAAAGTAGAAAACGCTTTGGTAGCAAACTGGTTGATTTCAAACGGCCATAAAAACTCTAACCCGAGCGCCTGAATCACCCCGTAACAACAGGCCAAAAATACGGCTACGAACATGAGTACCAAAATATTTTCCTGCGTTAATTTTTTCAACACCCGTACGCCCAAAAAGATACCCAAAAGCCACATAAAAAGGGCATACCAATCGAAAATATGCGAAAACAATCCCTCGCCGGAAAGATTGGTTTTAAGAGCCGGGAATAAAAGCCACAAACCGCCCCATACCAAGAACAACAAAATATAGTTGGTTTTGCTTTCAATCATGCCGGAAAAAACCACATTTTTACTGATTAT
>SUVG01000003.1 GCA_015062115.1 Elusimicrobium sp. | reverse complement strand
AGCCCCGGCAGGGCCGAAAATCCCCGGGGCTTTTTGAAAACGATTTTATCCGATCCGGAGCAGAAAGGGGAACTGCGCTAACCCGGACACAATTAAAAAGGTCTTACCGAGGGGAACGGTGAGGCCTTTTTGTTCGCTAAAATACGCCCGAGCAAACCCTTGTAATAAAGCCTGTATAAACACAGAAACCCCGCGTATGTGAGACGCGGGGTTTTGCAAAACATCTTTCCTGCAAGTTCCAAAAACCAACGATTAACGTTTGGAGAATTGGAAGCGTTTGCGGGCACCGGGTTGACCGGGTTTCTTTCTTTCCACCATACGAGGATCGCGGGTAAGATAGCCGGCTTTCTTTACGGTTTTTTTCAAATCTTCGCTGATAGCAGCCAAAGAGCGGGCAATCGCGTGGCGCAAGGCACCGGCTTGGGAAGAAATACCACCGCCGACTACTTTAGCGGTTACATCGTATTCTTTTTCCAAGTTGGTTACCACGAGCGGAGCCTTTACAGCGGCTTTGCAGCGGGCATTGTTACCAAAATATTCATCTAAAGATTTGGTGTTAACGGTGATGGCACCTTGACCTTTGGCAAGTTTCACTTGCGCAACGGAGGTTTTTCTTCTACCGGTTTTGAGTTCTTTTGTATTGTTCATAAATTTCTATCCCTCTTATTTACCAAAGCGTTCGGTGAAGGAATGTTCTTCGCCGGCGAATAATCTTAATCTTTTCATTCTGGGCGCGCGGAGTTTGTTTTCGTCCAACATTCTCTTAACGGCCAATTCCAGTACTCTGGTGGGGTTTTTTTCCAACACTCTTTTAACCGGGGTTTCTTTGGCGCCTTTGGCATAACCGGAGTGGGAGAAATACACTTTCTGTTCCATTTTGTTACCGGTCAATTTCACTTTGCCAGCATTGGTTACTACGACGAAGTCGCCGCAGTCCATATGGGGCGTATAGGTTCTTTTGTGTTTACCCATAAGCAAAACGGCAATTTGAGTAGCCAATCTGCCCAAGGTTTGACCCGTGGCATCAATGTGGTGCCATTTGCGGGTGGTTTCAACTTCCTTTACGGAAGGCAAAAAAGTTTTTGTCATGTTTTATTTCTACCTTTTGTAATTAACGCGCAGCGGAGTGGTGGCCGCTGTCTTAATGACTCGTGGTTTCCTATATATTATATAAAATAGAAAGTTTTTTTGCAGGGAAAAATGGAAGATAAAAAATTACTCCGCTACCAGGATAGCATTTTTGGACAAAATAAACCACTAAAGCGTTGCCAAAGTTTCGGCAAACAGGGTTTCTATCTCCGATAGAGAATCCAGACGAACAAATTTTCCGCGCACTTCGGAAGCATTGGGAAAATCTTTTATCCAATATCCGGCGGTTTTGCGGCTGCGGTTTACACCGATGCGCTCCCCGTAAAAGGAAGCATTTTCCTTTACTAAACTTAAATAAATTTCCAAGCGCTTTTTGGGGTCTTGCGAGGCGGGTTTTTTGCCGGCAAGTTCATCTGTAATATCTTGAAAAATAAAAGGGTTTCCAACGGCTCCGCGGCCAATCATCACGCCGGAACACCCGGCCTGTAAAAATTCTTTTACCAACGAAGCATCTTTTATGCCGCCGTTTCCGATAACGGGAATTTTAACCGCGGCACACGCCTCAGCCACCGCCGCCACATTGGGTTGCCCGCTGTGAACATCTGCCGCCGCGCGCGCATGCAAAGTAACCGCGGCCGCGCCGCAATCTTCGGCCAGTTTGGCCAGACGGACTGCCAATAATTCTTTGTGATTCAAGGCAATACGCGTTTTAAGCGTAACGGGAATTTTAACACTTTTTACCGCGGCCGATAACAGGCGTGCCAGTTTGGCTTCGTCTTTCATCAACACGCACCCGGCTCCGGCTTTATTGATTTTTTTAACGGGGCAACCTGCGTTTAAGTCTACGATATCGGCCCCGGCGGCCTCGGCATTTTTGGCGGCCTCGGCAATGGTTTGTTCGTCCGAACCGAAAATTTGCATGGAAACGGGGTGTTCTTTGGGGTTAACCTGCAACATGCGGCCGCTCTTTTCGTTTCCGTAGTGAAGCGCATGCGCCGACACCATTTCCGCGCAGACAAGCCCCGCTCCTCCCTGCAAACAAAGCACCCGAAAAGGCGAATCGGTAATGCCCGCCATGGGAGCCAAAATCAAATTATTGGTCAATTTTACCTGACCTATTTGCAAAGGAGAAAGAATCGTCATTTTGTTTCCTTCCAGCGGCCCAAAGAGGGAACTTGCGCTTTCTTCTGCCGAATTAAACAGGTACGCATAATTTGCCGTGCTTCTACAAAAGTGCTTTTAAATTCCAATGAATCAATAAAATCATCATGCCCGAAACCGCCCGCCAACACATGGTCGGTTACGGCAAAGCGGTAAGTTTCTCCGGGGCGGACAATGCGTCCGTTCGTTAAAGTAATGCGTTTGATTTTTTTACCGGCAGGGGCTTTCGGGTTGTATTGAACGGTAAAGCCGGCAATTTGTGGGAAGTTATCTTCCGCCGATAATGAAGATTCCAGTGCTTGCTCAAAGGCGCGACCTTTCATCGTTAAAAAAGTAATATTATCCCCGTACGGATAAGTTTTGTACAGGTCATATTCCGTCAAGATCCCGGCAGGGAAAGAACTGCGGATAGAATCGGCATTTAGTACAACTCCGTCCAATTTGGCCCAACGGTGCAAGCAGTCCGCCAACAAATTCCCCAACACGGATTCTTGCGCCAACCCATGGGGAATTTCTTGCTCCACTTCGCTTAATCGGGCGTTCATTTTTTGACGCGTAGCCGCCAACCGTTCGGTTGCCAACGAAGCGAGAGTTTCATCTTCTCCATAAGTTTCTTTCAGTAACGGGATATCTTCAAATTGACTGCTGTGAAAGCGATTGTTTTTATCAAATAACAACCGTACACGGGCCACACTGTCCAACTTAGAACCGGGATATACAATTAAGGTTTGGTTGATTTGTTCCGTTTCCGGCTTCTCACGAGATTTATTGGAACTTAAAATCAAATCAATTCCTTCCACTTCTTCGGCAAGGGCCGTATCTCCCATCCCCGAAGCGTCCGCTTCCCCCAAAGAACTGAGCAAAATGATATAGTCCACGCCTTTTTCTTTCAGCAGAGCAGTCATTTCTTGGGCCGATTTTAACGCATTTTCCGCGCGCAAACCGGGCAAGCGAGATTTATTTTTATTGATGGCCCCGGGGTTTACCAAACCGAAAACGGCTATTTTTATACCGTCCACCGTGCGAATTTGATAATCGTGAAGAGGCCAAGGAATTTGGTTGTCCAATTTTAAGTTGGAAACGACAAAAGGATAAGGGAGTTCCCGCACAATACCGCGCAAAGAAGGCCACCCGTAAATAAAGTCTTTATCCGTTACGGTAGCAACCGAAAAAGGAAGAGATCCTGCCAGTTCCGCCACATAAGTACCTTTTGTTAAAGCACCTTCCGGAGCCGTACCGAACCAACTTCCTCCGTCAAAAAGCAGAAAATTTCCTTCCTGTTTTTGCAGAAAATTTTTAAGCACGGCATATCCGCCGGCTACACGGTTTTGTAAACGAGGTTCCGGGCGCGACCAATAAAAACCTTCCGCGTCCGCCGTAAACAACACATCAATTTGTTTTAATTCTTCCTTTGCGCAACCGCAAAGGCACAAACCAAGTGTAAATAAAACCGCTATTCTGCGCCAAAACATATTATTTTTCTAGAATTCTTCCGGTAGCGGGAACTTCTTTAATACCGGCGCGCAAGCCGTCTTCCATCATATCACGAATCGTTTTGGTGCCGACTTGTTTTTTGTCCTCGTCCGGAATTTGCTTAAACAAATACCCTTCGCTTCCGCCTCCGGCAATGTAAGAGTTGGTGGCAATCTTATACATTTTGCGGTTTTTCAAGCGTTTGCCGTTTACCCAAATTTTTAAGTTTTTTACTTTTCCTTTTTTGTTTACTTGGTAGGTAACCGTTAAACCCGAAAAAGCAAAACGGCTCCACGGAACAAGTCCGCTTAAAACAACACTCTTTAAGAAGCGGCCGGAAACAGTCATTTCCGTAACGGTATTATCAAAAGGGTGAATATCAATTAAATCGCGTTTGGTAATGGGGCCTTGGGGCATATCCACACGCGTGCCGCCTGTGTTATGGATAAATACTTCTACCCCTGTATATTGTTTGCCCAAATCAGCAATCCAGTTATCTAAGGAGCCGTCCCGATGCCCTTGCGTGGCAGGTTTTTTGGTAAGAACTGCTGGTGATTGTCCCACCACTTCATCTACGCCAGGTTCACGCAGGCGTTCGCCCACAGCCAAGATTTTTTCGTCTTGCCCCGTTTTGGCGATTTCCAACGGAATCAGCTGAGACGTAGCCGACACAAATTTACCGGTTTTGTCTTCAGTGGTTACGGTTACTTGGCTGACATATTGGATATTGCTTCCGCTTTCTACGAAGAGAACTTCTTTTTCATAAGTATTTTGAAAAATTTTATGTGCATGACCGCCAAATACAATGTGAACGCGCCCGGAAAATTGACGACCGATATCCCCCACATAAGATTCGATACCGTGTTTATCGTCTTGCAAAGAATCATGCACGATAACGGTTACCACATCGGGGTTTTCTTTTTCTACCTTAGTCAAAGCATTTTCCAAGGCCACCAAAGGCTTGGTAAACATATACTTAACCGTTTTTTTGGTAGGGTTGCGATTGCCGAGCCCGATGACGGCAATTTTGGTGCCGTCCACTTCGAACACTTTATAAGGCAACACACCCGCGGGGTGTTTTTGGGTGTCTTTTTCGAAGAAGTTAGCCGCCAATACCGCAAATTCGCTTTTGGCTAAAATAGCAGGCACCGCTTCTTCGTAAAAATCAAATTCGTGGTTACCAATGGTAGAAGCATGATACCCCATTTCGTTCATAAATTCCACGGCTTTAAGACCTTTTGAATTTTTGGCCTCTACAGTGCCGTTGGAAAAATCACCCGAGTCCAACAGCAAATAATCTTTCGGCCCGCTTTTAAGAACGGCCGCCAAAGCAGCAAACCCGCCCTGACCGTTTTTGGGGTAAAAGAAACCGTGTGTATCACTGGTGTGATAAATGGTAGTGGTTTTGGCAAACAACACTACAGGAAGCAACAAAACGGCTAAAAGTAACAGGCGTTTCATGGTTGTAATTCTCCTTGTTGGGCTTTGTTCAATTTATGCTAACAAAAACACCGCGCCCGTTCAAGGCGCGGATACAAAATCAGGCATTTAAGCGCGAAAAAGGCGATATTTTGCGCAACCGTTCGATAATGGGCGGAAGTTCCTTAAGCACCAAATCTACTTCTGCCTCCGTGGTTTGATCCGACAACGAAAAACGAATAGACCCGTGCGCAAATTGAAACGGAACGCCCATCGCACGCAGTACGTGCGAAGGCTCCAACGAGCCGGAAGTGCACGCCGAACCGGAAGAGGCACAAATACCAAAATCGTTTAAGAACATCAAAATAGATTCTCCTTCGATATACCCGAAACTGACATTGGTGGTATTGGGCACGCGGTTGACCGTATCGCCGTTCACTTTTACATCGGCAATTTGGCTTAAAATACCTTGTTCCAATTTGTCGCGCAAAGTTGCCACACGCGTCATACTGCCGTCCGCTAAGCGAATTTTAGCCAGTTCGGCCGCTTTACCGAGGCCTACAATGTATGGCACATTTTCCGTACCGGCGCGGCGGTGTTTTTCTTGATGGCCGCCCATCATAAAAGGTACAAAACGGGTTCCGCGGCGCACATATAACGCCCCCACTCCCTTAGGCCCGTGAAACTTGTGTGCGGAAAGGGAAAGCATATCAATCTGCGCGGCCTGCACATCTACGGGAATTTTCCCCACTGCTTGTACGGCGTCAGTATGAAATAATGCGCCGTGTTCGTGGGCGATTTGGGCAATCTCGGCAATCGGGAAAATGGTGCCGGTTTCGCTATTGGCCCACATGACGGACACAATTGCCGTTTGGTCGTCAATTACGCGTTTAAATTCTTCCATATCAAAACGACCATGCTCGTCCACCCCGATAAAATCTATCCGCCACCCTTGAGATTCCAAATAACGGCAGGGCTCCATAATAGCCGGGTGTTCCACGGCAGAGGTGATGATATGTTTTTTATTCGGGAAACAGCGCGCCGCAGAAAATAAGGCCGTGTTGTCACTTTCCGTGGCGCAGGAAGTAAAAATAATTTCGTCGGCGTACCGGGCATTTAACAAAGCGGCCACTTGCTGACGGGCCGTTTCTACCGGGCGGCGGTTGGAACCGCCGAAGGTGTGCATACTGGAGGCATTACCATAATTTTCGGTAAAGAAAGGGAGCATCGCCTCCACCACGGCAGGGGCACACTGGGTAGTAGCGTTATTATCCAAGTACACTTCTTTCATAGATTAAGCCTGTTCCACGCTGATAGATTCGTCCAACTTTTCCTTCAGCGTTTTTTCAATAAAGTTTTTAAGGGTTGCTTGCGCGTTCACACAACCGCTGCACATACCCATTAAGCGAATTTTCACCGTATTTCCCGCCAAATCGACCAATTCCGCAGAACCGCCGTCCATGTTAAGGCGCGGACGAATTTCTTCTTCCAGCACGGTTTCCACTGCTTTGATTTTTTCCACAATCGTCATTTGCGAGAAAGTTTTTTTAGCCGGGGCGGAAGGGAGTTCGCACGCGACATTTACTTTATCTAAAATCTTTTGGATTTCCCCTTTGCATCTGCCACAGGCACCGCCTGCTTTGGTAAAATGGGTAACATCTTCCACCGTTTTCAAATGGTTGGAACGAATCGCCTTGATAATGGTTTCTTCGGAAACATTGAAACAATGACAGACGATTTTTTCTTCTTCCTGTTCAAATACCACCGGCGCACCACCTTGACGGTAACTTTTTACAGCCGCTTCCAAGGCTTCCATGCCCATCACGGAGCAGTGCATTTTTTCGGCAGGCAAAGTACCCAGCGCATCAGCGATATCTTGGTTGGTAATTTTAGAGGCTTCTTCCAAGGTTTTGCCTTTTACCATCTCCGTCAAAATAGAAGAAGACGCAATGGCACTGGCACAACCGAAGGTTTCAAATTTAGCATCTTCGATTACTTCCGTTTCTTTGTTTACTTTAATCGTCAATTTTAAGGCATCTCCGCACACCAGGCTGCCGACTTGGCCCGTGCCGTCGGCGTTGGGAATGGCTCCCACATTGCGCGGATTTTTGAAATGATCCATTACTTTATCGGTATAGTCCCACATAAATACTCCCCCTTCTTGTATACTTTATTATATCATTTTGAACACTTTACGGAAGAAAACAAAGCAGAGAAAAAAGATTAGTTCCCCAGCGGCACGCCCACAGTCTTTTTTGCTACAATAAAAGTACTATGAATTCCAACCGTTTTGCTATCTTTTTTAATGAACAGAAACCCCTGGCCCGTGTGTTGGCGCAGGAAGTGGGTTCTTTTTTGCAAAAACGCGGCTTGGAAACTGTTTTTTTAACTTCCTTGGAAACGCTTTCGGCCCAAGCCTTTCGTCTCTTAATCTGTTTAGGGGGAGACGGCACCATGTTACGCTCTGCGCGCGCCACGGCACCGCTTGGGCTACCCGTATTCGGCATCAATTGCGGAACTTTGGGTTTTTTGGCCTCGTGCGAAAAAGAGGATTTCGAAACGGCCCTGGAACAAGCCCTGGACGGCTCCTGCCGATTTGCCGAACGGTTCATGTTACAGGTAAAAACTTTTGCCCCCGGCACCGAAGAACAAAATTTTTTGGCTTTTAACGATTGCGTATTAAGAGCCGCACATCCGCGGGCTTTCACCTTAAACGCCTCTTTCAACGGCAAACAAATTCCTTCTTATTTCGGTGACGGAGTTATTGTAGCCACCCCTACCGGTTCTACCGCTTATTCGTTAGCGGCCGGAGGGCCTATCGTGGAACCCGGGGTAGATGTACACCTGGTTACCCCCATTTGTCCTCACTCGCTCAATCAGCGTTCCCTTATTCTGCCGGCGCAAGGAACCCTGGAACTTATCCCCGAATTTAAGAACGAAGAAGAATTGGCCGTTTTAAGCATTGACGGACAAATCAACCTTACTTTGCCGCGTAATGCGCGGGTACAATTTACAAGAAGCCCCCTCAAAGCCAAACTGTTTTGTGCCCAAGAAAGAGATTTTTTCACGATTCTAAACCGCAAATTAAAATGGGGTTCGCGCTGATATGTTAAAAAACCTCACCGTAGAAAATTTTGCCATCATCTCGCATCTGTCGCTTGATTTTTCCCAAGGGCTCAATGTTTTTTCCGGGGAAACGGGAGCCGGGAAATCCATTGTTATTGAAGCCTTGGGGTTTGTGTTGGGTGCTCGCGGAGATGTTTCCCTGATTAAAGACGGAACCGAACGCTTGCGCGTATCGGCCGATTTTTCCGCCGATTTACTACCTGAATCCTTACGCCGCGAACAACAAATTTCCGGAGACACCTTCACCCTGCGCCGCGAACTGGACCGCAAGGGAAAAGGCAAAGCGTTTGTGGACGGACGAAGCGTAACCGTAACCACCTTGGCGCAAATCGGCCGCCATTTGGTAGATTTTCACGGGCAACACGAACACCAAAGTTTACTCCATACTTCCGTACATCTTTCTTTGCTGGACAAATTTGCCAAGCACGATAAACTACGTGAAGAAACCGCCCAAGCCTACCAACAAATGCAATCTTTGCAAGAACAGTTGCAAGCCGCACAAATGAGCGAGCAGGAAAAAGAACGGCTGTTGGATATGTACACTTATCAGTTACAGGAAATTGAAAAAGTAAACCCGACGGCCGACGAAGATTTGCAACTGGAACAAGCCCTTCCCAAAATGAAGCACGCCGGCAGACTTTTGGAAATGGCGGCGGAAGCCTACGGGGAATTGTACGCACAAGAAAATGCCGCCACCACCCGTGTGGCGCGGGCTTCCAAATTGCTGGAAAACATGGCCGGCTTAGATGAAAATTTATCTTCCCTTTCGCAGGAATTGAACGGAGCCTTGTTAACCCTGGAAGAAGCCTCTTCCTCTTTATGCGCCTATAAAGACGATATCCAACTGGAGCCGGACGCATTGGATAAAATGCTTTCCCGTCACGAAAAAATCAAACGCTTAAAGGCCAAATACGGCCCGGAAATCAGCGATGTTTTAGCCTGTGCCGAAGATTTACAAAATAAAATCAACTGTCTGCAAAATGCCGACGAGCAGGAAAAAGAATTGCAAATGCAACTGGAAAAAGCGCAAAAACACCTGCTTAAATTAGCACGGCAACTGCACGAAAAACGCATGACTGCCGCAGAAAAACTTTCCGCTCTTATTACGGAGCAAATCCGTCCGCTCGGGTTTAATTCCGTACGCTTTGCGGTGGCGGTGGAAATGGACGAGGAAAACCTGACCTCTACCGGAGCGGATAAAGTGGAATTTTTATTTTCTCCCAATCCGGGTCAATCGTTGCGCCCGCTTAAAAATATTGCTTCCGGCGGGGAAATTTCCCGCGTCATGCTGGGCCTGAAAACCGTGCTGGCCCCCACCGTGCCCGTTATGGTATTTGACGAAGTAGATGCCGGCATCGGCGGAGAAACAGGGCATTTGGTCGGGCAAAAATTGCATTTGGCGGCCCAAGGAAGACAGGTGCTCTGTGTAACGCACTTGGCCCAAGTAGCCGCGCAAGCCCATCAAAACTTTCGTGTAGAAAAACAAGCAGACAAAAATTCTACCGAAGTAAGCATTAAGCCGCTTTTCGGCGAAGATTTGACTCAGGAAATCGCCCGTATGTTAGGGGGCAATACGGATAGAAAATCAGCCGCGTTTACCCACGCGCAAGAACTCTTACAGGAGGCCAAGCGTGCTTAAGAAATTTTTTCCCCACCGTTGGGTTGGGCTTAAAACAGTAGAAGTAATTTGCCTGATTTTATTCTATGCTACTCTGGCCGTAGGCATCTATGCGTTAGGGTGTTTGATTTACACTTTTTTTGTTTCTCCCGAAACCTTGGCACAAAACTCTGCCCCGGCACGCAAACTCTACGGCTTTGCGGCGTTGCAGGCCGCGCTTGCTTGCGTGGCGGAACTGACCGTTGCCAAGATTTGTTCGGCTTTGCGCAAAACTAAAAATTATCTTTCGAAATACTAGCCTTCTTCTCATCTTGTTTTTTCGTTTTCGCTTTCATAGCCTTTTAAGACAAGGAAATTGCCTTAAAAGGTATATTCTTTGCTACAATATCAGTATAGGGGGGTAACAAATTTTCCCCATACTTACAAAAGGAGTGAAACTTATGTCTAAATGCTGTAAATGTGCAAAATGGTTTCCGCATAACTGGCTTTGCTTGAAAGGCCTTCGCATTATTTTCTTAGTGCTTTTCTACTTGGCCTTAGCCTTTGGTGTATTCCAAGCCTATGCCGTGTTCACGCATCCGGTACTTAGCGGACAAGAAATGTGGGCCGCCGCCGCTTATTATATCTTGAGCGACTTGGCCGCCGCCCTCGGCTTCTTAACCGTTGCCAAAATCTTGGGTGTACTCCGCAAAATTAAAAAAGCGGTAGCCCCTTGCTGCTGCACGCAAGAAAAACCGGCCGAAAGCACCATTGAAAAAGTAGTAGAAGAAGAATCTAAATAGTCTAAAGCGGTGCGTAGTTTTGCGCACCGCTTTCGTTTTGCCTTTTATTAAGTGAGGTTGTATGAAAAGAGCGTTCGTTGTACTTTCTATTTTATTAGTAGCCGCCGTATTAAATGCCGAAACCATTAAAATGAAAGACGGCAATTTAATCAGTGGTTCTATTGTTGCTCAAACGGAATACACCCTCAACTTGGCTACCTCGTACGGAACCATTACATTAAATCAACGAGAAATCGAACAAATCCTGCCCGACAAGCACCGCCTTGTCTTAAAAGGCGGCACGCAACTCATCGGGGTTATTTTAGATTTGGACGAATTTAACCTTAAATTGCAAACCGACGACGGAGCCGTAGTAAATGTGGATATGCCCCAAATCGTTTCCATTGAGAATTACGATTACGACCAAGGTAAAGAAGCCCAAAAAGAATATGTGAAGGAAAACTTGCAACGCCAAGAAGCCGCACAAACCGCCGCCCAGACCGCACAAACGGTTGCCCAAACAGGTAAAGTGGAAGCGGCCGGCGGGCTAACCTTCGATTCGGATATCGACCAGGTATTCGGGGCGCAAAATGCCACTGTAGTAAACGGAAAAGTCATCACGCCCGAAGCACGCGTAGAGCAAACCGCTCCGCAAAAAATGACGGATGAAGAAGCCTTTATCAAAGGCGAACAAGCAACCGAAAAAACCGTTCAAACTCAACCGGCCGAAAAAAGCAAACCTGCCAAAAAGAAAACAAAATTTAACGAGAAAAACTTTTCCAAGTATTTTGCCATACAGGCAGGCGCCATGCCGTTGGATTTGATGTTGGATAACTCCGCCGAAGCCGGTTACGAAAGCGAAACCGAACCCTATGATGTAGGCGGAACGAGTGTGATGGTGTCGGGCAAGTATTTATGGCGCTTGAAAGAAAGCAACTTTTGGCTGGGCCCCACTTTAACAATCGGCAACATTTCCAATTCCTCTTTTGTGGATAAAGACCCCAATGTGGCTGATGCCAACAATGCGGTAACTCCGGGGGAAGACCTGCCGTATCCCGATCCGCAAGTAAAAACAAGCGGACAAATTATTCAAGTCGGTGCGGCCGCCCATTATTATCTAACACCTAACAGCCCTTTGGCTTTTTATTTAACGGCTTCTGCGATGTACGAAATGTTGAAACTGAACTACCGCGGTGAAATTCAAAGCCACTCCGTTAAATCCAACGGATTTGCCGGTGCCGTGGGGATTGGGGTGGAAACCTGGGTAGATGATGTGATGCTCGGTTTGGAAGCTCGCCAAGTATTTGCCCAAAGAAGCGGAGCCCTGAAAGATTCCGCCGAGTCCAACACCGTTATCCAAGCGCAGTTAAGTTGGAAATTTGAATGAAAATTTTAGTATTACCCAATGCCCTGAAAGGTTCTTTGAGCGCGCGGGAAACCGCGCGTGTTTTTTCGCGTGCCTTGGATAAACGCCACACCGTACGAGCCTATCCCATCGCAGACGGGGGAGACGGGTTTATTGATTTTTTCAAAACATTAAGTCCCCAAGCGCGGTTGATTCGTGTTTCGGCAAAAAACGCTTTTCTAAAAACAGCACGCACTCATTTTTTAATGCTTCCCGACGGCAAAACCGCCGTGGTGGAAACGGCCCGCGTGTGCGGCTTGGGCAACACCCCCTCCCATAAGTTAGCCCCTCTCCGCGCGTCTTCCTTCGGGGTAGGAGAAGTGCTGCTTAAAGCCGTTAAAGCCGGAGCCAAAACCATTTATGTAGGATTGGGCGGAGTAGCCTGTAACGACGGCGGTGCCGGCATGGCTGCGGCATGCGGTGCGGTCCTTTCAGACAAAGACAACTCCCCCCTCCCGCTCGGCGCACAACCGCTTATAAACATAAAAAACCTCGATCTTTCCCCTCTGAAAAAACAATTTAAGGGTATTAAGATTATCGGGGTAGCCGATGTAACCAACCCGTTACTGGGCCCCAAAAGTTCTGCCAAGGTTTTCGGGCCGCAAAAAGGTGCATCTCTTGCGCAAGTGAAAATATTGGATAAAGCCATGAGTGTTTGGGCGCGTATGATAAAAAAAGAGACGGGAAAAAACATTTCCCGTCAACCCAGCACGGCCGCGGCAGGTGCAATAGGGGCGGGGCTTCTGGGGTGCTTCGATGCAAAACTGCTCTTAGGCTCCGAATTTTTGGTTAAAAAAACAAATTTGGAAAAAGAAATTAAATGGGCTGACCTGGTAATTACCACCGAAGGGAAACTGGACAAACAAACTTTTTACGGCAAGGCGCCATTAGCCGTGCTGACTTTGGCTAAAAAACGAAACAAACCTGTTTTATTTGTGTGCGGAAAATTGGAAGAAAAAGCCCTTAAAAACGAACCGCTTTCCCCTCAAAAAATTGCCGTCCTTACCGACTTTGCCTCCCCCGAACAAACACAAAAAAATGCGGCGAAATTTATCCGCCGCATCTGCAAAACTATTTAAGAATTATCTGTTTTTGTTTTATGTTTCAAAAACTTTTTTACTCTTTGAACATCGGGTAAAAATAAATACCCATGTACACGGGGTTATCCGCAAAACCTTTCACGCGCGAACGCATGGCCCATAAACCCGTGGGGTGTACGGTATAGATTTGCATGGCATCTTCGTGCATTAAATTATGTACTTTTTGATAAAGCGCGTTGCGTTTGGAAAAATCGGTTTCCGCAACGGCTTTTTCAATCAATTCGTCCGCTTGAGCATTTTTATATCCTTGCGATAACGCATAACGCCCTTGGCTATGCACAAACGGAAAATAGAAGTTGTGTGCGTCCGCATAGTCCGCCACCCAACCGCGCGCCCACATGGGCATTTGGCGTTTGGCTGTTTTTTCCAAAAACGCAGGCCAGGTAACACCGCGTAGTTCTATTTGGAATTTGGGGTTCAAACTTTCCACATTGCGCTTTAAGATTTCGCTGGCAATTTGGCGCATTTCGCCGCTGGTGTTGTAGGTAATGGTAAACTTAAAACCCTTTTCCCACACTTCGCCGTTCCATGCTTTTTGGAAATGTTCTTTGGCTTTTTCCAAATCAAAATGATAGCGGTTGAAGGAATTGTTGTATTTCACAAGCCCCTCCGGAGCGGGGCCTATTGCCAAAGTAGCACGGCCTTCCATAGATTCGCGCAAAAATGCTTCATAATCAAACGCATAGGCAAAGGCTTTGCGAAGATTCTTATCGGCGAAGAAGTCGGCAGGAATACCCGCCCCGTCCAATTTGCCGGAACCGACATCGGGGTTGGCCTGCATATTGATATCCAGCGTAAAGAAAATGGTGGGGTCGGTGCGCAAGCGAGGTAAATTGTCATACAAGGTTACTTCTGCGTTGCCTTGTAATTGCGAAATAAACTTGGGCGATAATTCCGCCACATCAACATCACCCGATTCCAACATGAGGCGCAAGGTGCTGGGTTCGTCCACCGTCATCATGTGGATACTTTTTAACCGGGGAGCCCCCGCAAAATAGTTTTCGTTCGCTACGAGCAGTAAACGCTTGGCGGCAATATCCCAACGGGCAACGGCAAAAGGGCCTGTGCCGTTAGTTTTTTGGAACAAAGGGGAATCTTCTTTAGCAAAATTATTAAATTGTTTCCAAGTGGCTTCGGTACCGTCCCACGCGCCGTTTTGAACGGCCCAATTTTTGCTCATCACATAACTCCACCGCGCCAAGATAGACAAGAACGGAGCAAAAGGGCGTTTGAGTGTGATGATTACTTTATCGTCTTCCACCCGAACGGCGTTTTCCGCGTCTTTGAAATCAAGCGAAATATTGCCTTGCTCGTCACGCGTAGAGGAAACACCCAAGATAGGTTCCAACAAAAGGCTGGAGGGGCCGCCCGATACATCAGCAAGCAAAAAACGCAGTAAAGAATAGCGCACATCTTCGGGCGTTAATTCGCTCCCGTCGTGAAATTTAACTCCCGTACGGATAGGAAATGTGTAGGTAAGACCGTCTTGCGAAATTAAACCGTTTTCTTTGGTAGGCACTTGCGTAGAAAGCGAAGGTTCCAACTCGGTCAACGAACTTCCTTTGAATTTCAACAAGGTATCGTACACATTGATTAACATGCCGTGCGTTACCCCGTCGTAAGAGTAAACGGGATCCAAAGATTCCATTTCCCCTTTGTGGGCAACAATCAAACTGTCCTTCAACGATTCCTGCGCGCAACCGCCCAGCAAAAACAGAGCCATTAAACCAAAAATTATTTTCTTCATTTTTTCCTCACTACATAGGCCACACCCTTTTTATTTTTCAACCATACTTGGGCAAACTGTTTGGCATCATACGCGCGGAGTACACCGTCTTTGGCGGGGGCGGCAGGGTCGGCCACTAAAATTTTCCCGTCGCGCCAACCGCGTATCAATACCAAATGTCCGGGGGTTTGTTCCAAACAGGCATTTTCCAACTCCCCTTTTTGATACCCGATGCTCGCCACCACCAACGAAGAAGGCGAAATCCACTCCTCAAGTTCCAAAAGGGAAGAAAAACGGCGCACAAAGGCTTCCGCGCCCAACTGGCCCGCCGCGGCCACATTAAACATCCAGTTACCGTAGATAGCGGCGGCTTGGTCAAACACTTGTTCCATTAACAGTTCGGGTGTTGTGTAGTAACCCAAAGTGTTAAGTGCCATACAAAGCGAAGTGGGGCTGCATACGCGGGAGTGTTCTTCCGTTGCCAGTTCCATTTGCGACAAGGGTTCCACCCCTATCATATTTTCACCGGCGGGAAGTTGTGAGGCATAAAATTCATCATACACGAAAGGAGCGCGCACCCCGCAAGCCATTAAGTTTAGCAGTTGCACCCGTCCGCTGAATTTCAACCGGAAACGGTATCCCTCCGCCGGGCGGGATAAACACAACTCGTCCACCAACACTTTACCGAACGCATCGGCCTGCTCCGGGAAACTGCGCTTGAATTTACTGGAAAGAAGGCCCATTTTATAATAACGGCTCCACTCCCCTTGGGAGCATACCTGTACTTCCAGCAAAATATCCCCCTCCATATCAGCCCGAAAATTGGCCGATAAAACTAAGCGGTCAAACAAAAAGGGAGTGAAAAACGGAAAAGTAGTTTCGGTAACGATTCCGTCGTCGCGCTGTTCTTCCGCGGTATCGGCGGGAGAATGCGAAATAAGAAAAGCATTTTGGCGGTAAAAATTGGTCTGGTTCATAATAAAAAATCGGGGCACCCGGACTTGAACCGGGAACCTCCCGCTCCCAAAGCGGGCGCTCTACCACTTGAGCCATGCCCCGAACTAATTATATTGTAGCAATTTTAAGAAAATTCCCCAAAGCAGAGGCTCAAACGCTTTTATGGTATGGAAAAATTTAACCCTGCCACCGCGCATTTAAGCACTTACGGGCAGGGCTAAATTTTACTGCGCCCACCAAGCGGTGTTCTACCGATGAGGGAGTGACCAAAATAGTTCCCTATTTTTTTATAGCTCTTTATTGTTAACTTTGCGAAAATTTGCACGAGGTTTTTACACTTGTCCTGGTTCAACTTACAGTAGCACAGAAAAATCTTTTACTTTTTATAACGCCATTTATAGCCGCCCGCATTTGGGCGAATACCTTTGCAAACCATGGCTATATTTGAATGATTGATTTTCATTTTTCTACTAGCATCAGTAATTGAAGAAAATTCTTGGATTACAGCTCCCGTATTTGGATCCAGCATTTCAATGGCTTTGCATTTGGATAGGGTAGATTTTTTAATTCTGCATTTTGGGCATCCGATACCCTTTACGCGATGTCCAACGGTTGCTTCCCATTCATAATCACATTTTGGACACAACCACCATGCTTTTTTGTCTGCATGTAAGGAAACCATTCTTGGTTTAAAATGGCCGTTTTTAGTAGGATGCCATTCTTTGGCTAAATCTGGTCTCAAATCCACAAGAGAATCTTTTCTCAGTTTGGTTATGTATTTTCTAATCTCATATTGATCACGTTTTGTATTTACATCTAGAGGAGCATAAACATAAGTTGGAAATAATGCTGTCTTTGATGTTATTTCAGATAATAAAATATGGATTACTTTATCTAATGCCTTTTTGGCATTTCCTAACCCCGGAACATGTAAAACAAAATCGGCAGTTTTGCTTTGTTCTTTATCTTGGGTAATATCAGCTTCTTTGATACGAATGAGTTTTATGTGATGTTCTCTACAAATATCATGTTTTTTCTTTTCACGTTGCAATTTCTCTCGTTTATGATAAAACACACCATCATATTCCACAGCGGTTTTAATAGAGGGAATATAGATATCTAGTTCCATTCCGTTTGAAAAAATATCTTTATAACGGTTGATTGCATCTGGAAAAACCTGTTTTACATAATAGAAAACGGCTTGTTCCGCAAAAGAGGTCTGTCTTCCACTATTGCAAATAGGACAATTTGTTCCATGAGAACGATGCAAAATACTAGCTTGATACTCATGCCCTTTAGAACAAATCCACCATACTTTTTTTCTAGTTCCGTACACCACTGTATCCGGAGAAAAAACATTTTTCGTAGGATGCCATTCTTTAGCTAGTTGTGGGTGAGTAGTTGCAAAATCATTTTTTCCCTTTACGACCACATGATTGGCACAGCAAGGGCAACCTCTTTTCAAAATATTTTTATTGCCGATTTTTGATTTATATTCATATCCGCATTTGGAACATTTCCACCACACGGATTTGTTACTGGCCGGCGGAAAATCTTGAGGAGTTAGCGGATAATTTTTTTCATAATTCCATTCTCGCAAAAGTAACGAATCGGTAATACACCCATTCTTTTTAACGAAGGTGGCTCTATGATGCTCTATACGTTTTTTTATACCACATTGGGGGCATCCCGTATCTCTTTTAGTTCTTGCTAAAATTTGTGCTTGCCAACTCTTGTGACAAACAGAGCATATCCACCAGGCTTTTTTTGTACTCGTGGCCACTACCTTTGATGGAATTAGATCTTTATTTTTTTCACAATCCCATTCCTTTGCTATATCTGGAAATCGGGTTTGTAAATCGTTGAATCCAGTTAAAACCTGATGATTCGAGCAAATTGGACATCCTTGACCGGAAGTCCTATCATGCACACTTGATTGGTATTCATGGCCTTTAGAACATTCCCACCATACAATTCTATTGCTGTGTGCAGAATATTCCTCTGGTTTAAGCCCTTTATTTCTTTCATAGTTCCACTCTCGCAGGAGAGTCGGATCCTTTATACCCAGACCTTTTTGCATTATATTTTGTCTAAGGGTTTTTTGTCGTCGTTCCGGCAGGCATTTTGGACACCCTGTTCCATATACCCTCTCTATAACACTAGTTTGCCAACGGTGATTACATTTAGGGCATTTCCACCACACTTTTTTCTTTGTTTTGGGAATAATATCAGTAGGTTTTAGGGAAGCATTCTTTTCGTAATCCCATTCTTTGGCGAGGTCTGGATATAAGGTTGCTAAATCATTATAGCCCACTAAAAGTTTATGATTGGAACAAATAGGGCAATTTCCACCACTTGCTCTATGGTTTACTGTCATCTCATAGTGGTGTCCCTTTGGACATATCCACCATACTTTTTGATTACTATGGACCATACATTTGTCAGGAGATTTGCCGTCGTTTCTTTTAGTATCCCATTCTTTGGCTAAATCCGGAAATGAAGTTTGGAAATCGTTAAATCCCGTTAGAACTCTATGCGAAGTGCAATAAGGACAACCGGCCCCAGCAGATTTGCGTTTTACCGCCATTTCGTAAGAGTGTCCCAAATTGCATTTCCACCATACTTTAGCATTGCTACCTCTGCTTAAACAAGAGGGATCTAAATGTTTATTTTTCTCAAAATCCCATTCTTGCTTCAAGTTGGGACAAACTGTAAACAAGTCATTTATCCCAACCCTAGGAACGCGCCCAGAGCAAGCCGGGCATCCCGATTTGTGTCCAATGCGGCTACTACCACTTGCCTGCCAAGTATATCCGCACTTCGAGCATTTCCACCAATATTTTTTATTACTTTTAGGTCTAATATCTCTAGGAGTTAAAGAGTCATTCTTTGTTGGGTGCCATTCTTTTGCTACTTCGGGATATAAGGTTGCGAGATCATTAACTCCTGGAAAGGCGACCTGTCCCGTACAGTTCAGGCACCCATGTTTTCTGTAAGTCCTTTTATTAATAGCTGTTTGCCATTTATAGCTACATTTAGAACATTTCCACCAAACTTTTTGGCTACTTTGTGCAGATAGCTGGGTGGGATCAAGGCCTTCTTTGTTGTTGGCTTCCCAATCCCATTCTTTCATTAGTTCTTCATTTTCGCTGATGTATTTAGGCATAGTGATTATTACCATTATTATAGCATTGTCAAAACAGTCAGTACTTTTCTGCCAAAAAGCATGTAAAATGGAAGAAGGAATTTTAGTAGGAAAAAGATATGTTGCCAAGATATGTCAGAATTACTTTCTGCCATTTTTCTGCCGAGTACTTTCCCTTTTTTGACATTTTTTGTTAATAAAATTTTCAGTTTCTCGACGAGAAAGCATAAAAGAGAGTGGTTCAGTAAAAAAGGGCGGTTTTTAGTGCCTAAAATTGCGCGGGAAATTTGATTTCGTCGATGAGAAAAATTTAGGCCCCGCGATTGCGGAGCCCAAATTTTACTGCGCCCACCAGGACTTGCCTTCCGGTAAAATTCCTGACGAAATTTTCCTGCAGGCCGGGCTCGCGGTTTTTGCCTTTCGCGGCTTACGCACGCTCAAACAAAAACATCGCTCCGCCTTTCAAGTCCCGTCGCAAGCAAAGCAGTTTGCTTGCTTGGGCATAAAAATTTGCCCCTGCCGTAAAGGCAGAGGCAAATTTTACTGCGCCCACCAGGACTTGAACCTGGAACCCACCGATTATGAGTCGGTTGCTCTAACCGATTGAGCTATAGGCGCTAAATCTATTTTTATTATAACAAATTATGAGAAGGGAAAGAACTGGGCGGGCAGTTTTCTCTTTCTAAAAAATGTGGTAGAATATTTATGTTACTCCGGGATGGTGTAATGGTAACACGGGTGCCTCTGGAGCATTAATTCTAGGTTCGAATCCTAGTCCCGGAAAAATTTAATACCGCTCTTTTACGAGAGCGGTATTTTTATTTCAAACTATTTTTCTACCGGGCGCAAGATAGAAACTATCAACATGGCTTGGCGATAGTCCGTTTTTTCTTGGTCTGTTAAATATTCGTTTTCCGCCAACAGTTGCGCCGCGGTGCGGCCGTCTTGTCCGGCAAGATCGGGGTCGGCTCCGTGCCGAAGTAGTTCCTTGATAACCGCCGCTTTATTATGGCGAGCCGCCAACAACAGTGCGGTATTTTGCATCTTATCCGTTGTGTTTATCGTGCCGCCCACTTGAGAGAGCAAAGATACTATTTCCGCAGATTCGTTATAGCGGGCCGCCTGCATCAAAGCGGTTTGGCCGTTGTTGTCCGTTACAAACACATCAGCCCCGTCCAAAAGCATTTTACGCAAGATATTCGCATCTTTCGTATAACGCGCCGCATAAAAGAGGGCGGTTCTTCCGCTTTTATCCTGCACATTTAAGTCGTCGCTGCGTTTAAGCAGGCGCAACATATCTTTATTGGACGCACTGCTTTCAAATCCGCGCATCAGCAACGTTGCCCCGCGCTCATCTACCCGGTGGAAACAGTAGCGGTAGTACAACCCGCCGCCTAACATAAGCAAAACAACAATAAACCAAAAAACAGTTACTTTTTTCATATTTAATACCTACCGTTTATTGTATCAATTCCCGTGCGCGCGCTCCAAGGCCTAATTTTGCTAAAATATACTTAATACTATTTACGAGGTTTACTTAAGATGGCTAACGAAAACAATCAACAACCGCAGCATAACAATGCATTAGACGGTATCATTGCCCAACGCTACGCCGAAGTACAAGAACTTCAAAACCAAGGCGTAACCCCCTATCCCAACCGTTGCGAAAAACAAATTTCCTGCGCCGAAGCCAAAGCCGCCGAAGAAGGAGCCGAAGCCGTTACCGCCGGCCGCTTGGTGCAACTGCGCTTAATGGGTAAAGCCGCTTTTGCCCACTTGCGCGATTTCTCCGGCCGCGTACAACTCTATATTGCTAAAGACCAACTTGGCGAAGAACCTTATACCTTCTTCAAAAAACATATCGCGGTGGGAGATTTTGTCTCCGTCAGCGGTCATATTTTTGTAACCAAAACGGGCGAAAAAACCATCAAAGCCTCTAAATTAACCTTACTTTCCAAAGCGATTCGCCCCATGCCGGAAAAATACCACGGCCTTCAAGACACCGAAGTCCGTTTCCGCAAACGCCACTTGGATTTGATTGCTAACGAAGATGTAAAAGATATTTTCATCAAACGCGCCAAAATTATCTCCTCTATCCGCCGCACTTTGGACGACAAAGGCTTTTTGGAAGTGGAAACGCCTATTTTGAACCCCTCTTCCGGCGGTGCGATTGCCCGCCCGTTTGAAACCTTCCACAATGCTCTTAAAATGCCGCTTTTCATGCGTATTGCGTTGGAACTCCACCACAAACGCTTAATCATCGGCGGCATGGATAAGATTTACGAAATCGGGCATATGTTCCGCAACGAAGGTATCGACACCACCCACAACCCCGAATTTACCATGATGGAACTGTACCAAGCGTATGGCGATGTAAACACCATGGCTGATTTGTTTGACGAAATTTTAGGAAACGCCGCCAAGGCTATCGGAGCGGAAGTTATCCATTTCCGCGGATACGATGTAGATTTGCGCCCGCCGTACAAACGCCTCTATATCCCCGAAGCCTGGAAGGAAAAATTCGGCCGCGATATCCACGAAGTACTTAACGGCCGTCAGTTCAACCGCGAAAAATTGGAAGAAGTCGCCCGCGAACAAGGCGTTAAATTCAGCGCGGACGATTCCGACTCGGCGATTTTTGACGAACTTTTTGAAGGGAAATTGTTAGCCGGATACCACAACCCGGTAATCGCTATGGATTATCCCACCGCGGTAAGCCCCTTTGCCAAAACTAAACCCGGCGACCCGGAACTGGTGGAACGCTTTGAAGTGTTTGTAAACGGCCAAGAACTCGGCAACGCTTATACCGAGTTGAACGACCCGGCCGACCAACTTCAACGCTTGAAGGACCAAGCCGAAGCCAAAGCGGTTGCCAAAGGCGAAGATGCGCAAAACGCCGATATTTTGGACATGGACTACATCGAAGCCATGGAAAGCGGTATGCCCCCGACCGGAGGCATGGGCATCGGCATCGACCGTATTATTATGATGCTGACCGGGCAAGATTCTATCCGCGAAATCATCTTGTTCCCGACTCTTAAAAAATTGGACGAAGAAAAATAATTCTTCTTATACCCGTTCAAAACCCCGGGCTTTTTATCCCGGGGTTTTTTATTTACTCTTGCGCTTTTCTAATATTTTCAAGTGCTTTTCTATTTACTCATCACGGTTTGGAGGCCGCCGTCATACCCGCAAGAATTCCTTTCTTCTAATCTAAATTTACCCATACCCAAAGCACCGTTCATACGCCACACTAGCCGTACAGGGGGAAGGGCGGACAGACTATATTTACCCGCTCTTAAAAAGCAGTATGAAAAAAATAACAGCCTTATTGGCCGCCGCAACCTTAACCGCCACGGCAGTTACCACAGCACCGGCTTGTACGGGCATCTCGCTTACCGCCAAAGACGGCACCCGTATCCAAGCGCGCACCATTGAGTGGAGCGGATACGACTTAAAAGCCAAACTGGCGGTTTGGCCGCGCAATATAAAAAAAACTTCCTACACACCGGATGGGAAAAACGGACTTACCTGGACGACCCGCTATGGGGTAGTAGGGGCCACCACCGTCATGGACGAGTTTATCACGGAAGGCATCAACGAAAAAGGCCTCTCGGCAGGTATTTTCTTCTTTTCGCATTACGGGAGTTTAGCGCCATACAACCCGAACAAAGCAAAAAAATCGGTCAGTGATGCGGAACTTGTACCGTGGATATTAACTAACTTTGCCACGGTAGATGAAGTGTTAAAACATCTTAAGAAAATAGACATTATTCCTATCGCCAAGCCCGATAAAAAGGGGAATTATAACACGGGCCATTGGCGTATTGCCGATGCCAGCGGCAGGAGTGTAGTTTTGGAAATTACCAACCGAGGAGAACGCAAGGTGTACGAAAACGAAATCGGCGTGCTGACCAACTCGCCCGATTTTGCTTGGCATTTGGGCAACTTAAACAACTACATTAACCTTATGCCCGGAACCGTGCCCGAAAAAACCTTTGGCGGGGCTAATTTGTTTTCGTTGGGTTCCGGCTCGGCTTTATTAGGTATTCCGGGCGATTTCACACCGCCCTCTCGGTTTATCCGTGCTTTCTTTTGGTTGCATGGTTCGCGTAAACCGTTAGACCAATACGGAGCCGTCACGCAGGCATTTCAT
Organism: Elusimicrobium sp.; assembly: GCA_015062115.1. Classification (NCBI taxonomy): domain Bacteria; kingdom Pseudomonadati; phylum Elusimicrobiota; class Elusimicrobia; order Elusimicrobiales; family Elusimicrobiaceae; genus Candidatus Avelusimicrobium; species Candidatus Avelusimicrobium gallicola. Next base: position 205,474 of record SUVG01000003.1, on the reverse strand, counting down.
ATCTTAAATGCGTTTGATATCCCGATTGGCGCGGAATTTGCACCGAACCAACAAATTCCGGATATCCCGAGTGCTACCCAGGTTACCTGCGTCAGCGATACCACACACCCGACCTTCTACTACCGCACGATGTACAACTCGCAAATTCGCAAAGTAGATTTAACCAAAATCAACTTTGATACGGTTAAATACACGGTCACTTCGCTGGACGAAAACCCGAAAGAAGAGTTCAAAGAACGGGCTTTTTAAGAAGTAAACCCAACAAAATGCTCCCTTCACTGAAGGGGGCATTTTTTTTATCAATTTGCTACACTATAATATATTTATGACAATCTTTATTATCCTGTTAATGTTGGGCTTCAACGCCCTTTTAGCCGCGTACGAAATGGCCTTGGCTTCCGTTTCCCGCACCAAACTTTCCATTTTAGCCCAAGAAAAACGCTTGGGCGCAGATGCCGCCCTTTTTATGAAAGACCACATGGAAGGGAGTTTGGCCGTGGTGCAAATCGGTATTACCTTGGTGGGAGCCATTGCCGCCGCTTTCGGCGGGGCCAGCGCGGACGAAGCCTTCGCTCCGATTTTGCAAAATTGGCTGGGTGTATCCAAGAGCATCGCCGAATTACTGGCCATGGCTTTTGTGGTTGTTCCGCTTAGTTTTATTACCATTGTATTTGGTGAACTTACCCCTAAAACTTTCGCCATTAAAAACAAGGAAATGGTTGTATTAAAACTTTCCCCGTTGATGCGTGTGATGTATTCCGTTTTATATCCCATTGTTAAAATAATGGAAACACTGGTTCGCTTTTTTACCCACAAAACTTTTACCAAAACTCCCGACCCCAAAGAAGCCCAAAAAGCCGCCATGGCCGACTTACGCACCGCCGCGGCGATTGCTTCTTCTTCCCGTTTATTTGGGAAAACGGAAGAAAAAATTGTGCTTTCCAGTGCGCGCTTTTGTATTCGCAAAATTCGGGAAATACAGGTTCCGCTTGAACAGGTATATATGCTTGAGGCCGATGATTCCATTGCCGATACTTTTGTAAAAGCGCACTTGGATATGCACACCCGCTTCCCCGTACGGGCCAATCCGCAAAACTCGCAGGATATTATCGGCTACCTCAACTTTAAGGATATTTTCCTTTCCACCAAAATGACGGCCGGCACCACTTCCACGGCGCGTTCCATCGTCCGTCCTATTTTGCGATTGGAAGCCGAAACCATTATCTCCGCGGCCCTTGAAAAACTGATGAAAAACAAACAGCATATCTGTTTGGTAACCGAAGGGAACACCGTAACGGGTATTTTAACATTGGAAGATATTTTTGAAGAAATGGTGGGCGAAATAGAAGACGAGTACGACTTTTTCCCCGCCTATATCCGTCCGTTCGGCAATGCTTATATCGTCAGCGCAAGTGCTAAAATGGCGGATATTTTCGAACGGCTCAACTTACCCCTTCCGGCCGATATGCCCTCTAACACTACCCTGGAACAATGGGTACAACAAAAATTAGACCATGCCCCCACCAAAAACGAACGGATTCGGGCAAACGGTTTACTGCTCGAAACCCGCAAATTCAGGCGGCATAAACTAATGGAAGCAATCGTCAGTAAAATAGATTAAGAAAATTAAAAGCCCCTTTTAGCAAGGGGCTTTTTTATGGGGAAACATTAAATTATCTCTAATATATCGGAGGTTTTATCCGCCAAAAAAGCAGGGTGATAAGAAGCCAACACTTCACGGCTTTTGAAACCCCAGGTTACCCCGCAGGAACGCACCCCTGCCCGTTGTGCCGTCATCATATCCACGTCGGAATCGCCCACATATAAGGCATCTTCTTTGGCCACTTGGGCAAAGTTCAAAATTTCTTCCACAATCGTCGGGTCGGGCTTTATCGGCACTCCTTCGCGTTGCCCCAATACGGATACAAATTTTATTTCGGGAAAGAAATGTTTTACCAACCTTTCCGTAGCACTTTGATATTTATTGGACGCTACCGCCAACAATACTCCGCGCTCCTGAAAGGTTTTTAACATTTCGCAAATGCCCGGATAAGGGCGGGTATAATCCCATAAGTGAGAATCGTAATACTCAAAAAAAATCTTTCTTGCACGCGCTACATTTTCGGTGCTTCGGTGAGAAAGCGGAAGGGAACGTTCCAGCAGTTTTACCACTCCGTTTCCCACATAAGTAACACACTCGCCCTCTTTTAATTTTTCAAAACCCATTGCGGTAAGAGCCGTATTGCAGCCGCCTTCCAAGTCGGCAATGGTGTCGAGCAAAGTTCCGTCCAAATCAAAAATTGCTAATTTCATGTATGCTCCTAAAAAATACCGCCCGTTTTGAAAGCGGGCGGTGCTGATTTATAAATGTTCACGGAAAAAATCTGCCAAGCGTTGTTTGTATTCATACCCGCCGACTTCGGCACATTTATTGTGAGTAGCCCCGGGAACAATCCACATTTCTTTGGGGTCTTTTGCTTTTTTATAAAGCATCCTGGCTTGAGAACCGGGCACTATATTATCGCGGCGGCCGTGAATAATAAAAACCGGCCTCGGGGAAATTTTAGGGATATTGTATTTAGGGCTATAGCGTTCCGGGTTGGCTCCCAAATACTTGCGGATATAGTGCAAAATAATGGGAATAAGCGGGAAATAAGGCACCCGGTGGCGCACCCATGCCCAACGGGAAACTACCCGTCGGAACGAATAATAAGAAGCCTCCGCCACCACACACATAATTTCCGGGTTTCGGGCGGCCTCACAAATGGCTACCATGGCTCCCATGGACAAACCATACAACCCTATTTTTTGGCAAAGTTGAGGGCGGGTTTCCTTCAAAAATTTAATAGCCGCACTTACATCGTTTACTTCCAAATAGCCGATAGAACTGGTCTTACCGCCGCTCTCACCCAAAGCGCGAAAATCGAAGTAACACAAGTTAAAACCCAAATCGCGCAGAAAGTAAGTGTTCTTCAAAATATCCGAGCGGTTCATGCCCCACCCGTGCATAAGAATAATGGTTTTAACCGATTCTTCCGCACAAGGGATAAACCACCCTTTAATTTGCACATTGTCTTGCGTTTTGAAGGAAATATTTTCGTAGGGCAAACCATACTGATCCGGCCAAATGGTGAGGGGTTTGCGTTTGGAAGCAGGATGAAGAACCTTCCGCGCCGCGCGCATACAAAACCATACGGTAGTTAAAGCAATTACCGCAATCGAACCGAGTATGACAAAAATAATATACCAAACGGAATTCATTTTTCCTCCAGTATCTATTCTACTATTTCTTTTATCGCAGACGGTATATTTTCAGCCGTAAAACCTGCAAGCACGCCATAATCCGTTTTTATTTTGGCGGCCAAATCGCCCGCCAAGCCATGCACATAAACTCCACATAGGCAGGCCTTTAACGCACTGGAAATATCAAATTTTTCCGCTGAGCCCAGTTGAGCCCACAAACCGGCTATCACGCCGGACAGAACATCTCCGCTTCCGCCCTTTGCCAAAGCCACCCCGCCCGTAGTGTTTCGGTACACTTCCGTTTGATGAGGTGCTCCGACCAAGGTCTGCCGTCCTTTCAGAACGCATACCGCTTTCGTTAAAGCAACCAGGCCTTGTAAAGCCGAAAGTCTTTCTTCTTCCTTAGCAGGAGTGAAATCTTGCCCCAACAAACGGGCGGCTTCTCCGGGATGCGGAGTAAAAATAGCGGGCACACGCGGAAATTCCTGCACACCGGCCAAGTAATTAAGAGCATCAGCATCTATAACTGTGGGCAAAGTATTTTCCCGAAACAAAATCGGCAACAGGGGGCTTTCCCCCATACCCGGCCCCACAACCAGCAAAGAGGGGCCGTGCTTGGAACAAAAATTTTTTAATACAGGCCAACCTTCCGCAGAAATTTTCCCGCTTTCGGTTTCCGGCAAAGGTAGTGTAATGGCCTCCGGTAAGGCAGCGGCAAACGAAGGTTGCATACTTTCGGGTAATGCCCAGAAAACAAGTCCGGCCCCTGCTAAAAGTGCGCTTTTGGCGCATAACAATCCGGCCCCGCACATTTCGCGCGAACCTGCCACCACCAACACCCGCCCGAAAGAGCCCTTGTGGGCCTCGGGACGACGAATCGGTAATAATGAACGCACCCATTCGCGTGTAATTTCTTTCATCGTTGCACCACCACCATGGCACAGGCATATTCGTCCGTGTGGGAAAGAGATATTTGAACGGCTAATCCGTCCATGCGTTTATCGTTTACCCGCACTTGCGGACGGCCGTTTTCCAAATTGGCCACTTGGATATCCTTAAAAGCAAACCCGTCAAACGGAAGGGCTTTGTAAACGGCTTCTTTGGCGGCAAAACGAACGGCTAAATGTTGGTAGCAATTTTTGCGGGCCCGGCAGTAAGCAATTTCTTCCTCGGAAAAAATACGCTCCAAAGCGTTTTGTTTCTCAGCAAACGCTTTGATACGCGCCACTTCCACCAAATCCGTTCCAATGCCGACAATTTCCATTTTATTCCACCGTTACGCTTTTGGCTAAATTGCGCGGTTGGTCAATATCGCACCCCAAGCGTTTGGCAATCCAATACGCTAAGAACTGCATGGGAACAACATTAAGAACCGGTTGTAAAAACTCGCTGACTTGCGGCACTAAAAACACCTTGTCCGCCACGCCTTTTGCTTTGGCAGCAGAGTCCGGGGTGGTAATGGCTACCACATAAGCCCCGCGCGCGCGGCACTCCTGGCAGGCGGAAAGCATTTTTTCAAACAGACGGTCTTTGGGCATCAACACAAAAACAGGCGTTCCTTTATCAATCACGGAAATGGGGCCGTGTTTTATTTCGCCGGCGGCAAAGCCTTCGGCACTGCGATAAGAAACTTCTTTCAGTTTCAGGGCCCCTTCCAAAGCAATCGGGAAGTTTACATTTCTTCCCAAGAAAATAAAGCGATCCGCTTTGTAGATTTTGCGCGTTAAGTGGCGCACATCATATTCCATTTTTACGGTTTCACTCATGGCTTTGGAAAGATGCATCAACTCTTTATAGAGTTTATCAAAAGAGGTCTTGCCTAAATTGCCATTGGCTTTTCCCAGGAAAATAGCCAACGCGTATAACGAGGTAATTTGGCTGGTAAATGCCTTGGTGGAAGCCACGCTGATTTCCGGCCCGCAATGCGTAAAGAAAGTGCTGTCGCACGTGCGGGTAAGGCTAGAACCCAGCACATTGCAAATGGCTAAAGTACGGAACCCAAACTCTTTGGCTTTTTTAACCGCGCCGATAGTATCAGCGGTTTCGCCCGATTGGCTGATGGCAATTGCCAGCGTTCCGGGGATTTCCGGTACGGTGCGATATTTATACTCGCTGGCTAAATCTACGCTCACCGGGATACCGGCAAATTGTTCCAAATAATACTTACCTACAAGCCCTGCATGATAGGCCGTTCCGCAGGCAATGATGTGAATATTTTTGAGTTGGCGCATGGCTTCGGTATCCAAACCCAAAATTTTTCCGAAGTCTGTGCGGGCCGTGCGGAGAGTATCTTCAATGGCTTGGGGTTGGTCGTAAATTTCTTTGAGCATGAAATGCGCATAACCGCCCTTTTCCGCCGTTTGTTGGTCCCAAGAAATTTTTACCTTTTTGGGTTTCTTTTCTTTGCCGTTTTTATCGAGCAAAGTTACCTTATCCACACGCAAAAGTGCTATTTCGCCGTCTTCCAAAAAGATAACTTTATCGGTATGTTTCAAAAAAGCAGGAACATCGGACGCCAAAAAATTTTCGTTTTTACCGACCCCCACCACAAGCGGGCTTTGGTTTTTCACGCCAATTAAAAAACCCGGGGTTTTCGTCCACAATACACTGTAGGCAAACGCACCGGAAATTTCTTTGTTGGTTTTTTGAACGGCTTTTAACAGAAGGTCGGCTTCCTTGGAAGCGCGAACATGTTTCAGGTTTTCTTCTATCAGGTGGGCAATCACTTCGGTATCCGTTTCACTTTTGAAACGATGGCCGAGCGATTCCAATTTTTCACGAAGAGAAAGATAGTTTTCGATGATTCCGTTATGAACCACCACAATTTCGCCGGAACAGTCGGTGTGAGGGTGGGAATTTTCTTCGCTGGGTTTCCCGTGGGTAGCCCAACGGGTGTGCCCAAGACCGGTGTAGCCTTTGGGGCTGACTAAAAGAGAGGCTCTTTCCAGCTCGCTCACTTTTCCTACTGCACGAACCGTTACCAATTTACCGTCTTGCAAAATAGAGATCCCGGCAGAATCGTAACCGCGATATTCCAATTTTTTCAGACCGTCAATGATATAGGGAACACTGTTGTTGTTTCCTACATAGCCGATTATTCCGCACATAGAACGCTCCTTTTATAAAAGACCTTTCATCTCGCTTACTGCGGTAGGAAGCCCCGCAAAAAGCGAACGGGTAATAATGGAAAAACCAATATTCATACAGGTCATTCCGCCGATATCCGCCACGGCTAAAACATTGTGGTAATCAAGCCCGTGCCCGGCGTGTACTTCCAAGCCGAGTTCGTTGGCCAGCAGGGTGGACAAAGCCAAATCCTGTAGGCATTTTTGGGCTTTTTTAGAGGTGGTAGCCTCGCTATAATCGCGCGTGCAGAGTTCCACAATATCCGCACCGAGTTTAGCCGCCGTGCGGATATCCGCCGCCACGGGGCTGACAAAGAGGCTGACTAAAATTTTCTTTTTATGCAGGTTTTCAATCATCTGCATCAGGCGTTTGGTTACCTTCGGGGTAAATTTAAGACCGCCAGTAGTGGTTACTTCACCCGGTTCTTCGGGTACGATGCAAACGGAGAAAGGTTTGTGCTTAAGAGCTGCCTTTTCCAATTCCGGGGTGTAAGAACATTCCAAATGAATTTTACCGGGAAACGTTTTGCACAGGCGGGAAACATCTTTTTCGTTAATATGGCGGGCATCTTTGCGAAGATGCACTACAATATAGTCCGCCCCCGTGCTTAAGCAGAGGGACGCGGCATCTACCGGATCCGGGTACGGGGTACGGCGAGCCTGGCGCAAAGTTGCTACATGGTCTATGTTTACTCCCAATTTCAAACTCATTAAAGCACCTCTGTTTTTTGTTTATACAAATCTTCCACTTCCTGCATCACACGATCTACCAACACTTCGTCTTCTCCTTCTACCAAAATGCGAAGTTTCGGCTCGGTACCACTATAACGCACAATCACACGGCCTTTGCCGTGCATGATTTTTTCGATTTCGCTCACCCCGGGCAAGAATCCGTCCAAACTTTCCAAGGCAGGTTTCTGCGAGACGGAAATGGCTTTTAATTTGCTGGGGTAGCGTTTCCATTGGTCGGCAAAATAACTGACCGGTTTTCCGGAACGCTTTACATACTGCAGAAATTGAAGGGCTGACAAAATGCCGTCCCCGGTATTGGCGAAATGGCGGAAGATGATATGGCCGGAAGTTTCCCCGCCGATGGATAAATTCCCTTTTTCAAGGGCTTCGGAAACATATTTATCCCCCACAGTGGTCAATTCCACATCTACACCATGTTCTTTTAAGTAGTTTATACAACCCAAGTTGGCCATAATGGTAAGGACTGCTTTATTGCCTTGGAGCGAACCTTCTTCTTTCATACAAAGAGCGGAAGAAGCGATGATATTATCCCCGTCCAATTGGCGGCCTTTTTCGTCGCTGACCATTACGCGGTCTGCATCTCCGTCGAAACTAAACCCGATAAAAGCATTTTCTTTTACGGTCAGTTCTTGCATAAATTGAGTGTGAAGCGCCCCGACATTATGATTGATATTTGTGCCGTTGGGTTTGGCGGCGGTAACGGTTAGATTCATACCCAAACCGGCAAATACATTTACCGCAACTTTATAACTTGCCCCGTTGGCACAATCGAGCACCACTTTGGTTCCTTTAAATAGCGACGCATCAACCGTGGACATTAAAAATTGTTCGTAGAATTTAACCAAAGATTCATCTTCCGTAAAAGTACCCGTAGGAGCGGGAACGGAAGACAACGATTCTATTTCGGCCTCAATGGAATTTTCCAATTCTTCCGGCAATTTAGTACCGTGATTGGTAAAAAATTTAATGCCGTTAAATTCGGCCGGATTATGGCTGGCGGAAATAACAACCCCGCACAAACTGCCGGTGTGTTTGACTAAATAGGCTACAGCCGGAGTGGGGGCAATCCCCACGCTGATTACATTTACGCCTGCCGCACGGATACCTTTTTCCAAAGCGGCTAAAATGGCCGGGCCCGAAGCGCGGGAATCTTGCGCAATAATTACTTGGGGTTTTAGGTGCTCGGCTTGGGCATATTCTTTTAATTCGCGAAGAGCGGCGTAGCCCAATTTTTGAATAAAATCATCCACCAACGGAAACTGACCGGCAACGGCGCGGATTCCATCGGTTCCAAAATACTTTGCCATGTAGAAACTTCCTTTTGTACGCGGGCCTTTTCCAAACAGGCGAGCGGACGGTAATTTCCCGTTACAGAGAAGATAACTTACTCAAAAAGTTCCGGCTGGCGGGGCTCGGCCTGTTCGGCTTTGGGCTCCTGCGTTTCTTCTTGGGGGTTTTCTTCTGCTGCGGGCTCAAGCGGAGCGTCCTCTTTCGCGACGGGTTTTAAGCCCAGGATTTCGTCAATTTCGTTGGATTCCACCACTTCTTTTTCCAAGAGGGTTTCCACCAATTTATCAAACGCGGCGCGATTTCGGGTAATAATATCCTTCGCACGCGTGTAGGACGACTTAATTAAATTCAAAATTTCCTCATCGATGGTCTTAGCGAGTTCTTGCGAATAGGTGTTGTGACGGGAAATATCGCGCCCCAAGAACACTTCCCCTTCTTCCCCGGAAGGAAGTGCCACCGGGCCCAATTTTTCGCTCATACCCAATTCGGTAACCATTTTGCGGGCATAGGCCATGGTTTTGTTGAGGTCATCACTGGCACCGGAAGTAATTTCGCCAAAAACGATTTCTTCCGCCGCACGGCCGGCCAACAAGATGCACAACTTATCCAATAATTCGGATTTGCTGGTTAAGAATTTGTCTTCCAAAGGAAGTTGTAAGGTATAACCCAATGCCTGACCGCGAGGGATAATGGTTACTTTGTGAACCGGATCGGAGTGGTTCGTCATACGGGCAACCACCGTATGCCCCACCTCGTGCGCGGCAATGATGCGTTGTTCGTGTTTAGAGATAATACGGCTCTTTTTTTGCGGGCCGGCAATGACCCGTTCCACCGCTTCGTCCATATCCGTTTTGGTAACGGCATCTTTATCGGCGCGGGCAGCCAAAATGGCGGCTTCGTTAATAACATTGGCTAAATCTGCCCCCACAAAACCGGGCGTCCCTTTGGCCACTGTTTTCAAATCTACTTCCGCGGAAAGTTTCACTTTTTTGGCGTGTACTTTCAAAATTTCTTCGCGCCCTTTCAAATCAGGCGCAGGCACGGAAATGTGACGGTCAAAACGACCGGGGCGAATAAGAGCCGGATCCAACACATCGGGACGGTTGGTAGAGGCCATTAAAATAATACCCTGTTTGCTTTCAAAACCGTCCAGTTCAATAAGCAGTTGGTTGAGGGTTTGTTCGCGTTCGTCATGCCCGCCGCCGATACCGGCAAAGCGACGACGACCCACCGCATCTAATTCATCGATAAAAATAATGGCGGGGGAATTCTTTTTGGCTTGGTCAAACAAGTCGCGCACGCGGGCGGCACCCACCCCTACGAACATTTCCACAAATTCGGAAGCGGATGCGGAAAAGAAGGAAACCCCGGCTTCTCCCGCGACGGCCTTGGCAAGCAGGGTTTTACCCGTACCGGGAGCCCCGTAAAGGAGCACCCCTTTGGGGAGTTTTCCGCCCAATTTTTGGAATTTTTTAGGATTCTTTAAGAATTTAATAACATCTTGCAGTTCTTCTTTCGCCTCGTCGCACCCGGCAACATCTTTGAAGGTAACGGACTGTTTGGAAGGATCCTGCATTTTGGCTTTGGAGCGGGCAAAGTTCATTGCACTTCTGCCGTCGTTTCTTTGCGGGCGGATAAAAATGAACCACCACAACCCGATAAGAAGAACAATCCAAAGAACATTGAAAAGAATACTGCCTATCCAACTTCTATCCTGTTGGGCTTTGTATTTAACATTGGCAGCAGTCAGTTCTTGCACAAGATTCGGGTCTTCCATGCGCACCGTTCTAAACGGAGCAAACTGGCCCTGTTCGTTTTTGTACATACCGGAAATCATACCCGGGGCTACTGTTAAATCCGACACTTCCGCCGCGGCCACTTTATGTTTGAATTCGGAATAGTCCAAAACGGCTTCTTTCACTCCCGGCTTGTTGAAAAAGAAAACAGCCAAAGCGAAAATAATCAGCCAACCTAAAATTTGGCCGAAGGAAACAATTTTGCGGTTGTTCGGATTTTTGTTCTTCATTATTTCTTAAATACTCCAATATAAGGCAAGTTGCGGTACAGTTCGTTGTAGTCCAACCCGTACCCGATGACAAATTCGTTTTCGATAGTAAACCCTACATATTTGGCATGCACATCCGCTTTACGGTTGCAGGGTTTATCAAGCAAGCAGCAAATTTCGATGCTGGCAGCACCGCGGCTTTTTAAGTTACCCATCAAATATTCCAAGGTAAGCCCGGTATCTACAATATCTTCTACGATTACCACATGGCGTCCCTTGATACTTTCGCGCAAATCGAGCATGGTGCGCACTTGACCCGTGCTGGAAGTGCCGGCATAGGAGGACAAGCACATAAAGTCCATATTGCAATCTACGCTGATGTTTTTCATCAGGTCAGAGTAAAACAAAATGCAGCCGCGCAAAATACCCACAAACAACGGTTGTTTGCCGCGGTAATCCGCAGAAATCTGGCGGCCCAGTTCGGCCACTCTTTTAGATAATTGTTCTTCCGAAAATAAAACACGTTCCAAAATGGGGTTTTCAGGCATAAGCCCTCCAATAGAGAATATACATATAGGATACCTTTTTTCCTCCATAAAAGGAAGGGGGAAATAAAACACTTTAAAAGCAATTTGTTTCTGCAGAAAAAAGAATTATAATGATAATAAGTATGCATCGGAGGTACTTTTATGAGAATTTGTTTGATTTTACTCCTTTCATTGCTCGGTTTTCAGCCGTTGTTTGCGCAACGGTCTCCCTTTGCCGTTCCTCCTCGACAGGATATGGAGCAACAGCTGATAAAAAACCTGAAAAAGAAGTTTAATCTGCCCGCGCAATGCCCTTTTCCAGACTCTTTTCCAAGCGCAGAGGCTCTCCAAAAATTGAAAGAGCTTCAAAACCGAGACACCTGGGAACATATTTCTTGGAAAGATTTCTTGAAACTCAATGAACGTGCCAAAGAAAGAGAATTATGTTCTTGCAGGCTGGACACGCGCTTTGCTGAAAAAGCCTCCCAATGCCCCGTACCTATTCCGTGGGAAGAATTTCTCGTTACGACCCCCGGATACCCCGACTATGAAAAGTTACTTCAAAACGAAAAACTGATTTATATTGCAGAAAGCAATAACCACGATACCAAAAGTGCCCCGCAAGAGGTCGCTAAAATTTTACGAGCTGTGCGCAAAATTAACCCAACAGCAAAAATCTTACTGGCGGCGGAATTTGCAAGATGGTTTTTTCCTTTGAATGAAATCAATCTCCTGCAGGAACATCTTGAATACTATTCTTCTTGTTGCGGTTATTTTAAGTCCCTGACTCCAGAAAAAAAAGCAGAATACTGCCAACTACAAAAACTATCAATAGAAGAAGTGGAAAAGCACTGCCAAGAATTTGGCCGCTATCTTAAAGAAGAGAAAGAGTTTTTAGCACCCTTTTCTTCCGCGCCTCTTCTAAAAAAAGCGAGGGATCCATTCTATTTTGTTAGCAATAAAGAATATGCCCCCGTGTTTCAAACGGCAGACGAACAACGAATTGACTTATTGGCTTTAGATGACCATGTAATAGAAACAACACAACAAGGCGACATCGGAGTAAAGGTTGGAAAATTTTGGGTAGAGGTCCCCAAAAAAGTTTCCATTCCACAGATAACTTCCGACAGAGAAGAAGACTTGTCAAACCTTCTTAAGGTTTCTTCGTGGGGAGTATTCGAAAGAACCCGAGACTGGGCCCAACGTATAAAGGCCGTTCTGCCGGAGTATGATGTTGTACTTGTTTACGCAGGCGACGGACATCTTGATTTTACCTACTTTACTGACTTGCAACCCTTGGTGGGGGCAAAACCTTTCATGAATATATCGCTATCTCCGCTGGAAAGTTTACCACCAGAAATACAAGAACAGTATGCCAAAAGGGATAAAGTGGCTGAAGAAAACGGTTATCTCCAGAATGGTGAATTCGCTAAAGAATTAGAAAAAAGGATTATCGAAGAGAGTTTGGTAGTATTTGAAAAAGTATGGGAAGAAAATACCCCGCCTTTTTGGATTCTTGCTGATGATAGGAAAGAAGAGACTTTTCTTATGCAAAATAAGGACAAAATAACACAAGAATGGCTGGATGATATGAAAAGGTGCTCGCCCGAAGTTACCTCTACAAAAGACATACTAGTAGTTCTTCCGGCAGAATAGCTGTTTTTGCATGATTTTTAAAACCCCCGAGGTTAAACTCGGGGGTTGTTGTTTAGCGGCCAAAGAGTTTTTCTACTTCTTTCATTTTCAGTTGCGCTACACAGGGTCGTCCATGCGGGCAATGCATACCGTCTTTGCACTTTTTCATATCCTCTAGCAAAGTTTCGGCCTCCGCAGCGGAAATTTGATCGTGCGCTTTGATGGCTTTTTTGCAAGCAAGCATGGCTACCATCTTCCGTTTGAGTGTTTCGGTAGATTTGGTTGGATCTCCCACAACCTGTGCTAAAGAAATGATAAATTCCTTCATATCATCTTCCTTAAACCGAATCATATACGGCAAAGTATGCACTTGCACGGTACGGGCGGAAAAAGGTTCTATTTCAAAACCGGCCGTCTTTAAGAAATCACTCCAGGAAAGGAGCGTTTCCAAGTTAGACGGAGGTAAATCTACCCGAATCGGAAACAAGAGTTTCTGCACTTTTACGCTATGGCGTTCGAATTCATCCAAATAATGTTCGAACAACACCCGTTCCTGCGCGGCATGTTGATCGATAAGCACCAGTCCCTGCGGATTTTCAAACAACAAATAACTTCGCTGAAGTTGCCCCAAATAGTGATACGGCCCCTGGTACCAAGAAGGTTCCCCCTCGACGGGCAATACAAAGGCTTGGCTTTCCTCCTTCACTATTTCTTCTTTTGCGGGAACAGTAAGCGGTTTGGCTGTATAGTCCACCGGTTCCTCCGTTTCCCGTAACAAATACCCGGTATTATGCGGGAAATCCGTTTGAGCGGGAAAAGCCTGTTCCAGAAACGAAGAGGTTTGCGTTTGTGTTATTGGGGAAGGGGCCCGGGTAAACAGTTGCTCTGCCGCGGGTTGCGCCGCCGCAGGAAGGGAAACTGCCGGAGATTCTACGGACACTTCAATAGGTTGGGTGTTTTGAAAAACGGTTTCTCCGGCCGCGTGCATAATAAAGCCGAACACTCTGTTTTCATTTACGAAACGGATATCGCGTTTTTGCGGGTGAATATTCACATCAAAATCAGCCGGGGGAAGCGTCATATAAGCCACAAAAGCGGGGTGGCGGTCTTTCGGCCGGACATTTTGATAGGCCTTATAAATAGCCTGTTGCACAATTTTGGAATCAATCGGCCGTCGGTTTACAAACACATATTGCATATCCCGCACATTGACGAGTTTATCGGCAGGCGTCAGCAAAATTCGTAAGCCCATTTCTTCGAACTCTTTATATAACAAACATTGGGCTACCTCTTCTCCCAAAATATCTTTGGCGCGTTGTACGGCAGCTTGAGGCAAGGAACCTGTTTGGGCGGGCAAATCGTACACATCGCGCCCGTTGACTGTTACGCGGTAAGAAACCTGCAAATTGGCCAGGGCACTTTCTTCAATTACTTTTAAGAGACAAGCGCGTTCATACGAATCGCTTTTTAAGAATTTAAGACGGGCCGGTGTATTGAAAAACAGGTCGCGAATTTCCACCGTGGTTCCTTTAATGGAAGGAGCCGGGCTTTTGGAAACCACTTTGCCTGCGTGAATTTCCAAACGGTTACCGGGGCCTTCGCCCGTACAACTGGTAAGGGCCATGCGGGACACGGCCGCCACGGAGTATAAGGCTTCTCCGCGAAACCCGAAAGTATTTAAGTGTTCCAAATCTCCAAACGAACCGATTTTGCTGGTGGCATGGCGCAATACGCTTAAAGCCAAATCTTCTTCGTTCATGCCACAGCCGTTATCGTTAATGCGAATTAAATCTTTACCGGAGCCTTCTATGGTAATGTTAATACAACTGGCTCCCGCATCTACCGCGTTTTCTAAAAGTTCTTTGAGAACTCCCGCAGGACGCTCGATTACCTCGCCCGCGGCGATTTTTCCGGCTGTTTTTTCATCTAAAATGCGTATATTACTCATTGATTCGTTTCTTCCATTCGCAAATTAACTGCAAGGCTTGCATGGGGGTTAATTTATCCGGGTCGGCCAGTTTGATTTCTTCCACAATAGGCGAAGAAAATAAATCTTTGACCATATCCTGTTCTTTAGCGGATATTTTTGCCCCTTTTTTGGCTTCCAAATCTTTAAGCACTTTTTTGGCACGCAAAGTACACGCGGCAGGTAAACCTGCCAATTCCGCCACATGGATACCATACGATTGATCCGCCGCTCCGGGTAAAATTTGGTACAGGAAAGCCAACCGGGTTTCGCCACCGGCATCTTTGTATTCTTTTGCTTCTACATGGTAATTGCGCACACTTTCGTACTTGTTTTCCAAGTCAATCAGTTCAAAATAATGGGTAGCAAACAATACCTTCGGCCCGCCTTGCGGTTTATAAAGATACTCGACAATCGACCAGGCAATGGAAATCCCGTCAAAGGTAGAGGTTCCGCGGCCGACTTCATCAAGCAAAATAAGGCTGCGCGGAGTCATGGACGCCAAAATATGTGCGGTTTCGTTCATTTCTACCATAAAGGTGGAATTGCCGCGACCCAAAGCATCATGCGCACCGATACGCGTCATTATTTTATCCACAATACCGATATGCGCCGAAGCTGCCGGCACAAAACTGCCCATTTGAGCCATAATTACCACGATAGCGGTTTGTTTTAGGAACACGCTTTTCCCACCCATATTGGGGCCGGTGATCAGCATGATTTGGTTTTTGGGAGTACCGATTTGTAAACGATTCGGCACAAAACTACCCGCGGGCAAAGTGGCTTCCACCAGCGGATGACGGCCTTGTTCGTACTCTATACAAGTGCTGTTATCTACGGTCGGTTTTACATAATGTTCCTTCATCGCGCACAACGCCAGTGACATATACACATCTAATTCCGCCACAATCTGCCCGAAGGCTTTTACATGGTCAATTTGAACAGCCAGCGTTTTGCGTACTTGATCAAACAGGGCACTTTCCAAGCGGATAATTTTTTGTTCGGCATTTAAGATTTTATCTTCCAACGCCTTTAATTCTTCGGTAATAAAGCGTTCCGCGTTTACCAGTGTTTGCTTGCGGACATAGTTGTACGGTACTTTTTCGATATGGCTTTTGGTAACTTCGAAATAGTAGCCGAAAACGGAGTTAAACCCTACTTTTAAGGTAGCAATGCCTGTTTTTTCCCGCTCGCGAGCGCAGATTTCTTCCATGCATTTACTGCCATTTTGTTTTAAGGAACGAAGTTCGTCCAATTCGGCATTATACCCTTTGCGAATTACATGTCCGTCCGACAGGCGAAGAGGCGGGTTTTCATCAATGGCATCGTACAAAGTGCGCGCCATATCCAACAAAACAGACAAGTGATGCTTAAAACGTTCGCACAAATGAGGGGATATTTCGCCGTAATTTTCAAACCAACGGGAAATAGGGTCTACACTCAGCAAAGAGTGGCGCAAGCCGGACAAATCACGCGGAGAAGCGGTGCCCGTTGCGGTGCGCGTCATGATGCGCTCCACATCGGAAATGTTTTCCAATAGTGCACTTAAATCCGCCAAGGCCGATTGATTGTTCACAAAGGCTTCCACGCAATCCTGCCGTTGAGCAATGTCACCGGGATCCATTAACGGGTGCAAAATCCATTCTTTTAATTTGCGGCTGCCGATAGCCGTTTTGGTTTTATCAAGCAACGCCCACAAACTTCCCGCCCGTCCGCCTTCCTGGCTTTTGACAAGTTCCAAGGAAGCTACGGCATTTTCGTCAATTTGCAATCTGTCTTTCAATTCGCGGTAAGAAGGAATCAAAACGGCTTTGAAACTGGGCTCCGTTACACTTAAATACTTCATGATTTGTAACGCACAAGATAAAGCTTTTTTGTGTTCCCCCCACGCGGCCAACGCAGGCCAATTTTCCGGGAGGGTATAGTCCCCGTCAAAAGGTGCTTGCTCGGTAAGGGTCAGCGTACCGGGTAAAACGACTTTGGTTTTAAGCGTATCAAGAGATTCTTTATCCCCGATAATTTCGGAAGGGTTGATAGCAGCCAAAACAGAAGCCAAATTGGTAAGGGAATCATCTTTATCGTTTTGGTTGACCCAAAATTCCCCGGTGGAAACTTCCACACAAGAAAGCGCCCACCCCTTTGCATACACAGAAACACTCACTAAATAGTTGGATTGGTTGGCATCCAGCAAAGAATCTTCCATTAAAGTTCCGGGCGTAATAACCCGCGTAACCTTGCGCTCGAAAAGTTTAGTATTTTTATCCATCACGGAACTGGTTTGTTCGCAAATGCCGATTTTTTTACCGGCATTAAGCAAACGCACGATGTAATTATTCGCCGCATGATACGGAATCCCGCACATCGGCACACCGTGGCGGGCCGTAAGCGTAAGCCCTAAAATGGCACTTACTTCTTTGGCCTGGTCGCCAAACATTTCGTAAAAATCGCCTAATCGAAAGAACAAAACAATGCCCGGGTGTTTGGCCCGAATCTCGTTGTACTGTCTCATTAAGGGGGTAGTGGTTGTTTTCTGCATAGGGATATTTTAGCAATTTTCGCGCGTTCGTGCCCGACGAAAAAACTGGCCATTTTGTTGTTCTTTTTATCAGGCGGCCTTAGAAAGAATAATGACAGAAAAATTATTTTTTGTTATAATATTTGTACCTAGTTGTTTAAGTAAAAACGCCGGGGCAATGCTCCGGCAGCGATTTGTTCGGTAGGATGGCTGAGCGGTCAAAAGCAACGGTCTGTAAAACCGTCGGGCTACGCCCTACATAGGTTCGAATCCTATTCCTACCACCATTTAACCCTGCGGCAAAGCGCTTAAGTGCGTGGCCGCGGGGTTTTTTATTGTAGGAAAGAAACACCAACTTCCCCTCAAAAAAGCACCCCGGCCGAAACCGGGGTGTTTACACAAAATACTTTTCTATCGAACTTACAGAGATTCTTTTAATCCGCCGATTAAGTCCAACAGAGGGCGTTTGGCTTCGCCGCCGCCTTGAGCAAAGTCCGGACGACCGCCGGCACGACCGTTCAAGTCGGCCGCAATCATCTTGGCCACGGTTACCGCATCGGTATTGGGTAACTTACCGGCCATTTTTACTACAAAGGAGCGTTTGCCGTCTTTATCACAAGCCACCACCACTAAGGCTTGCTGGTATTTTTGAGCAATGGTATCGGCGATATTGCGCAGTTCCTTCGGTTCGGCCCCTTCGGCATTACGCACCACTAAGGTGGTTCCGTTGTTCATGGTGAAGGAAGTTTCATTGACGCCACCGGCCGCCAAGGTTTTTTCTCTAAATTGCGTGAAACGTTTTTTCACATCTTTCAGTTCGTCCATAATGGCATTAACGCGAGAGAAAACATCTTTGGCGGGAACAACCAGGCGGGAGGCCAATTCGTCGGCCTGTGCGTTTACATTTTTCAAATAATCTAAGGCCGCGTATCCGGCAACCCCTTCAATACGGCGAACCCCGGCAGAAACGGAGCCTTCCTTCAGCACCAATACAGTCATTACTTCGGCCGTATTTTTCACGTGCGTTCCGCCACAGAGTTCCAAACTGTATTTATCTTCGGGTTTATCAAAACTGCCGCCCATAAGCACAAAGCGGGCCGGGTCGGCATAAGTTTCGCCCAACAAGGTTACCGCACCCAAACGGTCGGCATCGGCCAACGGGCGTTCTTCACACGCAACGGGCAAAGAGGCCTCCGCGGCCGCATTGGCAATTTTCCAAGCCTTGTTAAGTTCTTCGGCAGACGGAGTTTTGGAAAGGGTATAGTCAAAGCGGAAGCGTTCTGGGGAAACAAAAGAACCGCTTTGGTGAACGGTAGAACCGAACACTTGGCGCAAAGCCGCGTTCACCAAGTGAATGGCACTGTGGTTAGCCATACAGCGTTTGCGGCGGGCGGCATCTACGGATAAAGTAACTTCTTGGCCTTTTTGAAGCACACCGGTTACTTTATGTAAAAATACCTTTCCAAGCGGTTTTTGCGTATCGGTAACGCGGGCAACTTCCGCCCCGTTTGCCAACACACAACCCGTATCGCCTACCTGACCGCCGGACTCGGCATAGAAAGGAGTTTGGTTGAATACGGCATAGCCTTCCCCGCTTAAAGAATCTACAAACTCAAATTGTTCGTTTAACAAAGCCAACACGGTGGCAGGAGCCGTTAAATCGTTATAGCCCACAAACACCGTGACGGGATAGCCGTTTTCCACCTTTTGCAAGATAACAGCTTTTTCTTTGGAAAATTCATCGGCATAAGAACGGCTTTTTTCCTGCGCGGCCGATTTGGCTTTTTCGTAACCTGCTTCATCTACCGTTACGCCTTTGGCGGCGGCAATTTCTTTGGTCAGTTCCAGCGGGAAACCATACGTTTCATGCAAGTGGAAGGCTTCTTCGCCCGGCAAGGTCTTTACGCCGTCCGCAAGCAACGCGGCCAGTTTTTCTTCCCCGGTTACCAAGGTTTTTAAGAAGGTTCCTTCTTCCTGTTTCAACACATCTTGGATATGTTGCAGGTTTTTATCGATTTCCGGATACAAGCCGTCAAAAATACCTTGCACCACGGGAACCAATGTATAGAGATAGGGTTTTTCGTTGCCCATCAATTTAGCATAGCGAGCCGCACGGCGAATCAAGCGGCGCAAAATATAACCGCGGCCTTCGTTGGCGGGCAAAATGCCTTCCGCAATCAAGAAACTGGAACTGCGGACATGGTCGGCAATGATGCGAAGCGCGGAAATTTCTTCCTTCGTTTCGCCTTTGATATTCAAATCTTTTTGGGCTTGTTTGGTAAGCGGAGTGAACAGGTCGGTTTCGAACACATTGCGCGCATCTTGCATAGCCATGCACAAGCGTTCCAACCCCATACCCGTATCAATGTTTTTGTGCGGCAACGGGTTCAAGGTGCCGTCTTCTTGGCGGTCAAACTGAGTGAAAACTAAGTTCCAAATTTCCACGTAGCGCCCGCAGTTGCAGGTGATGTCGCAGTTAGGGTTGGTGCAACCTTTGTCCCCGAAGTCGTAATAAATTTCCGAACACGGCCCGCACGGCCCGGTGGGGCCCATCGTCCAGAAGTTGTCGGCTTCGCCCAATTCAAAAATACGGTCGGCCGGCACATATTTTTGCCAAGCCAGGTAGGCTTCTTCGTCGCGGGGCGCGATGCCGCCTTTGTAGATGCTGACGGAAAGTTTTTCGGCCGGGATTTGTAACACTTTTGTTAAGTATTCCCAAGCCCAGGCAATGGCTTCCGTTTTGAAATAATCACCAAACGAGAAGTTGCCTAACATTTCAAAGAAGGTCAAATGGCGTTCGGTAAAACCTACACTGTCGATATCCGTGGTGCGTACACATTTTTGGCAAGTGGTAGCATTTTTGAGCGATTTATCAATTCCCAAAAAGTTGGGCTTAAACTGCACCATGCCCGCCGAAGTAAAGAGTAAGGTAGGATCCGAGTGAGGAATAAGGGAACTCGAGGGAACTACCGGGAGCCCCTTGGAGTGGAAAAATTGTAAATAACCGTTTCTGATTTCTGTGCTTTTTTTCATAAGACCTTCTTTATCAATAAACATATATAGTTAAATTATATCAAATACAGAGCCGACCGAAAGAGCCCCCGAAAAAAACTTTCTTTTGTTATAATTTCTAAAAGAGGAGCAAACGATATGAACAAAATTTTTGGATATTTGTTGTTGTGCGTAGGACTTTTGATGATATTTTTTTCCGTTTTGAGTATGTATAAAGTATTTGCAGACCGCCAACCTGTCGCCCCGGTGGTGCAAATGAAAGATATGCAAATTGCTACCCAATACGGCCCGATGCAAATTCCCATGCAGGCGGTTAATACATTGGCCAATGTAGGGTTGTTTGCCGTTTTTATGCTTTTTATTTTGGGTGCGGGCGGCAGAGTGGCCGTGGTAGGCGTAAATATGATTAAAATGGAACGCTTGCGCGAAGCGCTGCTTCTTTCCCGACAAAAAATAGAAGACGAAACCTTGAAAAAATTATGAAAATTCGTTTTATCTTAAACCCCAAAAGCGGTAAAAATACCACCGACACGGAACACCTGGCCCGTTGCATACAACTTAATTTCCCGGGTGCGGATATGCGCCTGACAAAAGCCCCCAATCACGCTACCGAACTGGCCGCAGAAGCCGCTGCTCAGGGCTTCGAGGCGGTGGTGGCTATCGGCGGAGACGGCACCATTAACGAAACGGCCCGCGGGCTTGTGGGCACACAAACGGCCTTGGGGGTTATTCCCCGCGGTTCCGGCAACGGCTTTGCGCGCGAAATCGGCATGCCGATGCTGTTTGAAGAAGCCGTTATGCGCTTACAAAAGGGACATATTGTTCCTTGCGATATCGGCCGCGCAAACGGAGAACTATTTTTGAATTTAGCCGGGGTCGGCATTGAAGCCGAAATTGCCTGGCAATTTATGCAACACGGCCAAACAGGCCAACGCGGAAAATGGCCTTATTTCAAATTGGGGGCTAAAACGGTGTTTTCGTATGTACCCGAAGTGCTGACGGTAGAAACCGACGGGCACACACAAACCTCTTCTCCGCTTACTTTGGTGTTTGCCAACGGCCGCCAATACGGAAGTAATTTCAAAATTGCTCCCCAAGCGAGCCTGACCGATGGGCTGTTGGATATGGTAGCCGTAGCCGATGCCCCGAAATGGAAACTCGCCTTGGCGGCGCCTTCCTTTTTTACGGACAAGTGGCGCCCGTTCGGGTTGACGCAAACCGCGCATATCAAAAAAGCCCTGATTACCAAGCCGGGCAAATTGGTGTATCATTTAGACGGCGAGCCGCGCCAAACTGCTGACCGTTTGGAAATTACCTTGGAAGAAAAAGCCCTGCTTGTTTTATTCCCGGAAAAATAACCATGGCAAAACGCAAAAAAACAACTTTCAAACTTACCAAAAAATCGGCCAAATGGTGGGCGAGTTTAATTGTGGCCGTCATTGTGGGTCTGTTGCAACAACAAGGCAAACCCCTTTCCCAATCAAGCGACACCCCGGAAACCCAAGCCTTTGAAAATGTATCCGTTGCCTCTGTTTATGACGGGGACACCTTCAAAATAAACCTGAACTGTTCCGTAGCCGTTTATTGCGAAAAAGTACCCGTGCGGGTGTTGGGGGTGGACACACCCGAAATAAAAGGTAAAACCGCCAAAGAAAAACGCCTGGCCCAAAAAGCCAAAGCGTTTACAAAAAATTTTTTAGCCCAAAGCCCTGTTTTGCTGACGAACTGCGGGAGGGACAAATACTTCCGCCTGTTATGCGATGTAACCAACGGACAAGGAAAAGACTTAGCCCAAGAACTCATTAAAAAGGACCTGGGCTATTCCTACGAAGGCGGGAAAAAATCTTCCCGTTATCAGTAATTTTTAACAAACTCAAAAAAGGGGCCCGCAGGGCCCTTATTTATTTTAATTCGTTTTAGTTTTTTATTTTTTATGAAGCAAATACCATTGGATAGATAAAATGGTTTTAGCGTCCGTAATTTCGCCTTTTTCAATCATGCGAACCACTTTTTTGAGCGGAAATTTTTGCAAGTTCAAAAATTCGTCTTCATCGGGGGAATCTTTCCCGCGGGTAAGCCCTGTGGCTAAATAAAGGTGTTGTTCTTCATTGGAAAAGGCATTACAGGGGTGAAATACCAAAATTTCCTTTAAGGTTTTGGCACGCAGGCCCGTTTCCTGCTTTAGTTCGGCACGGGCACAAGCCAAAAAACTTTGCCCCTTCTCGCGTTTGCCGGCAGGGATTTCCCAGGTGGCTTGTTTAATGGGGTAGCGGTACTGTTGCACCAAATATACATCTTCCCCCTCTATCGGCAATACGCCGCTGGCGCCTTGGTGGTCAAAAAAGATGCGGGTGGAGGTATGCCCGTTTAGCAATTTTACTTCGTCTAATTTCACTCCCAAAACCCCTTTGAAGAGCGTTTTGGAAGAAATTTTTGTTTCTTTTAATTTACTATAATGTTTCATATAAATATCTTAATACTTTGGGCCCCGTCCCGCAAGCCGTGGCCCTGCGCATCAGCCGCCGTTTTTCCATTTTGTAAGGATTTTTATTATGGCCCAATTTGTACATCTTCATAACCACACAGAATACTCTTTGCTCGACGGTATGCTCCGCATTTCCGAAAATCATAAACCGTCCAAATTTTTGAAAAGTTTGGTGGAACAGGGTATCCCGGCCATTGCCATGACCGACCATGGGAATATGTACGGCGCACTTGATTTTTACGAATCGGCACGCGGGGCGGGCATCAAGCCCATTGTAGGGTGCGAATTCTACATTACCGAAGGGAAATATACCGAAAAAGACAAATCCCGCACCGGGCACTTAACTCTGCTGGCCCGCAATCACGAAGGGTACTTAAACCTCATGAAACTAAACTCCCACGCATGGGTGGACGGGTTCTATTATCACCCGCGTATCGATAAAGAACTCTTAGCCAAACATAGCGGCGGACTTTTGTGTTTATCGGGTTGCTTGAAGGGGTTTTTATCCCAATATGTGCGCGAAGAGGGCGGTTTTGAAAAAGCCTGTGCGCTTGCCAAGGAATACGAAGATATCTTCGGTAAGGGAAACTATTATATTGAACTCATGGACCACGGTATCCGCGAGGAAGTGGAATCTATCCCTCTACTTAAAGATGTTTCCAAACGCACCGGTATCCCCGTGGTGGCCACCAACGACTGCCACTACGAAAAAAAGGAAGATTGGGAAGCCCACGATGTGCATGTGTGCATTTCCACGGGCAAAACCCTCAACGACCCCAAGCGTATGCAAATGTCGCACGAATTGTATTTCAAATCGCCCGAAGAAATGCATGCCCTGTTCTCCCACACGCCGGAAGCCTGCGCCAACACGTTGGAAATCGCAGAGAAATGTAATTTGGAATTTCCCAAACACGGGTTTATCTTGCCCAAATTTGATATCCCGCCGGAATTTTCTTCCTCTTCCGAATACTTCAAAGACCTCTGCCGCAAAGGCCTCACCCAAAAAATGGACGGCCAAGTGCCCGAAAAATACTGGAAACAACTGGAATACGAATTTAATGTTATTATCACCATGGGGTTCGATTGTTACTTCCTCATCGTGCAGGACTTCATCAACTGGGCACGCGCAAACGGTATCCCGATAGGGCCGGGGCGCGGTTCGGGCGCGGGCTCTTTGGTGGCTTACAGTTTGGATATTACCCGCGTGGATCCGATTCAAAACAAACTGCTTTTCGAACGCTTTTTGAATCCCGACCGCGTCAGCATGCCGGACTTGGATATCGATATGTCCGATGCCGGGCGCGAACGCGTCATCGACTATGTGCGCGGGAAATACGGGCATGATAAAGTTTCCCAAATCATTACCTTCGGAACCATGAAAGCCAAATTGGCCCTGAAAGATGTGGCACGCGTAATGGAAGTGCCCGTGGCCGAAGCAAACCGCATTGCTAAAATGATTCCCAACGACCCCAAAATGACCTTGGAAAAAGCGTTGGAAATTCAGGAACTGAAAAACGAAATCGACAAAAACCCCCAAAGCAAAAAACTGTTTGATATGGCCCGTAAAATAGAAGGGTTAAAGCGTCACACAGGTATCCATGCGGCCGGGGTGCTGATTACCAAAGATGCCGTATCCGAATATGTGCCTTTGGCGCGCGGCGCAAGAGATGCTATTACCACTCAGTTTGAAGGCGAACCCTGCTCCAATTTAGGGCTTTTGAAAATGGACTTTTTGGGGCTGCGTACCCTTACCGTTATCGACAATGCGGAAAAAATGATCAGAGAACGCCATGACCCCCATTTTGATATTAACAAAATCCCGCTGGACGATAAAAAAACCTACGATATGCTTTCCGCCTGCAAAACATTGGGTATTTTCCAATTAGAAAGTGGCGGTATGCGCGATTTAATCAAAAGGCTTCAACCCTCGCAATTTAGCGATCTGTCCGCCTTGGTGGCACTCTATCGCCCCGGGCCGATGGAATCGGGCATGATGGATATGTTTGTGCGGCGCAAAAGCGGACAGGAAAAAATCGAATACGAAACCCCCCTCTTGGAAGAGCCATTGAAAGATACCTACGGTTGTATGCTTTACCAAGAACAAATCATGGAAATTTCCAAACGGCTGGGCGGTTTCACGCCCGGCGAAGCCGACACTTTGCGTAAGGCCATGGGGAAAAAGAAAATCGACGTCATGGAAAAGTTCGGTAAACAATTTGTGGAGGGATGTAAGGAACAAAAAATTCCCGAAAAAACCGCTTCTCATATTTACGAACAGATGAAGGCTTTTGCAGGTTACGGTTTTAACAAATCTCACTCCTACGCTTATGCCCTTGTTTCCTATCAAACGGCCTACTTAAAAGCCAACTATCCCATTGAATTTATGTGTTCGGCACTTACCAACGAAATCGGCCACAATGCTATCGGGGCAGACGATAAAGAAAATAAAATCGTTACCTATTTGGAAGAAGCCCGCAGCATGGGATTTGAAATTTTACCGCCTGATGTGAACGCCTCCCAACCCGAATTTTCCGTAGAAGAGAAAGATGGGAAAGAGTGTATCCGCTTTGCATTGGAAGCCATTAAAAATGCCGGAGAAGAAGGTTGTATTTCTATTGTAGAAGAACGCAAAAAAGGCGGGACTTACAAATCGTTGGAAGATTTATGCGGACGAATTGATTTGTTCCAAGCGAACAAAAAAACGATTGAAAGTTTAACTAAAGCCGGCGCCTTGGACAGCATGGCCCCGGGACAAGACCCCAAAATCACGCGGGCAAACATTTTGGCAAATATAGACGATGCCATCGACACCGCCCACTTGGTTGCTAAAGAAAAAGAACAGAACATGGGCAACCTGTTCGGGGACGATTTTTCCTCGGTATTGAGTTTCAAGAAAAAAGCCACCGCCACAGTACGGCCGCTGACCATGAGCGAATTGTTAAATTACGAAAAAGAAGTCCTCGGCTTATTTTTCAGCGGACATCCCATGGAAAAATACCAAAGCAATTTGAAACAATTAAATTGCACCCCCATTATCGATATTTTGGAAGGCCGCGCAGAAGGAAGGCTTAGCGTGCTGGGAATTGTAACCCTTTTCAAAAAACGCCAAAACAAAATGAAAAAAGAGTGGGCGCAAATGGTAATTGAAGATTGCACGGGTTCCATTATGGTAAATGCTTTCCCCAAAGCCTATGAAAATATGAGTCATAAATTGGGCCCCAATGCCATTTTGAACTTCATGGGAAATGTACGCGTAGATGACGAAAGCGCGCGCATTGAAATCAACCTGCAAGATGTCAGCAACATAACGGACTTGATTGCTAACCGCGCCAAGGAATTTACCGTCAGTTTACCGGCTGATTACACGAAAAACCAATTGGAAAAATTGAAAAATTACTTGGAAATGACCCGCGGCGCCACTGCCGTCTATTTAGAAGTGCCGTCCAAGGAAAATCCCAAAAAGATGCACCGCATTCGTACCAGTAAACGCATCATTTTACACAAGAGTCTTCTAGACTTTGTGGAAAACGAGTTGGGAACTTCTTGGAGTTTTAAGTAAATTCGTTTGGTTTTGGATAGGAGAAGAGAACGCCTTGTTCCCTTCCCCTTTATTATGCTATAATAAATAGGTAGTCAAAACCCATTTAAGCCCAGTTGGCGCAGGGGTAGCAACACAAAGTTCGTCTCCTTTTCCTTTCTAAAACCCTTCAACGTTTATCCTTTCTCTTCCCGATTCCTCGTTTTTTGCAGTTTTTTGCTGTTTTTTTGAACCTTTATGTAAATTTTTTTCGGGTTTTTTGGAAAGATTTTGGTTTAATTTAGATTAGAATAATTAAGCATTTTAGATTAATTTTCTTCGCCTTCACTGATTTTTCATTTAATCCCTTAAAAAGCCTATTTATCCACTATACTATTTACATAGGGAACTAGCGGGTAATAGCGTTTGTAAAACAAACGGTCTAACGCGAGTATGAGGGTTCCTTCCGTACTCATCGCATAAAGGCGAAAATCTGCCTATGCCTACTCTTTGCTTATTAATGTCTATTTTTTAGGACCCAATTTCTACTTTTTAGACAGCAATTTAAAATCAAGGTCTCTCCTCATCCAAGGACCTTGAAGAACTATCCAATAAGAAGAGCAACCACTAATAATTCTATTAGCGTAAAACCTTTTTCATGCGTAACAACAATCCTCCTAAGAAAGTTGATTAGTACAGTCTTTTTTAAGTAACTTTCAAATAAAAATTTCTACAATGGCTTTTACGGCTTAACTGACAACAACATAAACAAGGCAGGTAAAATGCAAATTATCTTACCTTTATCGTATCAAAAAACAGGTCAAGTCCTTTTATTTTTTCCCCTTTTTCCCTCCAATAAAATCGTTTATTTTCCTCATTACCCCATTACATTATAAGTTGTCTTTAGCTGAGTTTTATGTTATTATGATGTAGATATCATAAGTAAACAGAGAGGTATAGATATGCCAAAGTTATTTACATTACAAGGACGTTTGTCCAGAATCGGATATTTGAAATGGTCTATTGTTTTGATGCTGCTAATGATAGTGTTTTTTTTACTCATTTTCGGTTCGTTCGTTTTGGCCGCAGACTCTAATAATGCTGTGTTTATAATAGCACCCTTTTTGTTTCTTATTAGTGCCGTTCTCTGGGGCATGGTAGCCCATATTTGTATTACCGTAAGACGGTTACATGATTGCGGAATGCCTGGGCTTTTGTCCTTACTGTTATTTACAGGGGTAGGGCAAATTTTATCAATTATATTGTTATTTATCCCCGGAACGCAAGGCGATAACCAATACGGTCCGGCTCCTGAATCAGGATATTAACAAACTGAGATGAAACGGCCCCGGGTGTAAGCTCGGGGTTTATTGTGAGCAATAGTTATAAAACTATATATATTTAATCTATATAATAGAAACTGCCCGTCCCACCACAGATAATACAATTTTTCAACACCCGTTAGAGCTTTGGTAACTCCAATATAACATTGTCCAAGAAAACCATCTTTTTAACTATTTTAAAAATTATCCAAAATTTGCCTATTTATAGAGCAAAACAAACTGTCTAAAAAAACGTTCAGATTGTGTCCAAAATCCACAAAAAAAGCAAAAAGGTATGTTTAAAAAAACACTTTGCTTGTTTTATCCTCTCCTCTTATTTAGCACCTCTCCGACGAGAAAATTGATATTGGCTGGGTTATTTGCTATAATAAATAAGTAGTCAAAACCCATTTTAGCCCAGTTGGCGCAGGGGTAGCGCGTTCCCTTGACATGGGAAAGGTCATAGGTTCAAATCCTATACTGGGCACCATTTAAAAGTCCTCGTTTTACGACGAGGATTTCTTATTTTATACTGATTTTATGGTCTGTCTAGGCCCGCGCCCCAAAGGGCCGTTTTTTGCGCGTTTTTGCAGGTTTTTGTAGTTTTATTGTCAATATTTTGGCAATGGACTTTTGCAATACAAACAGAGCATTTGGATTGTTTTAATTGGCAATTTGGCAAAATGCCTACGTCTGAGAGTGCAATCCGCCACGGGAAAGGCGAAAAGAGGCGTTTATTGGCCATTTTTAGCGAAGTGTAGCAAAAGTTAGCGGCTATAGGCCGTTATAATTGGCTCGGCGAAAATAAGGTTAGCGAAGGATAGCGACTAAGTTTAGATGATAACATTGCAAAAACAAAAATCTGGATTCCAAAAAAATATCTAGGTCAAAAAATTTTTTGAAAAATTTTACGGAGCTATCTTGTTAAAATTATACTTATATTTTAATGATTTTTTGTTTTCAAATGGATGATAATATGGCAAATTATACATTCGTCCCTGCTTACATCAATTTCCACATACACTTTTAGAGCTGTAATTATAGAAAAGCATTACAACTCGTTTCTCTGACTCCTCAAACTTAATATACCCCTTCATTGCTTTGTATTTCTTTTAGCTGTTTGGTAAGGAGGTTTAAATAGTGTCTCTTCAGCTCCTGATATTGTTTAGATTCTTTTAAGGTGGTCCCAAATCAATTTCGGACATCCTTCGTGCCATTTTTGGATAAATATACCTTAACACTTTGTAATTGGGCAAAAGACAACTTTACGGTCATTTCAATGGGAAACTTTATGCCTCTAGGATTAAAATACTTTTTAAAAGCATCTTGGGATATAAGTTCGGCGGATTCTAATACCCGATACATAAATTTTCCTAAAATTAAATCATACGCTAGGTTATCGGCAGTTTTTTCATTTTTCATAATAATACTCCTGTTCTTAATTTACCACAGGAGTATATAAAACGAATAAACCCATCACGAGGACGGGTTTAAATTGATTCTAGTTCCCATCTTCCAAGCATTAGCACCTTGCCCTTTGGTAGGTTGCTGTGTAGTCATCAGGCTTGCCCCTCGTACACTCTTTATGGTTTTTATAGTTTAGCACTAACCAAAATTACGTATCAACCCACCTAAAGAGATAGTAGATTAAAGTAATGAAACTCCATATTTTTGAATGACATTTTCAGAATCCAATCCTGACATTTTCTTTCCCATTGCATTTTCTATCAAACTTAATATTGATTTTGTTCGTTTAATAAAGTAACTATCAAAATTATTGGTTCTTATGTCCTCAATTGAAATGCAATGAGATAGTAAATTTTCATTTAATTTAGAAGGGTCTGTCATAGTTTCTTCTATTTTTGATAAATAATCACTAGGTGCTTTTCCGCCAATCATTCTGTTTGTTTTAGCAGATAAGGGAGTCTTATTTACTATTGAATTCCATTTGTCATCTTGCAAGCCGAGTTGTTCTTTTAAACAATAATCTTTAGGAAAGATATGATGAATATCTACTGCTTTATCTATAAAATATGTTAGGTTCATACTAGAGCCAGATATAAAATCTTTAGCATTTTTCATAAACAAAGCCATTATTCCCTTGTATGCGGCAGAACCTCTTGTTTGCAGGGACAGTAAGCGGCAAGGGTCAAAATATGCTCTTTCTATTGTTGTTGGGGGTTTATTAGAGCCATTTATCCAATCCATAAGTCCTACTATATCTTGAGCATATCTAGTTTCATTGGCTCCGCCATACAATTCACCAAATATCCCACACCAAAACCATTGTTTAATTTTTTCTTTTACATTTTGATAATGGAACTTGTCTCCCAATGCCGCAATCGTCGCGCTCAAAGGAATAAGTTGAGTTGAATAAGGTAAGTCTCTACTGCTATATATGCATAATTCATTTAAAAATTTAGCCGCTTCAATAAATGCTCTTTCAAGTATATCCGCGTTTTCTTTATAATCATTCAGACGTAATTCCAAGACATTTTTCTTTTTACAAAGAACAGCATTACTATTATCTTTTGAATATGCAATATATTTGGTAAATAGTGTCATTGCTGTTAAAAAATCAGTTGCTGTTACGGAAGATAGCACATTGCTATTTTTAAAGTTTGTCTTCCGATGTTCCCAATCTTCTCTTAACTTAAATCCATCAGAAGCAAATAGTGCCGTTACTAACTCAAAAACATTTAAAGCAACGCCACCTGTATTGACATTTTCGAAAACTTGACAGACGGCTTCCTTGGGAGTATCTTTTGAAAGAGTAATAACTGGTATATGATAGTTATATATTTTGTTTCTTACCTTGTTTTCGAACTTCTGAATAATATCAAAATATGTTGTTAGATTAGTTAAATCTTTGCTTTGGTAATAATTAATATATGCATTCTTCCAGTTAGAATAAATTATTTCATCAAAAATAATATTTACGGGAATATATTTTTCGCTATATTCTTTTTCTGTTGTTGATAAATCCAAATCAACATTTTTCCCGAAATTGCTTGTTATTTGTTTCTTTTCATTAACACTTATTACAGCATTGTCCCAATCAATATGGTCTTTCGATATTTCATCTAGATTAAAGTAATAATATTTCTTTACCTTTTTACCTTGTTCTGTTTGTGTTTCAACAGGTTTTTTTAAAAACATAGCATTTAATATAGACGTTAATCGTTGCTGTCCATCTAAGGTCAGGCTTGTAGGTCTTACATCTTTGTTTTCGACCCCCGTAAATGGTCTATAACTAAAATTTATTTCACCGCCAGTCGCTAAAAACATAATTGCGCCGACAGGATAACCATTGGCCAAACTTACTATCAAAGATTTAATTCTATTATCATCCCAGACCCAATCTCTTTGAAAATCTGGCAATTGTATATACCCGTCTTTTAATTCTTTTAATAACTCTTTTAATTCTTTATCTTGAGAGGCCATTTGTTTCTCCTTAAATTTAACTGTACTGTTTAGATGTGAATACTGGAATGAAATCGGTCTACAAAGTCATACAATGGTCCTGTATTCGCGAAAATAGATGTGTAATCGTGATAAGAAAATGGTTCATCTTGAAGGTCTTGTGGTTCAATATCTCCATTGGCACGTACAAAATTGACGATTAACTGTAAAAATTCTTGTTGGGCCGAATTAAAATTATACTGGTTGATATAGTCGTTAAACAATTTAGATATTACCTCATTATCAAGCCCTACAATTTGACGTACAAATGCCCCTAAATCTAGTCCGTTTGCAACCTCGTCATACTCTTCTTTTGTACCCAGTTTTTTCCATAAAATGGTTTGAAGTTCTTCAATATCTTGCTCAGTTAGTTTCTCTAAGTTATGGATTTTGGCAATAGCCCCTTTGTCTACGTTATCCGCCAAATAATCCTCTACCCGTTTGCGGTAATCTTTGAATTGTGGAATAGGTGATTGCCCATCTTTTTTAGTAACCACAAAGTCCGAGAAATTAGACGTAATTATTTCGCGCTTGTTCTTATCTAAAAATTGTAATAATGTGCGTACTTCCTGACGGAGTTGTTCTAATTTGGTTAAAGTAACCCCTTCCCAAAAACCAACTTGCAACACGCTTTCCAAAAAATCTTTTTTGGCCGCTATAGCAGGTACAGTCAAATGTTCCAGTAATTCCGAACAAATCTTCGTTACTTTCTGAACGGCCTGGGAATAATCTTTGTCGCCCGCCAATTGGGAAAGTTCCATATTGAATACCCACAAATCAAAAAGTTTTGCACTCTCGTCGGGGTCATCGGGGGCTATAAGGGGCGTAAGTTGCTTTTTAATCTCTTTGGCTTCCAACAAACTAATATATTCCCAACTTTTTTCAATAGAATATTTGTCTACGTATTTAAGGACTAATTTTACGTTGATAAGATTTCTGTTTAAGTGTTTAATCTTGTCAATGAGTTCGGCCTTATACTTTGCGTAAAAACTTTTTTGTTCTTCATTTTCTTGATGCTGATATTTTTGTAACTCGCAAACTAAATCTAACTTTAATTCAAACAGTTTTTGGCTAAGTGTTAAAGCCGCCTTAGGTTCCCGCCCGTCGGGATTTAAGCGGAAGAACTCAAACACATCACAAAAATCAAAGATATAAAAGCCCTGTTTATCATTATGGCGTGTTAAGACAGGTTCGGCTCCTTTCTCAAAATAATCACGGGAAGGCGAAAACACATCTAAATCCTTGCGTGTACGCGTGCCGCGCCCTATCATCTGCCAAAACTTAATTTGAGAAAATACACGTTTAAAAAATACCAGGTTTAACATTTCGGGTACGTCTATCCCTGTATCCAACATATCCACAGACACGGCAATCGTCAAATCACTTTCAGGGTTGGCAAATTCATCAATTAACGTTTGGGCATAGTTGATGTAATTATCAATCAGTTTGCAGTAGTCGTTGCCTTTCTCTGGGTACAGGATATGAAACCGTTTTACAATTTCTTCTGCGTGGCGGTGGTTATAGGCAAAAATAATTGTTTTACCCAGTTTGTCGCCGCCTTGTGTTTTTAATCCTTCTGTCATTAGGGTTTGCAATACGCGGTCAATGGTATCTTGATTTAAAATGGTTTTTTGGAAGAGTTTAGCATCTATTTCTTTAGGGAAAGTACCTTCTTCTGTAAACAACGTTTCATACTGTGCTTTTTCTTCGTCTGAAAGGTCTTTGTATTTAAGCCCATTTTTTAAGATGTTTGTAGTACGTTCAAATGCGTGGAAATCTACCAAAAACCCTTCTTTGACGGCAGTTTTATAGTCGTAAGCAAAAGTAGGTTCGCCCTTGGGCAAATCAAACACTTCATACGTGGATTTTTCAATCTGTTCGCGCGGGGTGGCCGTTAAACCCAAAATAAGAGAATCAAAATAATGGAAAATGGCTTTATATTTGTTGTAAATAGAGCGGTGGGCTTCGTCCAATATAATTAAATCAAAGTTGGCAATGCCGTACTTTTTATCTTCTTTATCAATGATATTAAGCATTGTTTGATACGTTGATAAAGTGATTTTGGCATTATAATCCCGTGTATCTTCTTTTTCTTCAGATAAGATACAAAGCGGGCTATCGGGTAAATGTTTCGTAAAAGCATTGGCGGCTTGTTTTACAAGGGCTGTGCGGTCTGCCAAGAATAGCACTTTGTTGGCCCATTTTGCCCGCTGTAACACGTCCACAATGGAAATAGCACATCTTGTCTTACCCGTACCTGTAGCCATCACTAATAGGGCTTTACGGGCCTTTTTATTAAACGTTTCACATACAGCGGTGGTGGCTTGTTGGATAAAAGGTCTGTCTGAAATGTTTTTGTCTACCCGTGTGTCTTTTATGTCCGACAAATCCCGCCTGTTTAACAGGGATTGTAGTTCTTGCTTGCTATAAAACCCATACACTTTACGGGCAGGATACCCTGCACAATCTACCACGTGGGTAGAATAGCCGTTGGTATAGAAGATAACAGGCCGTCTGCCCCATTTCTTTTCAATACAATCGGCGTATAACCGCGCTTGTTGGGAACCTGCCACTTCATCCACAGAGGTTTTTTTGGCTTCTACCACGGCCAAAGGCACACCGTCATTATCAAAAAGTACATAATCAGCAAACCCAAAACCTTCTTTGTTGGGCATCCCTAGCAGTTTAACTTCAATACACGCTAGTCCCGCTGTAGTTGCGCCTGGGGTTTGACAAATCTGCCAACCTGCTTCTTTTAAGGCTTCGTCAATATAGAGTTTGCGGGTCTCGTATTCAGTAAAATCTATGGATGACTTTTGTTCAATACCCTGCACAATGTTATTTTTGTATTTTGTCAGGGTTTGTACGTCTGGCGTGGGTTCTTCTTTAGGTAATTGGGTAGCCTTTTCTGTTTGAGGTTTAGCGTTATAAATGGACGAATCAAAGGCGGGCACATCTTTACACGCCCCCATTAAAAACAGCACTTGTTTGACGGCTTCGTGCAAGGCCTTTAAGCATCCACGCGCTAGTTTAGGATAGACCTCTTCCTGATGTGCGCCGTTATTGCCCACTTTACGCACAAAATGCACGCAAGAAATTAACGATTCATCAAAATAGGCCTTAAATTGTGCATCTTCAATCAGCGAAAATAGGTTGCTACCCTCTGGATACCCGCCGTATTTGGCAGTATAGAAGGACTTTATCAGATTTTCCAACGCTTTACGGGCAAAAATAGCACTCATTGTGGGGTTGGAAACAACATATTCCTCTGCCCCCGCGCATAAAGAGTAAAGTGCTTTAAAGTCCGTCAGTTCTTTTAGAAAATCAAAGTTTTTCATTTAAAATATTCGTCCATCTTTAGGGCTAACAATTCCTGTAAGTCCTTGATTTGTATTTTAACAATTTCTTTTGCCTTTTCCACTTGTTGCACAAATTCAGCAAATTGATTTTGTTTCTCTACACAAGGAACGGGAATTTTTATCTTTTCTACATTTGATTTAGAAATTTCTTTAAATGTAGTGCCTGTACCTAACGAATTTAAATAAGTTGTATTGTATTTTAGTAAGACGTATAAGAAAATCGGATTTAATTTTTTACCACATTCAAAATTTTTAAACCCTTGATTACAGGCCATGGGTTTTCCCACAATGCCAACTTTTCCTATAGGTGCACGTGTGGATAACAAAACGGTATCACGTGGCATTATGGTCAACGATTTTGATAACTGGCCTTGTTTGGTAATTTTTCGGGTAGTATCATAAATGTAATATGAATCAGATTTTATTTCAGCGGGCGTTATCCAGAGAATATCACCATTCCAGTTATCGGCATTTGTAGTTGAAGGTGTTGTACCTGTGTGTATTTTGGCCAATAATCCTAAAGATTGCCAATCGTCTGAAGCTTTACTCATATCTAACGTACCAAACATTTCAGTAAAGCGAGATTGAATGAGTTCATCTAATGCTTTTAATTGCTCTTGCTTTACCTTTATTCCTTGTTCTATGTTGTCCAAAATATTGGCTATTTCAAGTTGTTGTTTTAATTCTCTTTTGGGAATTTTTGTATTTTTATAATTTTTATAGTAAATATGTGGAATAGTTGCCCCTGAATAGGAAGAACCTAATTTCAAAGACCGTACAAGATACATTAAATATTTAACATTGACTCCGTCTTTTGGAAGTAGACATTGCATTGTACCAATAAGCGAAGATTTTGCAGGATAGGTATTGGTTCGCCCAATTCCAGCCCCATCTTTGATGATGCCTACATACTCATTGGGCATTTGGTAAGAGTCCATAAATCCAACTAAACCCGCGGCTCCAAACACAGGATATTTGCCTTTTTGATTGGCAACATCTTTAACAGCAATATTTTTAGTATGAGGAGTACATAACTCTGAAAGTTCTATATATTCCATTTCTAAATTCCTTTGCCAATTTCCGCCATCACGTCTTTAAACTGTTTCTCAAGCGTGGTAATGGAGTTCAAAATATCTTGTACGGGCCGAAACTCTTGCTGAACAATTTCCCGTTCGTGGTATTTATTGAAACTAAGCACATAATCGTTCTTAACAATTTCATCTTTGTCCACTAGGAACGATTTATCTTTGCGGGTACGTTTGGCTTCCCCTTTTAGGTTATGGAAGCGAGCCACAATATCGGGGATGTCGTTATCGTCAATAGGGTCGCGCTTTTTGTTGAGGGTCAAGCCGTCATTTTCCATATTGTAAAACCATACTTTACCTGTTCCGCCAGAGTTAGTTTTAGTAAAAATCAAAATGCCCGTTTGTACGCCTGAATAAGGTTCAAACACCCCAGAAGGCATAAAAATAACGGCTTCCAATTTTTGGTTTTCTACTAATTCTTTACGCAGGATAGTGTAGGCTTTTTCATTAGTGTTATTAAGTACGCCCACAGGCACAACGGAAGCACAACGCCCACCTACTTGCAACAACCGCAAAAACAGGGCCAAAAATAAGAGTTCCGT
This sequence comes from Elusimicrobium sp., assembly GCA_015062115.1. Lineage (NCBI taxonomy): Bacteria > Pseudomonadati > Elusimicrobiota > Elusimicrobia > Elusimicrobiales > Elusimicrobiaceae > Candidatus Avelusimicrobium > Candidatus Avelusimicrobium gallicola. The sequence goes on along the minus strand of SUVG01000003.1, from coordinate 169,631 downwards.
TGCTTTTGTACCGCCGCTAATTGCATTTAAACTGTTGGACACGGTGGATGGCTCTAAACTGCCTGAAAAGGGTGGGTTGGCTAAAATCAACGAGTATTTGCCCTTTTCATCATAATCTTGGGAAAGCGAGTTGTTGTATTTAATAGTAGGGTTATCCACGTTGTGCAAGGTCATATTCATACAGCCGATACGGAGCATATCGGTATCTGTATCAAACCCCGTAAACATCTCATTATGAAAATGAGTTTTATTTGTTTTGTTAAAAAGTTCCTTTGAATAATGGGCTTGGATATACTGAGCGGCAGAAGTTAAAAAGCCCGCCGTACCCATAGCAGGGTCCACAATGGTATCTTTAAGTGTGGGTTGCACCAGTTCCACCATCATCTGCGTAATGTGGCGAGGCGTTCTAAATTGCCCGTTATCTCCGCTAGTTGCCATTTTGGATAGCAGGTATTCATAGCAGTCACCCATTAAGTCCTTATTACTAAAGCCGAGGGTTTCATCACTTAAAGAATCCACCATCTTGCTTAAAATATACGGCGTAGTAACGGCAAATTCTGCCTTCTCCATAAAATTAGCAAATGCGGTGGCCTTGTCCGACTTTAACTGCTTGATGAACGGGAACACGTTGTTTTTAAGGTTATCAAACATTTTTTTAGGTTCAAAATGCTTGAAAGTAGACCAACGTAAATCCTTATAGGGAACGGAAATTTTATTGTCTTTATCCGTGTAAGTGCCTGACTTAAAAATGGGGTCTTTAAGGGTGGCTTTAATACCGTGGGCGATTTGGTCATTTACGATACGCTCTTGCTTGATTTGGTTATCGTCCAAACTTTTAATGAAAATAAGATAGGTAATCTGCTGAATATCTATCCACGGGTTCGTCATTTGGTTGCTCCACATAGCATTCCAAAGTTTATCCAGTTTGTTTTTAACGTCTCCTGTAATCATAACCGCCCCTGTAAAGTGTTTTTTTGTTTCTTGCTTACATTTTAACATATAAGATTAGAAGGTAGGATGGCAAATTAGCTGATGGCAAAAATAGGACTTTATGTCCCGCTGGAGTAGGTCCATTGGCCCTATTTCACAAAAATTATATTTGCCATAATAGGAATACTGAAAGTAATAATCATCGTGTAGTTCCTCGTGAAGTATGTCGTGTACTCCCAAGAATTTTACCTGATGTTATATTTCTAACTAGCAGTTTAAAATAATTTACGTTTTAGTATTACATAGAACGGATAGAGGATTTTTTTGTCTAAAAAGCCCCTGAAGTATAAGGTGAAAAGTGATAATAAACGCAGTATTTGTGAATAGAAGTTGAGTTTGGTTTACACTTATATATTAAGTAGAAGGACAAGATAGAAGATTGTAATGAATTTTGTGGAAACTAAAATCATTTCATAATGCCAAACAGAGAGCAAATAACGTTTAAAATTATCTATCTTTCTAAAGAAAAATTAAAAAAGGTTTACACTTGTATATTTGTTGAACACTAAAAGGTTCCCAGAGCAAAAGTCTGGATTTTAACTGAAGAGGTGTCAACAAATATGATTGACCGAATGAAAGGTGGAATTGAACCACAAGATGTAAAAGAAATATGGACAGGAAGTATAGAGTTATTGAAAGAAGACCAAATTATGAATCCGAAAAATAAACCCGTTGTGTATTATCATCGCCAAAAACATCAGTTTGTTTTTGATGTAGCCGTACCTAGATGCTTATTTGGAAATAATCTAGCAGAAGCAACAGATGCAGACTTAGATAAAATTGTGTTGGAAATTCAAGAGGCATTCAGATATAAGGGATTAGACGTGTCGAAAGAAGCCATCTATAATGCAGGGATTTATTACTTAGAGTACGGCAAGAACATTATTTTACCTATCAATGTGTGCTTGCTTGCCTTGTTTAAGAGGCTAGGGAAATGTTTAACCAAAGGATATAACGCCCCTGCATTTCATCACTATAGAAAAGGTAGACAGAATGGTTATAAGGTTGGTGTAAGTAATGAGGGAAAAGATATTGGTTTCTACGATAAAACAAACAAGGAAATTGTAAGTAAAAGCAAGCATAATAATTTAAATAAAGAAATCTATTGCAATTTGCTGAAGGAAGGAAAGCAGGTGCTTAGATATGAGGTCTCTTTTTATGGTAGTTCTGCCGTTAATAGTTACCTATCGAAGTTTAAAAAATGTGATGGGAAATTTACTTTACGTGATGTGTGGGATAGTAAATTGGTTCACCAGGTTTTAGTAAGTTGCCTGGGAGACGTAGTGAATAATCTGCCTCCCGCAGGCTGTTCTAAAGAGACAGAACTTAGGCAGATAAACCAGGCAATTAAACAAGGAGTATCTGCTAGTGATATTTTGCAATATACAGGGCTTACTTCATTAGAAAGAAGACACGGGGCATATACCATTAAAGAAATTTTTAATCCCGTAGAAAAGAGATATGGCGGGCAGAAAGCACAGTATGGTCAGTATGCAGAAGCCAAAAACAAACAAAAAAAACTAAGTGAACATTTTAAACCTAGGCGGGAATATTTAATCAAGCGAATAGTACGAACTGTAAATAATTTTAGACCTATTCGGGTAGATGACCAAACCAATGAAGTAATTGAAGATTAGCAGAAATATTTAAAGGAGTAACAATGAAGGACTTAATTAAACAACTAGAAGAGTATAGACTTAAAAACAGACTTACACAGAACGAATTAGCCAAAAAGTTAGGTGTATCTTGTGTATCCGTCAACAAATGGCTTAACGAGCATACGCAACCCCAAAAGTTGCAAATTTACCAAATTGAACAACTGGTAAAGACTCAGGAAGTAAATGATAAATGAGGATGTATATTATGTGAGAATAAGTAAGAAAGCAATAACAAGTACATAGAAAGGAAGTGAATATCGTCAAGGGTACGAAGTAGACTTGACAAGGTTACAAGGTAACCTTTAAGAAGGAAATTAATAACAGATGAATTGTACTAGATTCTTATTCAACACAAAATAATGATTTAACTTGTGTAAATGTTTTGTCCCTATATATGGAGCACATATTACACAAAACATAAAGAGTAACCGATTTATTTTATTAAAGAGGACAAAACATTGCAACATCTTAAATCATTTAGAAGGGGTAGAACCAGGCACATTCATCAAAAATAGAAGGAGAACAATACAAATGTTTAACAATACAAATCCCTTAATGGATGTAAATGAAGTGGCCGCATATTTACATCTTTCCCCAAAAACCATTTACTCAAAAAGGACTCGTGCGGAATTTCCTAAAGGAACTATAGTTAAGTTATCTGGGAGACTTCTCTTTAAACGGGCGAAGATAGAGCAAATGGTAGAAGATGCTACAGAAGATTCCTTCAGCCACTCTTAAGCGGGACTCGGTTATTTGGCTTGCTCGGACTCTAAGAACCGTTTCAGAGCCAACCGAATAACCGAAGATAAGTTACGGTCTTCCCGATGGGCATAATCTTTGGCTTGTTTCAAAAGTTCGTCGGGAAGTGTAAAACTTATCGTTTTAATTTTTTGTTCGTTATCTTGTTCGGACATATATAGATAATAGCAAATTTGATTAGATATGAAAATATAATACTTGACAATATCATATATTATTATGTAATATGATATTATAATACTAGAGAATATTAGATATGAAAATTTATCAAAATGAAAAAGGACTTTACGGAATTGATTACTATGATGAGACGGGCAAAAGACATCGTCACATTGTTGCTACCAATGAATCAGCCGCTAAGGAAGAATTGGCTAAACGCACCAATTCTTTCTATAAAGCAAAAAATAACCCACGTTTAATGCAAGAAAGCCAACTATTCAAAGATATGGCTCCCTTATTTATTAAGCATCATATAGAACTGCGTCCTTCTAAACAAACCTATATGGCAATGTTTGAGAAAATTTTAGGTCACTTTGGTAACTATACCCTAAAGGAAGTAACTCCATTAGAAGTACAAAGTTTTTACAATCAAAAGGCCTTAGAAACCTCCTACGCAAATGCTGACCGCTACTTTGGCATTATCAGCAAGTTTTTTAATTGCTTAAGCGACTGGGACAAATACAGCGGACCCAATCCCTGCCACAAAGTTAAAAAACAACACGATGAAGAACCTTTTGAACCTCATCCAATTAATGAACAGGAGATTCAAAAACTTTTACCATTTATTAGCGATGAAGTACGGCCTTGCGTAACTATTGGGTTTTATACGGGACTTAGACGGCAAGAATTGTTGGGCCTACGTTGGGAAAATATTGATTTTACCCGTAAGACAATTTTTATTCCTAAAACTAAAACAGAATGCCCTCGCACTTTGGGACTAACCTCAGATATAGAGCGAATTTTACAAGGACTCAATCCACAAAAAAGTGGCCTTGTGTTTGAAAAGATAACTAAAGACAAATTAAAATACCAACTCAATAAGGCCTGTGAAAAATCAGAAATCGGCCATATAAGACCGCACGATATGAGACACTCATTTGCGGTGAATTTTCTAAACCGTGGCGGCACTTTGGAACATTTACAAAGGCTCCTTGGGCATAGTAAAATTACAACCACACAACGCTATTTGCGGTTCAAAACGGGCGAAATTGCTAGCAAGATGATGGTAATGGATGGAATGATTCCACTTAACATTGTATAGGGGAAATCCGTAATCTACGCATAAACTACGCAAAATATGCGTATTTTGTGCGTAGTTTATGTTATAATAGTTTCATAGGAGCGAATTATGTATATCTATCAAAATGAAAACTGGCCGCACTTTACGTGGAACAAAACAAAGATTTTATCTCAGCTTGCACAGGTAAAACTGTCGCAAGGGTTGTTATTGGGTAAAATGCAAAACATCGGGTTTGCTATGCAGGATAATGCCTTGCTTCAAGCGCTTACGGAAGAAATTTTAAAATCTAACCAAATTGAAGGCCAACTGTTAGATATAGCACAGGTTCGCTCCTCTATTGCACGACGTTTGGGGTTGCCTAATGAGGATATTCCCGTGGCTCGCAATGTAGATGGCACAGTAGAAATGATGCTAGATGCTATTCAGCACTATGATGCTCCTACTAACAAGGCGCGTTTGTGTGCGTGGCATCAACATATGTTCCCCGAAGGCAAGAGCGGATTTTATACCATTAAAGCAGGTGATTATCGGGATGATAAACTAGGCCCTATGCAAGTAGTTTCCGGACCAATGGGTAATGAAAAGGTACACTATGAAGCCCCTGCCGCAACTGTACTGGACGGCGAAATGGAGAAATTGTTTGAATTTATCAATATGGACGAAACTGACAACGTTCTCAAAGCCGCTATTACGCACTTATGGTTTGTTATTTTGCACCCGTTTGACGATGGAAACGGACGTATTGCCCGTGCTTTGACGGAATTATTACTGGCACGGAGCGAATCTTCTGCTAATCGGTTCTATTCTATGTCTTCCCAAATTGCCAAAGAGCGTAAAGAATATTATAAGCAACTGGAAATTACACAGCAGGGCGATTTGAATATTACCGATTGGCTAGAGTGGTTCTTGCAGACACTAGAGAAGGCCATCAAAGATTCGGACGAACTTTTAAAAACGGTACTGGCTAAAGCGACCTTTTGGAAACAGCATCAAGGCGAAACTTTTAATGACCGCCAAAGCAAGATGCTCAATATGCTCTTTGATGGCTTTACAGGTCATTTAACCAGTACCAAATGGGCTAAAATTTGCAAATGTTCCCACGATACTGCCTCCCGTGACATAGCCGACTTACAACAGCGCGGCATTTTAGGGCAGATTGGGGCAGGCAGAACAACACATTACCGATTAAAACTCAAATAAAAACTCTTTCATTAATATATATATTAATGAAAAAATTCACTTGATAAATAGATCTCTTTTGTGATAGGATTTATTCGAGAGGTTTTTCCACCCAAATAAAATAAGAGGTAAAAATGTTAATTAATTTTGGTTTTAAAAATATGACTTCTTTTAAAGAGAAAGCGCAGCTTTCATTAGTGGCATATAATAAGTTAAAGACCAACAGAGATGCCCTGGTGACCGTTAATAACACTAATGTATTAAAAGTTGCTTGTATCTATGGAGCTAATGCTAGTGGAAAAAGCAATCTTATCCAAAGCCTCATGGCTCTTACTTCACTATTTGGAAGTGTGGGTGAAAAGGATATTCCAATTTTGACGAAATTATATATTCCATTTAAACTATCGACAGAAACCGAGAATGCTCCAACATCGTTTTTTATAGATTTTTATCTTCAAAAATTAGAAACAATTTTTCATTATGAGTTTTCCATATCCGCCAAGGAAATTGTTTCCGAGTCCCTTAGTATATTAGGGCAAAAAGACGTCGTTTTGTTCCAACGAGAAAAGGAAAAGATCTTATATTCTAATCCAGAGAAATTCCCTGAAGGGAAGAACATCAACTCTTTGAAATTGCTACGTAAAGATGTATCTGTATTATCCATATCGTTTTTACTTAATGGTCCAATTAGTAAAGAAATTGTGAAATTCTTCAGACAAATTACTCGTGGCAATTCAAACTTTCGTAGAGGATTAACAACTAAAATAAGCGAAACTGAACTTCAAGATATTGCATTGGCCCTTCAAAATGCTGACGTTGGGGTTAGTGGTTTAGGGATTCATACATTATCTGAATTGGCAGCGACGCAACAAGAAATATTCGAATTACAATTCAAACATATCAAATATAACAAAGAACGCTCGCCTATGGGAGAAATTACATTTTCGAGATTTGAAGAATCCGATGGGACAATGCGCTACATGGACTTAGTACGCTCTTTATTCGATCTCAAAAAAACTGGCGGAGTACTTTTAGTAGATGAATTAGAGCAATCTTTGCATCCTTTACTGGTAGAAAATTTAATACAAAAATGCAATAACAAAACAAATAAGAATATACAGCTTATTTTTACAACTCATAATACAAACTTATTGCATCCTAATTTATTCCGAAAAGACCAGATCTACTTTGTTGATAAGAACAAATATGGAGAGTCTTGTCTATATTCATTAGTGGATTATGCCAAAGAAGCACGTCAGGATGTAAATTGGGAAGACCGTTATCTAGGTGGCATGTATGGTGCAATCCCTGTATTAAAAACTTTTAGGATATAGCCAAATGAAAAGAAATAGGTCTCTGATTAGAAGAATTAATCTTCGCCAAACAAAAAAACCTATCGTAATCATTACGAATGGAGAAACTGAAGAAATATATTTTAATGGATTTAAGGATAGAGATTCTTCTTATGTGCTCCACATACGTAGGAGAAACTCAGCACCTCAAAATCTGCCCAGACAAGTCTCAAATATTCTTCAAGGGGTTCATCTGCGAGGGAGCTCTCCTGAAATATGGCTTGTGGTAGATAAAGACAATTTCCCGATTGAAAAAGCGGCAGCACTTACAAAGGCAAAAAAATATTACTTCGCTTACTCCATTCCAAGTGTTGAAATTTGGTTTCTTCTTCATTTTTGCTATACTTCAGCATCAATGACGCCGGCCCAGGCTATTAATAGACTTTCCTCTTATTTAGATCTTCCATATGAGAAAACCAAAGATTACTTTGAACTTCTGGCACCACACCAAATCACCGCAATCAATCATGCTAAAAAACTTGAACAACATCATATGAAGCAAAAAGCCAATTTATTAAAAGCAAACCCTTATACCAACATTTACATGCTTGTAGAGAAGTTAACACGGCATTAAACAACCGCTATTGTCAATATTTTGGCAATGGTAAAAAAGGGCAAACGCTAACTCATTTTCTCGTCGGAAAATTAGCAAGCAAAAATCCTATTCGCCCTTGACATGGGAAAGGTCATAGGTTCAAATCCTATACTGGGCACCATTTAAAAACACCCGAAAGGGTGTTTTTTTGTGCCCTGTAAGCACATAAACTGCTTTATGTGCGGTAGGATTTGAAAGACGGAGCGATGTTTTTGTTTGAGCCGATAATATGGTTCCTTACGGCGAAAGGCAAAAACCGCGAGTCCGGCCTGCAGGCATTTTGAGTTAGCAAAATGACCGGAAGGCAAACTCTATACTGGGCACCATTTAAAAACACCCGAAAGGGTGTTTTTTATTTTATGATAAACCCATTTGTAAACTCTTTTGCCTTTTTGCTTTAATAAAGAAACAAGGAGACTTTTATGAATACTACTTTTTTTCTTTCCGTTATTTTAGCCACTCTTGCCGGTGGAGTTCTTGCCGGATTAGCCGTTTGGTTTCTTAAACCGTCTGCCAAGCCGGAAGATTCCTTCAAACTTAAAAAATTTGAAGAACTTTCCGCCGAGAACAAAGAACTCTCTGCCAAATTACAAGAAACGCAACACTCGCTTATTGCCAGCCAGCAAGCCGTCGGGCGCGTTGCCGAATTGGAAAAAACTACCGACGAACAAAAAAAAGAAATTGTTTCTCTTCAACAAAAACTGGAGAACACCCAATCCGCCCTTCAGCAAGCCGAACAGGAAAAAGTAAAAGTAACCGAACGCAAAGATGCTTTGGAAAAAATGCAGGCCGAACATAAAGAAAATATCAGCAAACTTATGCAGGAACAAGAAAGTAAATTTGCCGCATTACAAGAAAAATCCCAAGCAGCCTTCAAGCAACTTGCCGCCGAATCCTTGAAAGAACAACGCAATGAACTCGTTACCAAAAACGCCGATATTTTCAGCCCCATTAAAGAAAAAATGGTGGAGTTTACCAAACAGTTGGGAGATTTCCGCACCGAAAGCGCCACCCGACACGGCGATTTACAAAATGTACTCAATAAAACCATTGAATTAAACGAAAATCTTTCCAAAGAAGCAGCCGACCTGGCCACGGCCCTGAAAAGCCCCAAACAACAAGGTTGCTGGGGAGAACTTATTTTGGAAAATGTCCTTGCGTCCGCAGGATTAAAAGAAGGGGAAGATTACGATAAACAAGTGTTTTTCAAAACGGAAGACAACACCCGCCAACTGCCCGATTTTGTGATTCATTTACCTAATAATCGTCATTTTGTAATTGATTCCAAAATGACCCTCAACAGTTACACCCGTTGGGCTACTGCCACCGATGAAGCAGAAAAAGAACAACACCTGAAAGATTTGGTAACAGCCATTAAAGCCAATATTGATAATCTCTCCGGTAAAAACTACAAAACTTTACTCCACAAAAACGGGTTAGATTTTGTGTTTATGTTTATTCCTAACGAACATGCTTTTTTTATGGCTTTACAAAAAGACCCGACCTTAAACACCTACGCCAAAAACAAAAGCATTGCGCTTGTTACGGCGTCGAACCTGTTTGCGGTGATGCAAATTGTAGAACAACTGTGGCGCATGGAAAAAACCAACCAAATGTTGGACGAAATCTTGAAAGTGGGGAGCGAAATGCACCACCGGGTAGATTTGTTTACTAAAAAAATGGACGATATCCGCGACAGAATTGCCAAACTCCAAGGGGCATATCAAGACGCGGAAACCACTTTAACGGGACAAAAAGGCATCATCAAATCGGCTGTTAATTTGGAAAATCTTTCCGTTAAACACGAAAAAACCTTGAAAAACCGCCTGAAAGAAGAGCCCTCCGCCCCTCTTTTAGACCAAGAAAAAAACTCCCTTTTTTAACTCCAACATTTAGGACGAAAAAAGACTTAAAAAGTTATAATAGGGATAACACTACCTTGCAAGCGAGGTTTCTATGATTCGATTTAATTGCGATTACAGCGAAGGCGCACACCCTTCCATTTTAGAAAAGTTGGCTCAAACCAATTTGGAACAAGCCCCCGGCTACGGGCAAGATATTTTTTGCCATCAAGCGGCGGAGTTAATCAAAAACCTCTGCGCGGCCCCGCAAAGCGAAGTTCACTTTTTGTGCGGAGGAACCCAAACCAATTTAACCGTTATCGCGGCGATGTTGCGCCCGTATCAATGCGTTATTTCGGCAGATTCGGGCCATATCAATGTGCATGAAACCGGGGCCATCGAAGCCACCGGGCACCGCGTGCTTACCGCGCCGGCCAAAGACGGCAAAATTACTGCCGAACAAATCGATCGCCTTTGCCAAGAACATTGGCAGGACGACAACCCCGAATTTGCCCCCCAACCGAAACTGGTGTACCTTTCTTTCCCCACGGAATACGGAACGCTCTATTCCAAAGCAGAACTTTCCGCTATTCGCCGCGTTTGCGATGCCAATAACCTTTACCTGTTTATAGACGGGGCCCGCTTAGGCTACGGTTTAGCCTCCCCACAGAACGACCTTTCTCTTGCCGATATTGCCGCCTGTTGCGATGCCTTTTATATCGGCGGCACCAAATTAGGGGCTCTTTTAGGGGAAGCGGTGGTTATTCCCAACCCGAAACTCCAAAAAGATTTCCGTTATTTTATGAAACAGAAAGGTGCAATGCTTGCCAAAGGCAGAGTGCTGGGATTACAGTTTTTAGCCCTTTTTGAAAACGGCCTGTATTTTTCTTTAGCTAAACATGCCAACGAAACGGCCCTGTTTATCCGCAAGGCCTGTTTAGATGCCGGGTGGGAACCGTTAAACGATTCCCCCACCAATCAGCAATTTTTCCTCCTGCCGAACGAAGCCCTAAAAAAATTGGAAGTGCAATACGCTTTTGCTCACTTCGGCGCGGCAGATAAAAACCGCACCATTGTCCGCATCTGCAGCAGTTGGGCTACCCGCCAAGAAGATGCCGAACAATTAGCCGCTGATATTAAACGCGCAGGCGGTAAATAATATGTTCTATATCGGGTGTCACTTATCCAGTTCCAAAGGGTTTGAAGCCATGGGGAAAACGGCTCTATCCATTGGGGCTAACACTTTTCAGTTTTTCACGCGCAACCCGCGCGGCAGCCAAGCCAAAGAAATAGACCCGCAGGACGCCGCCAATTTGTGCACGCTATTAAAAGAGCATCAGTTCGGCCCGATTGTAGCCCACGCCCCTTATACCTTAAACCCTGCTTCTGCCGACCCCAAAACAAGAGAATTTGCCCTGCAAACCATGGCAGACGATTTGAAACGCATGGAATATGTGCCCGGCAACTTATACAATTTTCACCCCGGCAGTCATGTAGGCCAAGGGATTGAAAAAGGAACAGAACTAATTATCGAACTTCTTAATGAAATTTTAACCAAAGACCAGCACACCACTGTTCTTTTGGAAACCATGGCCGGAAAAGGAAGCGAAATCGGCCGTTCGTTTGATGAGATTAAACGAATTTTAGACGGGGTAAAATTAAGTGAAAAAATGGGTGTGTGTTTGGATACTTGCCATATCCACGATGCCGGCTACTCGTTGGCAACGCTGGACGGAACCTTAAACGAATTTGATAAACAAATCGGTCTTTCGCTTCTCAAAGCCGTACACTTAAACGACAGCCTAAACCCCCGCGGGGCACATAAAGACCGCCATGCTGTCATCGGCGGAGGACAAATCGGCACGGACACCATGGCCCGCGTTATCAATCACCCTGCCTTAAGAAACTTACCTTTTTGTTTGGAAACACCAAATGAATTGGAAGGATACGCACGGGAAATAAAATTACTGCGCGAGTTGTACCGCGGCTAATCTTCCCGCTCCAGCACGAGCATCACACTATATCCGCCGACAGTCAACGCGGCCCAAGAACGCGGTAATAAAAAATGAACCGTTTTGCGGATAAACATACCCACTTGACTGCGAACATTTTTCAAAACGGGCGGGCGTTCCAAGTATTTATGCGTATAATGCTTTCCCACCACCCGTAATCCGGAATCTTGCAGTAATTTCTTCAAAGAAAACCAAGTATAGAAATGTAAATGCCCCACCATGCGCCGTTCGCGCTCCAGCAAAGAAGGGGACAGAAAAGTCCGCAAATTCTTTTCTAACGGAACATGAAGAATAATTCGCGGAGCCGATTGTTTTAAGGTTTCCAACAATTCTTGCGGATTGGGCACATGCTCCAACACATCTAAAGCCAGAGCCAAATCAAAGGTTTTTCCTTTTTCCGGAGTAGCCGAAAGGACAAACTCCACATTGTCCGGTTTTTTTTGCAGACAAAGCCCAAAGGCTTGCGGGGAAGGTTCATATCCCCAAAAAGAAACACCGGGTTCTTCTTCGGCCCATCGGCGCAGCAATTCGCCGCTGCCGCAACCGATGTCGCACACGGTTTCGATAATATCCGGCAATTGTGCGCGTTTGAGGGCGCGTTTTACATGGGTCAGTTTCCAAAATCCGTCCTGCGTGTGCCAACCGGGATTTTGGGCCAAATAAGTGCCGTCTAAATATCTGTTCTGCATAGTTGGTATTATACCTAAATTTTACCCTTGGGCCCAGGGGTCTGTTTTCCTCTTAAAAATTTCTTCCATTTTGCGCTAAATTCTGTATAATGGTTGTATATAGATTTTTAATTCTACAACCGGAGGAATAATGAAGAAACTTCTCTTGGCAGTTTTTTGTTTGCTGTCATCTGTTTCGCTTTTTGCCGCCCAAGACTTGGATTCTAACTGGCAACCTGATGCAGTAGAAGGGCAAAACCGCACCATTACAGATGATACCAACACCAACAATCCTTTAGCCATTGTAGGCGGAGGATCTTTTGAAGGGAACGCAACCGGCAACACATTAACGGTTGACGGCAAAAACATCAGCATTTCCGATGCTACGGCGGCGGAACAGGCTTACAACCCTTCCCGTGCCTCTCTTGGTGCTTATGTTGCCGGGGGTGCCGCACTTAACGCAGAAGCCAGCCAAAACACGCTGACCATTAAGGGTACCACTTTAACGGGCCGTGATGCTTACGGCGGTAGCGCTGTTTTGCGCGACCCGCAACTGCGTATGGAATACGGTTCCGCCAACAATAACACTGTTAATGTAGATGGTGTTACTGTAAAAGAATATTCTTTTACAACTTCTGGTGGAGAAAATGCTACCATCGGCGGAAACGTATATGGCGGTTATTCCGAATATTCCAAAGGCTCTGCCAACAACAACACGGTTAATATCACCAACGGTTCCGTAATCGAAGGAAATGTGTACGGCGGTATGGTGGACGACCAATTGACCCTCGAAGATTTAGCGGAAATCGAGGGGGCTTTAGATTCAAAAGCCAACAACAACACCGTGTATGTAACTGGTTCTACCGTAAACGGAACGGTTGCCGGCGCCGCCGGCTCCAGTTATGCCGACAACAACAAAGTTATCATTGAAAACTCCACTGTTAACACCGTGCTCGGCGTAGCCGATAACCACGGGGTACGAGATGCGGATACCTCCGTCGTACATGTTAACAACAACTCCGTTATCGTTAGAAACAGTACAATTAACAGTGCCGCTGCGGTAGATTCCCGATCTATCAATGCGTCCGGCAACTCTTTAACCTTGGATAATTCCACTTTTGCTACCGGAACCAACAATGCCGTTTATGCCGTTAACATGGGCATGGCCACTTCGGCTGACTCCGGCAACCCGGTGCTTGCCCTCGTAGAAAACAGCAAACTTACCTTGAACAAAATGACGGGAAACTTGCGGGAAATCGGTGGTTCTTTGAACTTGGTGGGTACCGCAAACGGAAACCAAATCAATATTCAAGACTCCACCCTCACTCTTGGAAATTCCTCCAAAGTGTTTATGTCCGGCTTGTTAAATTCTGCTGATTTATCCGCTGCTCAACTTCTTTATCTTCCCGATGATAAAGGCTTGATGTTCGGTGGGGCGTCCATGTACTATTCCTCTCAAACAGGAACAGGAGAAGAAGCCCCTGAAGCCCAAGAATTAGCCGTAGCCGGTACGAACAGCGACGGAAATAATATCCTTCTTAAAAACGGTTCTTTTGAAGGCAATATCATCGGTGGTATGTCGGCCTACATCGTGGAAGTAGATTACGAAGTTATTACTCCCAACGAAGAGGATCCTTCCAAACCTACCGTAGAAACCGTTGTTAAAACCGGCTTAACTACCAATAGTACAACCGTCAGTTGGGAAAAAGATGAAGGCGGGGTATGGCAACAAAAAACGGAAAACGGCGAACCGCAAACTGCCGAAAAAATTGATGACATTTACTCCGCTTCCAACAACACTATTGTGTTAGACAATACCAGCTTTGACGGTACCATCTATGGCGGGTATGTGTACGGTGCAGAATTAAAAGAAAAAAATATGCACACCAAAAATAACAAAGTTATCTTGCGCGGAAACGTAACCTTGACGCCGACCTCTGTTCTTTACGGGGGCAGCAACGGTTACTACGCTTCCACCAACGAACTTGTTTTTGACCGTGTGAAAAGTACTTTTAACAGCATGGATCAATTCCAAAACTTCAAAAATATTTGGACGATCAATGCCGACTTTGACACCGACTTGAACTTCGATTTTGAAGGCGTCTATGCCAAAATGAATTTGGCCCCCGGCGCCATGCAAGAAGCTTCCAAAACGGTTGTTACCACTCAAACCACCAAAGACCTTACCGACATCGAACAAGGTGCGAAAATCGTAGACTTGACCGATAACGGCATTTCCTTAAACAACAACCGCTTGGGTGTTTACACCTTCGATTTGTCCCCGACCAAAGGCACCGGAAATACGGTCGAGTGGACTTTAACCGGTAAAAAAGATAAAGCCAACATGGAAGTGTACGGTCAGTTGCCGCTCGTCGGCTTGGCCTTGGCCAGCGAAGGGGGAGAACTCCTTACGCACTCCGTGACCGATGCCTGGAAGAGCGACAACGAATTCAGCACCTTCCTCAACGGGGCTTATCACCACACCCGCTACGAAACGGGCAGCGGTTTTGACTTGGACTCCGCCCTCGTGCAAGTGGGTGCCTGGAAGAAATTTAACGAAGAATGGTTGGGTGGTTTCTTTGCCAAATACTCCAACGGTTCTTACGAAACCTACCCGATTAAAGTAACCGGTTCGGCCAATGTATTTGGCGGCGGACTCATGACTTCTTACCGCTACAGCGAAACGGGCCGCTTGGAAGCCTCTTTAGAAGCGGGCTATATGGATATGGATTTTGAATCCGCTTCCTTGATTTCTTCCTTCGACAGCAAAGGCATGTATTATGGTGCTTCTGCCGGCTTTGTGGAATCTTTGATGCAAGACTTAGACCTCTTTGCCAACATCAACTGGTTGCGCAAAGGAGAAGACGACATCACGGATAACTTGGGTCAAAAAGTTACCTTTGACACCATGCAAAGCCTCAACTTGCGCTTCGGTGCGGATTACACCCTCTCCAACATTAACTGGGGCGGTTTAATTCCCTCCTTGGGCGCGATGGGTATTTACGAATTTGACGGCGAATCTTCCGTAGAAATCGACGGAAACAAAAACAGCGATGCTTCCTTAAAAGGCATGAGCGGCCGCGGTCAAATTTCTTTGGCCTATCAAAACAACGATTCCTTCTTGCCCTTGCGCACGGTATTCACCGCTTACGGGCAACTGGGTAACCGCAGAGGATTCGGCGGAGAAGTAAACATCTCCTTCGAATTCTAATCAAAAAGTTTTAAGGGCTCTCTTTACGGGAGCCCTTACTTAAAAAATTTAATACGCAACAAAAAATTGTTGCGTATTTTTTTGAAAACTGTTATAATATATATGTAGTCATTAAGGGCCTGTAGCTCAGCTGGGAGAGCGCCTGCATGGCATGCAGGAGGTCGCAAGTTCGATCCTTGTCAGGTCCACCATTTTTTAATTATAGAACCCACCGAAAGGTGGGTTTTTTATTGCCCGGTTTTACACAAAAAACAAATGGGAACCCTTCTAAAATTTCATACAATACTTGTATGCGTTGGTATCGAGATAAAATTTTTTGGTATATTTTCGCAACCCTGGCCATATTCAAAGCATTAGCCTTTGTATTTTTGTTTTTCTTTCACCCGGCCGGAGAAAATATTTTGGCATTTCCGGACTCTGTCGGCTACGTATATCCCGCCCAAACTTGGCTGGCATATGGGCAAATGTGGGAAGCTGTTTCCGCTACCCCCATGTTGCTGCGTACGCCGGGCTATCCCTTCTTTTTAGCCCTTATCCAAACCCTCACCGGAAATATGACTTGGGCCATAGCCGCCGCGCAAAATTTGCTTTCTCTTTTTCTTTTGATTCCCGTTTATCTAACAACTCGCTTATTATCCGGCGTAAATGCCGCGCGGTGGGCAAGTGTTTTTTGTGCGGGAAGCGTACTGTATTTTTCCCTTTCGTTTGCCGTTTTGACGGAAATACTTTGCGTATTTTTACTTGCTTGGTTCGTCTTTTTGGCGGTTCGCTTTTTAACCAATCCGCGAAGTGCAGATTTATTAGGCGCTTCTTTGTTTTTGGCCGGCGCCGTTTATGTACGCCCGGCAACCTACTATTTTATGTTTTTTGCCGCGGTTCTTTTTTTAGTTTTTCGCGCCGCTAAACTGATCCGCTTTTCCTTTCTCAAAATATCCTTATTTTTTGTTTTACCGCTTTTCTTAAGCATTGGGGCCTGGCATTTTAGAAACGCCCGTGTAGCAGGCTATAAGGGCTTTACCGGTGTGGGTGCCTATAATCTCTACATATGGAACGAAGACTATATCGCTAAAAAATTTAATTTGCCCGTATTGGAAGCCCGCCATCGATTGGAACTGGCATTGCCTCCCGGTTTTTCCTCCCTCCCTCCGCGTGAACAAGTACGGCTTTATAAAGAACTGGCGAAACCGCTTATTCGGGAAAGTTTCTTCTACAAATTATCCCGTGCCCCCTGGTGGCTGACTAAAACCCTTTTGGGAGCCAACAACGCCCACCTGCAACAGTTATTCCATGCCGAAAAACCTTCCTTCTTTCTCTTTCTTGTAGCAGAAGGACAAGTTTGTCTGCTGATTCTTTTTTGCGCTATCGGTTTTTGGATTTTGTGGAAAAAGGAACGCAAAACCGCTTTCTTTCTATTCACTTATTCTCTCTATTTTTGGGCAATCGGTTCGGTTTTCTCGGGGGCATACGCACGCTTTCGCGCGCCGTTTGAATTTGTGCTTTGTATAGCCGCGGGGACAGCCCTTTCGTTCCTGTGGGATAAATACAAAAAACTCTCTTAAAAAAACCGCCCCTTCCGGAGCGGTTTTTTTATAATCCCAAAGATAAACTGTCTATCAAAAAAGAAGGGAATTTTAAGTCGGCCATTTTTTCTTGAGTGGGCTTGAAATCGTACTCGTGGCGCAGAAAACGGAAGGTTTTTTCTTCGGTATCCCAAATGCCGAAGGAAGCGCGGGAATCGTTATCGCGAGGCTTGCCGACGGCACCCGGGTTGATAATATAGCGGTTTTTTTCGTGCAGGCGCACGGTGGCATCGGTACGCTTATTTAAGTAAATAGAACAGCCTTTTTCGTTGCCTTTCATGTAGAAGGGAAGATGGATATGCCCCACAAAGCAAACCTGGCCTTGCCACAAATCGTATGTGGTGCGAAATTGGGAACAACTGGAAAAGTATTCTTTAATCGGGTCTTTCGGCGTGCCGTGCACCACCGCATAGCCGGGCTTTTGTTGGATAGAAGGAAGCCCCGTCAAAAAACGAATCGTTTTTTCGCTTAATTGGCTTTTTGTAAGGGCAAGGGCCTGTTGGGCGTCATGGTTGAAGAATCCTTCGATTTCCGGTTGAGCAAATACAGCATCATGATTGCCCATGACACAACCGATTAGAGGCAAATTCATCACTTTGCGAACGCACTTTTCGGGATCCGGGCCATAGCCGATTAAATCCCCGCAGAAAATATAAGATTGCGCCCCTTCCTGCTTTAGACGCTTCAAACAAGCCTCTAACGCTTCCAAGTTTCCGTGAACATCAGAAAAAACACCTACTTTCACTTATTCCTCCGCCAAGGCTTCAATGGCATATTTCTTTTTTACTTCTTCGGGGTTGCGGTCTTCCAAGTTGACCGACATTACTTTGGACACCCCGCTTTCTTCCATGGTAATACCGTAGAGCATACGCGCCGATTCCATCGTGCGTTTGTTGTGCGTTACCACAATAAATTGCGTGGTTTTGGAAAACTCTTTAATTAAGTTCACATAGCGTTCTACATTGGCTTCGTCCAACGCGGCATCGGCTTCGTCCATAATACAGAACGGAGACGGGTTGTGCGTAAAGAACGCAAACAACAGCGACATGGCCGTTAAAGTTTTTTCGCCACCCGACATGGAAGTAATGTTCAACAGTTTTTTACCCGGAGGTTGGGCAAAAATTTCGATGCCGGTTTCCAATAGATTGTCCGGTTGGGTAAGTACCAAATCGCACTCGCCGCCGCGGAAAAGAGTTTGATAAATGTTCTTAAAGTGCATACGCACTTGTTCGAAAGTATATTTGAAGTTTTCGCGCGTGGTTTGGTTGATTTTGTTAATGGCGGATTTCAAATCTTTTTTGGCACTTTCCAAATCCGCAATTTGAGAACGCAGGAAAGTATTGCGCTCGGTTAACGCATCGTATTCTTCCGGCGCGGTCATATTGACGGCGCCCATGTTTTCGATACGTTTACGCATCATTTTTACGCGCTCGTAATCCACCGTTTTTTCACCATAGTGCATTTGGGCTTCATCAGGAGTGATGTTCCAACTTTCAAACAAGTTGTTCACTACCGTGGTGCGTTGGCGGCGCGCGTTGGAAAGGGCGTTTTCCAAATCGTTCTTTTTAATGGTTAAATCGGAAAATTCTTTTTTGGAAGCATTTAACGAAGCGTTTTTTTCGTTAAAATCTTTCTTGAGCATTTCCAATTCTTCGCGCATTTTATGTTCGGCCAGTTCCAACTGAGCAAGCGCGTCTCGCTCGGAAGAAAGTTTGGCTTGGGTAGAAAGTTTTTCGTCAGCCAAACTCTTAAGGCGCAGGTTGGAAGAGGCTATCTGTTCGTTGCGTTTGCCTTCGTTTTCGGTAAGGCTGTTAAATTCAAACTCGGTTGATTTCAAATCTAATTCCACATTGTTCTTTTTAATGCGGATTTCGTAGAGTTTGGCACTTGCATCGTTTAACGCACTTTTTACCGTTTCGGCTTGGGCACGCAAACTTTCCTGCGATTTTTTTACTTCTTCGGCGCGGGTTTGCGCTTGCGCATGACGGGTTTTTAATTCTTCCAATTGTTGTCTTAAATTTTCTACATTTTTACGGCGATTATCTACCCGCAAAGTGATTTCCTGTTTGCGCGCAAAGGCCCGTTCCAAGGTTTGTTTGGTAGCCGCTATTTCGCGTTCTTTATTGGCATATTCGTTTTGTACGGTATTCAAAGCCAAGGCCGTTTCCTGCATTTTACTACGCATTTGTTTTAAGGCATTATCGGCTTGGGTCAAGGCTTCGTAGTTGGAAATGATTTGTTTGGAAAGGGTTTCTTCTTCCTCGGTTTTGGTTTGCATTTCCGCCCGGACGGTTTCTTCTTCCCCCCAATAGGCTTCGGGGGCGCGCACTCCTTCGGCACCGCCTCCCACGAAGAACGCTCCTTTTACAGAGCCGTCTTTGTATTCATATCCGCCGATAACGAAGTTGATTAAATCGCCCAATTCGGCCGGATAGGAAAGTTGTTCCTTCAGGGTTCCGCCTTGTTCTTTGGCGGAGGGAACTTGGGAAAGAATAATAAATTTAGCGCGAGCTTTTCCGTTTTGTTTTAACAAGGCCAAAGATTCCTGTACGGCTTTTTCATTTTCACACAAAACGGCATCTAAGTATTTACCGAAAGCCTCTTCTACCGCCACACCCAAAGACGCGGGATATTTAAGGGCCTTTCTCAACGTGCCTTTGATACCGGGAATACTGCTTTTTAATACGGCTTGCGCGCCTACCCAATAAGGGTCGTTTTTCCCTTGGGTTTGAATCATTTCCAACTTGGCTTGCAAGGCGGCACGGGCCGATTTAACGGTAGAGAGTTTTTCGTTCAACGAAGAACGCTCTTGCTGTAAATTTTTAAGGGTTTCTTCCCCCCCGGAAATTTCGCGGCGGGCATTTTCCACCGCCGACTTGGCGCCTTCCACGCGGGAAGCAATTTCTTTTAGGGCTTGCTCTAAACCGACCAATCCTTCTTGTTGTGCTTGGCTCGTTTTTTCGGCAACAATTAAATCTTCGTTTTCACGGGCGACGGAAGATTCTTCCAACGAAATACGGTTGGACACTTCCATCTGTTTTTGCACCAAACTCATCAGTTCGCCCGAAGCGCGTTGAAGTTCGCTTTCGGCATTTCTTAAATCGGTTTCCAATTTTTGTGCACTGGCCGTTTGCGCGTTGTAATTTTCCTGCAACGGGGTAAGTTCAGCCGATACGGCAGCCAGTTGTTCTTTTAAGCGGGCGATGGCGGGGGCCAATTCCTGCAAGCGGTTTTGCCCGCGTTGAGATTCCGCACCCGAAGCCGCCACTTGGGCCGTTAATTCCGCGCTTAAGTTATCGCAGTTTTTAATGGCACCTTCCAATAAACCTACCTGATATTTGCTGGCAGAAATTTTTTCGTTAAATTCGGCCGCTTCTTTTTGTTTATGCGTTAAATTTAAGTCCAAAGCCGCACACGCGCCTTCCTGCGCGGAAATGCGGTTTTCTAAATCTTGTTGCCGGCGGACAATCGGTTCCAATTCGCCCGTATGTTTGGCGATAAGCCCGTCAGCCTCTTTAATAGAACACACGGAAATGGCGATTTCGCTTTCCTTTAATTCTTCGCGATATTTTTGATATAAGCGTGCTTTTTTGGCTTCGCTGTCCAACTTTTTAATTTGTTCGCCGATAAGGGCCACCGTGTCGGCAAGGCGTGCCAAGTCCAAATCTACGCGTTCCAAACGCTTGATACATTCTTCCCGTTTAGACTTATATTTGGATACGCCGGCCACTTCTTCAAACATTTCACGGCGTTGTTCGGCCGAGGCGGAAAGTACGCTTTCCACCCCCCCCTGGTCGATAATAGCATATCCTTCTCCGCCGATACCGGTATCCAAAAATAAATCGCGGATATCGCGCAAGCGGCATTGAACTTTATTCAAATAATACTCGCTTTCTCCGGAGCGGAAAATTTTACGGGTAACGGTAATTTCATTAAAATCTAAGGGGAGTTGGCGGGAGGAGTTATCAAACACCATGCTCACTTGCGCCATATTTAAGGGGGCTCTTTTTGCGGTACCGTTAAAAATAATATCTACCATGGAAGAAGAACGAAGGGACTTCCAACTCATTTCCCCGATTGCCCAACGCACGGAGTCAATCACGTTTGATTTTCCGCAACCGTTCGGGCCCACCACACAGGTGATGCCGGGTTCAAAGTCCAGGCGGGATTTATCCGCAAAAGATTTAAAACCAGTAATTTCAATCGCTTTTAGATACATAATGTCCCCTTGGGTAGATATACTTTGATTATACCATTTCCCTATACAATATATATAGAGAAAGGTGTTTTTTGAGACCCTTACGCGTACGGGCAAAAAACAACCCGAGGAAGGCCCGACGAAAAAACCGCTTGCAAAGTGTGGAATTTTTTATTAGACTTTTGGGGTAAGACGTTTTCCTTAAAAGGAGGATTATCCAAATGGCAGAAAAAGTACTTAAAGTTGGTATGGACCGCGAAGACGGCTTCCTCTACTACATTGACAAAGACGGCGACATCGCTCGCGTGCAAATGGCCAGAGGCGGCAAAAAAGGCGGCAAACCGAAAAAAGTTGAAAAATGCGGCATTAAAAAAGAAAAAGGATATCTCTATTTCTTGGACAAGAAAGGTGATATCTCCAGAGCCAAAATGGTTAACGCCAAATAATCAACAAAATTTAACACCCCGCATTTTTGCGGGGTGTTTGTTTTTTTCTAAACGCAAAATTTTTGCGCAGGGTTTAACCTGACGCACAAGAGGCGCAACTCGCATTGTACAACATCACGCTATGCCTCCGCGTTTTGCGCCTCCTGTTTTTCTAACTGCTATCTTCCTCATTATTTTAATCGACAAAAAAGGGGCCGGCCAAGCCAACCCCTTCCCCAAAAAGATTTAACCTTTCACACTTTTTAGACGATAAAAGTTTTCCCTTTATAATCTTCCTTCAAAAAAGGAAATGCTTGCACAAGCGCAGTAAGGTTTACATCAAAATTGCGCTGAGCAGCCGCTTTTTTTACCGCGTTTACCAGTTCTTCGTTTTGCGTAGCACCCGGTTGCCATGCATACACTGATTTTGTCACGCGTGGGACCGGCCAAACATTTTTCTATAGTGGCTAAAGTCATCAGGCCTCCCGATGAAAACACAAAGTAAGATATCAGCACCTTCCCGGGCAAAATGGTTTTATCGGAAAAGAAAAACCCGAAAAGGGGGAGTTTTTATTTTTTAATAAGTGGAAATTTGCGAATTAGCGGAAAAGGCAAGCCCCTTCATAGCGAAAATTTTGATAAAACTTTCGCTTCAAAAAGAAAAAGGGATGTTTAACCCAATACTTAAAAATTCTTTTGCATAAGGCAGGTGTGGAAATTTTTTGGAAACAATCTTTCCACGGCGTTTTTGCCATAAAAATTTGATATTCCAAAGTAGTTTTATGTTTACCGCAATAACGCACCCATGGTTTAGCAGGGCTGGCATAATGCACCACGGAACAGGTGTTAAGCAGGTTGCGGTACTTTTTTATTTCCGGATATTTGTTCCAAGCATAAGTTAGCCAATACATTTGTCCGTTCCATTTGCAAGAAAGAATTTTGATTTGCTTACGAAAAACAAAGTTGATGGCATCTTGGTCCTCAAACTGTAAAGGAGCAGGAGGATTCTGCAAATAAGCAAGCAGTTGCTGTTCTGCGTTTTCTTTGCGCCAACGCGCCAAATCCACAAGCAGCACCCCCGAGTTGATGTAGGAATACTCATGCCACGGCCAAGAATGTTTGTTTTGGCGGGCGAGATTCATTACACCGAAATCTTCCACCCCGCCCAACAGATTATTTCCCAAATCAACCGAAAACAAATTGTAAAGAGATTTACGCACAAAAACATCACAATCTAAATAAATCAAGCGGGATATATTCGTTGGCAGTAAACTCCCCATAAATAAACGGGCATAAGCCGTGTGGCTTAAATGCGTATTGACTACGGGAAAGCGGGATAGAGTGGCCCTGTCTATAGGATAATAAGAAACACTGAAATTACTGTAATAATTTTGCAGAGAAGACAACTTCTGTTTGTTCTCGGCACCGATGCCGTCATCTAAAATATGAAAACGGCAAAATTCATCTGCTTTTTTGAAAGATAACACCGAAGCCAATGCAACACCCATGTATGGGGCATAGTTATCGTCTGCAGCAAAACAAATATCCAACACTTTCATCTCAGGCTCCTTTTCTTTTGGTTTGTGCACACAAAACCAACCGCGCGTTTTCCCGAAAAACGCCGTCACCAGCAAAAGAAGCAAAACGAGGAAGCAAAAAACGAGGTAAGAGGCTTCTTATACAACCGTGAAGAATTTTACATGCTTTACAGGTTAAAAGACCTTTTCTCCCAGAGAAAAACCTAACCTAACTATATGATAACAAAATTTTAGAATTAGTCTTTTTCTTTGGGCTTGATTTTCCGTAAAAAGCGCCTAGACTAACAGTATTCGACGGTCTTGGAGGCATTATCAAATAATTCTTTCTCTTTTTCCTGCCTGTTTCCGCCCTAAACTTTACGGCGGCTTTTTTCTCCCCCTTGCGCGCGTTCGCGCGAACGATTGACAGACGGCATTTTTAATGGTTTAATAACTCTACGGGGGACTCTCTCGCAACCACTAAACGGAGGAATTTATGGATATTAAAATTACGGCTAAAAACATCAAATTAACGCCGGCTATCAAAGAATATATCAATACCCGCGTAAGCAAAGTGGAAAACTTTTTCGATAACATTGTTTCCGCCCAAGTGCTTATTTCGGTAGAAAAGAAAATCAACCAAAAAGCGGAAATCATTTTGCACACCGGTGCCAAAACCACCATCAGCGCCAGCGCCGTGGAAAGCAACCTTTACAAAGCCATTGACGCCGCTGCCGTAAAAGCCGAAGCGCAAGCCAAGAAAATTAAAAATAAAGCCAAAGCCCGCAAAGTAAGCAAAAAATCCGTAAAAGAAGCGGACTTGAGCACTTTTGCCGAACATATTATGATTCAGCAAAACGATGTTAAATTCTCCGTCATCAAACAAGTGGAAGTATCTCCCATGAATCCGGAAGATGCCGCTTACGAAATGGAACGCCTGGGTTATTCCTTCTGGATGTTCTTAGACGAAGATTCCAAGCAAATCAACTTGATTTTCAAACGCTTGGACGGCACCTACGGCCTGATTAAACCCATCAAAAAGAAATAATGACACAAGACGGGGCTGAAATGGAATTTACCAAATCCATTACGGTAGCAGAACTACTCCAGGTTAAGAGGCTTAACCTGGAGTTAGTCTGCGGAAAAAGATATATCCACCGCGAGATTACGCTGGGCAGTGTCAACCGCCCCGGCCTGGCGCTCGGCGGGCATTTGGATAATTTTCGTGCTAATTCGGTGCAGGTTTTCGGCCGGGGAGAACATGCCTTCTGCCAAAAAGAAAACAAAGCGCGCTTGCGGGCCAATGTTTCCAAAATGTTAAGCGAAGGAAATGTGCCCTGTGTTATTATGACCGCCGATTTAGACCCGCTACCCGCGATCAGAAAAGCCTGTTTGGGGGCTGATGTGCCGGTGCTGAAAACGGCTATGGAATCGGCCGCTTTCGTGGCGGAATTTTCCCGATTTTTAGACGAAAAACTGGCGCCCGTTACCCATGTGCACGGGGTAATGGTAGATGTAAGCGGAATCGGGGTGCTGATTCGCGGAGAGTCCGGCATCGGCAAAAGCGAATGTGCACTGGAACTTATCAAACGCGGCCATATTTTGGTGGCCGACGATGTGGTGGAAATTCAAAAAAGCCGTGGCCGTTTTTTGGTCGGCTCCTGCCCTACCATGTTAAGACATTACATGGAAGTAAGAGGTTTAGGTATTTTGGACGTACCGCTTCTGTTTGGCGTAGGCTCTACGCTTGACGAAGCCAAAATAGATATGGAAGTAGTACTTACCTCTCCGTCCAAACAACCCTTAGACCGCTTGGGAGTAGAGCAAAAAACGACTAACATTTTAGGGGTAGAAATTCCTTCGCTGGGGTTGCCCGTTACCCCCGGGCGCAACTTGGCAGTACTTATTGAAGTGGCTTCCCTGAACCAACAGTTAAAAAGCCAAGGTATTTTTTCCGCCAAGGAATTCAGCCAAAAGATTTTGGATAAAATGAAAAAAGGAACCGGGGATAAAAATGGAAAACAATAAAAGAAGAGTTTTTATTATCACCGGTATGAGCGGGGCAGGAAAATCCCAAGCACTTAAAATGTTCGGCGACTTGGGTTTTAACTGTGTGGATAATTTGCCCTTGGCTCTTTTCGGCAATTTTATCGATTATGTAAAAACCACCGACACCATGCAAAATGTTGCACTGGGCGTAGATGTGCGCGAAGGCGACAGATTGCGCGAAGTGCCCAAGTTGTTAGATGCTTTGGTGAAGGACGATTTTACGGTAAAAGTAGTATTTTTGGACGCCTCCGAAGAGTGCCTGATTCGCCGCTTTTCCGAAACCAAACATCGTCACCCGATTCAAAAGAAATTAGCGGCCGCTATCGCGCACGAGCGGGAATTGTTGATTCCCATTAAATCAATTGCCGATAAAGTAATTGATACTTCTTCTCTTAAATTGGGAGAACTAAAAGAAAAATTATCCGGTTTGTTAGGTATTGCGCGCGCCGGAGATATGCAGATTTCCGTAATGTCTTTCGGGTTCAAGCACGGGATTCCCAAAGATTGCGACATCGTAATGGATGTCCGCTTTTTGCCCAACCCGTATTACATTGCAGAATTAAAAGAAAAAACAGGGCTGGAAAAAGAAGTGCAAGATTACATCATGTCCTTCAAGCAATCGCATGAATTTGCCGGAAAATTCGCCGATTTCATCAAATACCTGATTCCTCAATACATCAAAGAAGGGAAAAGTTATTTGACGATTGCCATGGGTTGCACGGGCGGGCATCACCGCAGTGTGTTTATGGCCCATGCACTGGCGGAATACTTAAATAAACAGGGGTTAAGCGCCTCGGAATTTCACAGGGATATAGGAATTTAATTATGGTAAAAATTATTTTGGTTACGCATGGAAATTTAGCCCAACAAATGTTGGAAACGGCCGGACAAATCATCGGCAAGCCTTCCGAAGAAGGATTTGCCACTTTTACCGTAACGGCGGCTTCTTCTGTCGAAAAAGAAGCGGCGCGCTTAAAAGAAACATTAGTTGCCTGTGAAGACGGCGCCCTTATTTTAACGGATATCTTCGGCGGAAGCGCCACCAATATTTCGCTTACGGCCAGCAAAGATTTTTCCAACTGCCATGTTATCACGGGGTTGAATTTAAGCATGCTCTTAACGGCTATTAACAGCCGCAAAAAACTTTCGGCCAAGGAACTGGCGGAAAAAATCGAAGCAGACGGCAAACGCGCCGTTATCAATGCAACGGAACTTTTAATCAAAGGATTTTAATGCCTATTATTTTCGCGCGGGTAGACGACCGCTTAATCCACGGCCAAATCGTACAGGCTTGGCTACCGGAATTAACCGTTGACGAAGTGCTGATTCCTTGCCACAAGGGGAAGGAAACGTGCTTGAATCGCGGTCTTTTGCGCTTAAGCCTTCCGTACGAATATGATTTGTCTATCTTAGATTTTGTATCCGCCGCGCGCTACATTGCCTCTTCCAAAAAAAGAATTTTCCTTTTAATGGCCGATTTGCAGGAAGCCAAAGAAATGATTGCAAACGGTTTGCAAATCAAATCACTTAACATCGGCGGAATGCACTTTAAGGAAGGGGCCCAAAAATTGGCAGACAATGTGTTCTTGGACGACGAAGACAAACGCCTGCTAAAAATTATCCGCGATTTAGGCATTGCAGTTGAAACACGCGCCGTGCCAAATTCCACTTCCATTTCTATCAGCGAGGCCCTTTTATGACCCCGGAAATTTTTACCCTGGTTGCCGTGGCCGCTTTACTGGAATTGGATACCACTTACGCTTTCCAGTTAACCTTCTCGCGCGGTATTATTGCAGGCCCGCTTTTGGGGCTCTTGACCGGAGACTTGCTGGCCGGGCTTCAGGTAGGAATTTTTACGGAACTTATTTTTTCCGATGTGAACCCCTTGGGCGGGATTTTGCCTCCCAGCGCGGTGGTGTGTTGTGCGGTTACCCTGGCTCTAAAAGCCATGGGGGTGGAACTTTATTTTGCGTTTTTCTTCGGGGTGCTGATGGCCATTTTATTTTCCGTCGCCGAAAAATTTATGCGCAAAAAACGTTTTAAGTGGCTTGTGTATTGGGAACAGCAAATCTTGCAAAATCCAAACGCTATCAATCGTACGGTGGGTTTTTCACTCGGTTCGTCGTTTTTAATCAACTTTATTT
Source organism: Elusimicrobium sp. (assembly GCA_015062115.1). Lineage (NCBI taxonomy): Bacteria > Pseudomonadati > Elusimicrobiota > Elusimicrobia > Elusimicrobiales > Elusimicrobiaceae > Candidatus Avelusimicrobium > Candidatus Avelusimicrobium gallicola. The sequence continues at coordinate 142,213 of SUVG01000003.1, read as the reverse complement.
TGATTTTTCTTTTTGTGCTTGTCTGCGGAAAGTTTATGGTATTTTTAATGCCGCTTATTCCGCTTAAAGCACATTTCGCCTGTAGGTTTGCCTACATGGCTGTACCTTGGATCGGACTGGCCACCTTGGTACCCACTTTTGGACTGAAATTCAAATAACGGCTTATGAAATTTACGCTACAGTTAAATATGTTTCTCCGCTCCTTCTTTTTACAGACCGGGTGGAACTACATGAAATACCAAAACATCGGCTTGGTATTTGTTATGTTGCCGTTTTTGAAACAACTTTATAAAGACGACCGGGAAGCACTCCCCTCCGTTTTGAACCGCTATTTGGAAAATTTCAACACGCAACCGGTAATGGCTTCCTTCTGCTTTGGTGCGCTTGCCCAGCAGGAAACGGAAGTGGCACACGCCAAATCTCTTACCGATTTTAAGGAAAAAGTAACCTCGTGGGCCGGCATCAAACGCGGTCTTTCCATTACTACGGCCTCTATCGGGGACAGGCTTTTTTGGGGAACCTTAAAACCGCTGACGCTGTTACTGGCTTTATTTATTTTACTGGCCTGCGGAATTAACTTTTTTGAAATTGACGATTTATCCGCCCCTTCCCCCTGGTGCGTACTGATTGCCGGCCTCGCGGCTTTTTTATCGTTCAACACAATTGCTCTTTTTGTTAAATGGCGCGGGCTTTCGCTCAGTTTCCGCTCGGACGAGAGCACCTGCTACGGGCTGACTTGCTTTGACTGGAACAAAACCATTTATTATGCCAAGCGCACGGGCTTGGTGCTTGCAAGCGGTATGCTTTTATTGGGAGCCTATCACTATGTAAAAGATTTTTCGTCTTTAATAGATGTTCACTTCTTTACCCGTGCTACGATTGTATTATTCTTTGTCGTTATCAGTTTTATTACGCGCAAACTACGCTTGCCGAACATGTACTTGTATTTGGCGGCAGTGGTAGTATTTAACATTGTGTGTTATTTATAAACAGGAGAAAAACCGTGATCCAACAAGACTTAAAAATTACAAACCGCTTAGGACTCCATGCCCGCCCTGCTGCGCTGATTTCCCAAACCGCCGCCGGGTTTACATGCGAAGTGCTGTTGGAAAAAGACTCCGTGCGCGTAAATGCCAAAAGCATCATGGGTGTTATGATGTTGGCGGCCGAATTCGGCTCTACGCTTCGCCTTACCACGGAAGGGGAAGACGAACAGCAAGCCTTCGACGCTATCAAACAACTTTTTGATAATAAATTTAACGAGGAATTTTAATTATGTTGGTATTAAAAGGGATTGCCGCCAGCCCCGGAGTAGCCATCGGCCCTGCCGTTTTGATGCCGGGTGAAAAATTTGCGCTTACCCGCCAGTATGTTGATGCGGCCCAAATCCCGGCGGAAATTGAAAAACTTAATTCCGCCATGCAAAAAACGCTGGAAGAGTTGGACGAGTGCGAACAAAAAGTCCTCACCGAATTAGGGGCCGAATATGCCAACTTAATGTCCACCCATAAACTTATCCTGCAAGACCCTGCCCTTCGCGAAAGCGTATGCAAAAAAATACAAGGGGAATATCTTTCCGCCCAAGCGGCCTTATTTATTACCCTGCAGGAACTGGCCGCCGGATTTGATAAAATCAAAGACCCCTTTTTCAAAGAACGCCGAAACGATATTTTTGACGTCGGCAAGCGTTTGGTAAATAATTTAGACGGAGGCAAGCGGGAATTTTTGGCCTCTATTCAAAAAAATTCCTTACTTGTAGCCCATAACCTCTACCCTTCCGACACGATTAACCTGCAAGAAAACCAAGTAATCGGTTTCTGCACCGATGTCGGCGGGAAAACAAGCCACACGGCTCTTTTGGCGCAAAGTTTAAATTTGCCTGCCGTGGTGGGGCTTTCTACCGCTTCCAAAGAAGTCCGCGCCGGAGACACCCTGATTATTGACGGGGAAAACGGGCTACTGGTCATCAATCCCGACCGTTACACCCTGGCTAATTACCGAAAAATTCAGCGCGAAATCAAAAAGACGGAATCTCTCTTAAAAACAATCAACCACTTGCCCGTAGTTACACAGGACGGGCGGAGAGTAAAACTCTATGTCAATTACGATCCCCGTACCGATAATAAAGAAAATAAACGCTTAATTACGGACGGGTTGGGCCTTTTGCGTACCGAGTTTTTGTTCATGAACACGCCTGTTCCGCCAACCGAGGAAGAACAATACCAAATTTATTTATCCGTCTTTAAGCGTTTTGATATGCGCCCGGCCACAATCCGTTTGGCAGACCTCGGCGCCGATAAAATGCCCGATTTTCCGTTAGACGAATTTGACCAAGACGACAACCCCTTTATGGGTTGCCGCGGGATTCGCTTATTCTTAAAAAACCCGGAACTTTTGTTTACGCAGTTGCGTGCCATTGTACGCACCGCTTGTGCCGTACCGGCCCAAGTGCGCATTATGATTCCCATGGTTTCTTCCGTGGAAGAAGTACGCCATGTACGCAAAGCTTTCAATCAAGTCCTGGCCGAGTTTGAACAACAAGGCAAAAAGCCTATTAACAAAATTGCTTTGGGTGCTATGATTGAAGTTCCCGCCGCCGCCATTGCGTTGGACGGCATGATAGGCGAACTCGATTTTATTTCCATTGGCACTAATGACTTGATACAATATTTAATAGCGGTAGATCGCGTCAACCAAGAAGTGGCCCACATGTACGACTCCTGCCACCCGGCAGTAGGCAGAACACTCAGCCACATTATTCAAACAGCACACAATCGCGGTAAAGAAGTGAGCATCTGCGGGGAATTAGCCTCCGATACGCGCATGCTTGCTTTATTGCTGGGTTTAGGGGTGGACGCACTTTCCGTTACACCGCGTATGTATTTGCGTGTTAAAAATGTAATCCGCAATTCCAATTTTGAACAATGTTCCGACCTGGCCCAAGCGGCACTCCTCATGGGCAGTTCGGAAGAAATCCGTAATTTAATAGAGCAGAACGACAAACATGAAGATTCGTAACTTTTCCATCGTGGCCCATATTGACCACGGCAAAACAACCCTTTCCGACCGTATTTTAGAAGATACCGGCACCGTTCCCAAGCGCAAAATGCAAGCGCAATTATTAGACGGCATGGATTTAGAGCGCGAGCGCGGCATTACCATTAAAGCCAAAGCGGTGCGTATTCAGTATAAAGATTATATCCTAAACCTAATTGACACTCCCGGCCACGTAGATTTTTCGTACGAAGTGGCCCGTTCCTTGCGTGCCTGCGAAGGGGTTCTCCTCTTGGTGGACGCCTCGCAAGGGGTGGAAGCCCAAACCGTAGCGCATGCCCATTTGGCCCAAAGTTTAGGCCTTCACATTATCCCCGTTATGAACAAGGTGGATTTATCCCAATCTGATGCAGATGCTTCGGAAGAACAACTGTGGGACATTTTGCACGAACCGGTGGAAGCCGAACGCGTAAGCGCCAAAACAGGTATGGGGATAGAACATTTGCTAGACCGCATTATCGCTGATGTGCCTGCTCCGCAAGGCGATAGCACCGCTCCGCTTCGCGCCCTGATTTTTGATTCTTATTACGACCCCTTCCGCGGGGTTATTATGTATATCCGCTTAGTGGACGGCACTGTTAAACCGGGGCAGACGATTCAGTTTATGTCTTCCGGCGCCACTTACAAAACGGAAGAAATCGGGTTTATGACCCCCAAACAACTCCACAAATGCGATAAACTTTCCGCAGGGGAAGTAGGTTATTTGGTAGCAGGCATCAAAGATATTCACCAAGTAAAAGTAGGGGATACCGTCACCTTGGCCGAACGCCCCGCGCAAGACCCGCTCCCCGGCTACGAAGATGCCAAACCCGTTGTGTTTGCCAGCATCTTCCCCGTGGAAACGACCGATTTTCCGCTTTTAAGAAAAGCCTTGGAAAAATTAAATTTATCCGATTCTTCCTTCCATTACCAAAGCGAAACTTCCAAAGCCTTGGGTTTTGGTTTCCGTTTGGGTTTCATGGGAATTTTGCACATTGAAATCGTAAAAGAAAGATTGGAACGCGAGTTTAACTTATCGCTGATTGCCACCAGCCCCAACGTGGTGTATCACGTTAAATTTACTCCGCGCAAATCGCACCCGCAGGAACTTTCCGCTCTGCCGGACGCCCCCGACGATCCCGGATATAAGATTATTGATAACCCTGCCAACTTCCCGCCGCACGGCGATATCATTGATATCAAAGAACCGGTTATCCACATCACAATTGTTACGCCCGTGGAATTTATGGACGGCGTGATGACACTGCTGAAGGAAAAACGCGGTGTGTTTATGAATATGGATCACTTATCCAATCAGCGCGTGATTATCAAATACGAAATGCCCATGGGCGAAATGGTAATTGATTTTTACAATAAACTCAAATCTGTTTCCAAAGGGTATGCTTCCTTTGATTACGAAGTAGCCGGGTTTAGAAGTTCCGATGTGGTGCTAATGGAAATTTTACTCCACGGCTCGCCCGTAGATGCGCTTTCCGTTGTGGTACATAAAGAAAAAGCCCAAACCATGGGCCGTGCCCTGTGTGCCAAACTAAAAGAACTCATCGGCCGCCAACAGTTTGAAGTGGCCGTGCAAGCCGCCATTAACGGCAAAGTAATCGCGCGCGAAACAATCCCCGCCTTCCGCAAAGACGTTATTGCCAAGTGTTACGGGGGCGATATTTCCCGCAAGCGTAAACTGCTTGAAAAACAAAAAGAAGGAAAAAAGCGCATGAAGAGCATCGGCAGTTTGAACATTCCGCAGGAAGCGTTCGTTGCCATGTTAAAGATTGATGAAGAATAGAAAGACACAAACAAAACCCCCGCAATAAGCGGGGGTTTTTTAATTAAATAACAAGTTAAATCACATAGCAATTATAACCGGAAGTAGCACATGGAACAATAACCGAAGAGAACCCCTTACAAAAGTGATTCCCCTTCGTGTTAGATTTAGGGGTAACACAGGCTAAGGTTTTCGTATCTAAATAATAGTTTATCAACCAACCCGCGGAAGAATCTTTGATATAAGTGGCCTGGATATAATAACGGGGAGATGCGCTGAGAAGAGCATAGTACCGAAAGTCCCCGTACGCAACGGAATTTCCGGTTTCAGTCCACGGCATACTGATATCCAAATCTTCAAATTTGGTAGCATAAGTGCCGTTTGCCAAGTAATAAACCTTTTGCGCATCCGCAATGGCTTTGACCAATGTCATGGCTTGGGTGGCACGGCTCTTTTCTACTGCTCTGGTGTATTGCGGGAGCGCCACCGCAGACAAGATCCCGATAATTAAAACGACTACCAATAGTTCTATTAAAGTAAAACCTTTTTTCACCTTTATCTCCTTACCGTTTTTTATTCCGCGGAAGATTTTTCCTTCTCTTCCGGAACATCTACAATGTGCGGAACGCCGTCGTCCGTAATTACCAAGTATTGAAGTTTGCGGTGCAGGCCCACATCTACAGGAATAATATTGGCACTTCTGTCCAAAATAATTCTATCCACTTGCGTATGCCCCACCACTTGCACCAGCGGGCTTTTGGGATAAGACTTTACCAAATCTTCCAAATCTTCCCAAAAAATTCCGCCGAATTTATCCGGCCCTTTGCGGCTGATGCTGATATTGAAAATAGGGTGCTTAAAAAATTGGTGTTTAATAGATTCTTTGAAAATTAAATTGATAAGAACCGCCACATTGGTTTCGGTGGCTTCGTCCAATTGCATTTGAAAAATCTTAAAGAGTTTGCGTGTTACCCCGGCGTGCGTAAACAAAAACCCTTTATACGCATAAGCCGCCTTCCAAGCGCCGTCCAGCACTTGTTGGCTTAATTTATCGCGCATAAATTTGGCTTCTTCTTTGTTAAAACCGGAAATAATAAAATTGGAAAGCAAAAGTTCCAACTCGTGGTTCCCCACCAAACGGATTACTTCCCCGTCCGTCATAGAAGCCTGTTTCTGCAGATTATCTAACAAATCATCTACTTTACGGGAAAAAGGCCCGCGGTCAAAAATATCACCCATTTGCAGTAAGCGGTCGTGCGTACCCAGCCAGTTGTTTTCCTCGTCTATCAATCCCGCATGGCGCAAGATTTTTACAAACGGTTCAAACTGTCCGTGCACATCTCCTACTACAACCAACCTTTTCCCTTGCTTTTGTTTGTGCATGATTTTAACCTAACACAAATAATATAATAATAATATACAAAAAGTTTTACCTGACAAACAATTTATGAAAATACCCCCCCACGCCCTGGAAGCCTTAAAAAAGATTGCCGGAAAAGAAAATGTCCTTACGGACGAGGCTTCTTTGCTGTTGCACGCGTACGATTGTTCCCTCTCCCGCACACGCCCGGACGGGTTGATTTTAGTGCAACGGGCGGAAATTATCCCCAATTTATTGCGCACCCTTTATCAACATAAAATTCCGTTTGTCCCCCGCGCCGCCGCCACCAACCATGCCGGCGGATGCAGTACTTTGCACGGAGGGGTAATTCTTAATCTGTGTGCGCTTAACAAAATTTTGCAAATCAACACACAAGAAGGGTTTGCTATCGTGGAACCCGGCGTGATTACGGGGGACTTGCAACGGGAACTGGAAAAACTGGGCTTTTTTTACGCTCCCGACCCGGCCAGCGAGCGCGTCTGCACGCTGGGAGGAAACCTTGCCCAAAACGCAAGCGGCGCGCGGTGTATGAAATACGGCGGCACTTTAGACCATGTGCTGGAAGCCGAAGTGGTTTTACCCGGCGGAGAAACCGTGCACCTTTCGCGGGAAAACGGCGGCCCGGATTTTTTGGGTCTGCTTGCCGGGAGCGAAGGAACCCTGGGCCTGATCACCCGCTTAAAAGTAAAAATTCTGCCTGCGTCCGCTTATATTAAAACTTTTTTAGCCACTTTTACTTCCTTGGAAAGCAGTGTGCAAACCGTAACCGACCTAACCGCCCGGGGCATTATTCCGCGTTGCGTAGAAGCATTAGATAAAACCACTATCCACGCGGTAGAAGATTTTTCCAAAGCAGGATATCCCAAAGAAGCGGACGCACTGCTGATTTTGGAACTGGACGGAAACCCTTTTCAAATAGAAACGCAAGAAAAAATACTGGAAGAAATCTGCCGTCAAAACGGGGCCACTCAATTTATAACGGCCAAAACGGACGAGGAACGCCAACGCTTATGGGCCGGCCGCCGTGCCGCTTATGCCGCCATGGCGCGTTTAGCCCCCAATGTGGCAGTGGGAGACGGCACCGTCCCGCGCAGCGAACTGCCTGCGGCACTTAAAAAAGTGCGTCAAATTTTACAAGAACACCAACTTTCCGCCAGTTTGCTTTTTCACGCGGGAGACGGAAATTTTCATCCGCAAATTATTTTCGATGAACGTAACAAACTGCAAACTAAACAAGTAGCTCATGCGTTAAAACAAATTTTGCAAACTTGTGTAGATTTCGGGGGTACCGTATCCGGCGAGCATGGCGTAGGGGTGGAAAAACGCGCCGTTATGTCTTATCAGTACGAAGAGCCGACCCTTACTCTGATGGCCCGCATCAAACAAGCCATAGACCCGGAAAAACTATCCAACCCCCTTAAAATTATCCCCTTTGGATATACCGAAAAATCGCGCGAGCAGACAGAACTTACGGCCGAAGTAAAACATTTGGCCGACAAAATACGAAAACGCAGAGAAGGCAGGCTCCCTTCCTCCATAGTGGGAGCCAACACGCGCCTACAAACACAAGCGCACAACTTGGTATCCGCAAAAACCTTGGACAAAATTTTAGAAATTGATACCCGAAACTATACCGTCACCGCACAGGCAGGCGTAAAATTAAGCGAACTTAAAAAAGCCTTGCAAGACAGGCAAGTCCATGCGAAGCTCCCCTCGGGAGAAGGGACTTTGGGCGGGCTGTTTTCTTCGGGTTGTTTTCCCGTGTTTTATTCCCAGGCGATAGGGTTGGAAGCCATTTTGCCGGACGGCTCTTTCGCACGATACGGCGGGAAACTAATGAAAAACGCCGCCGGGTACAACCTAACGCGCTTATTTGCGGGCGCACAGGGAACGCTGGGCCTGGTTACCCAAATCACCTTTAAGGTTTATGCCACCCCGCAAGAAATTCCGCAGGAAAAACCTTTTGTCCTCGCAAAATCAAATCTTCTGTGGAAAAAACTAAAACATCAATTAGACCCGGAAGACTTATTCCCTGCATTGCAGGAGGAGCCCCATGCCTGAGTTTTATACCCCACAAATAGACCCCCTGCACCCTAAACGCCATTTAACCGAACTGCACACCGCTTTCGGAGAAAGAAGCGTGTATGATTCTTCCGCCTACTGCACGCGTTGTGGCAGTTGCCAACAAGCCTGCCCCACTTATCAAATCTTTCATCAAGAAACTTTTTCCCCGCGCGGGCGCAACCAGGCGTTGCGGTTACTGGCAGAAGGGAAACTGAAACTTACCGCCAACCGGGATCTTCTCTTACAATCGGTAGATTCGTGCCTGCTTTGCGGAAGATGCACACAGGCCTGCGCGGGGAAAATTCCCACCGCAGAACATATCTTGGAAATGCGGCGCGCATTACAAAAAAGAGTATTACCCCGCCCGTTACAGGCAATTCTTCATTTAAGGAGTGCCGCTCCTTCACTTTTCGGGAGTCTTTTGCGCACGGGCCTTGTGTTGCGCAAGATTGGATTTATCGGTTTATTACGCGCAAGCGGAATCTTGCGACTCAAAAGCCTAAACTGGGTAACCTACGCAGACGAACTGCTGCCGAAAAAAATTCCTTCTCTTAAAAAATTATTAAAAGAACTTCCTCCTGCGGAAGGTACACCCAAAAAAATTTATCTGCCTTCTTTGGAAGCCGAATTTTTTATGCCGCAGTTGGCCCTGTCCGTGCTGAAAACAGCAGGCGAAAGAACAATTCTATGGCACAATATGTCCTCGGGTCTTTTTGAATATGTGTACGGAGATTTGCGCCAAAGCAAAAAGGCGGTGCGCCGTTTAATCGTACGCCACTTAAAAACGGAAAAAGCCAAACTCCCCCTGATTACCGATAGCATAGATGTATATAATTTTTTACAAAAAGCACCTCAACTGTTTGCCGGCAATAAATTTTGGCAAAAAAAAGCCACCGCCTTTGCTAAAAAAATTACATTTGCGGCCGAATTATTACCGAAAAAACCGCTACAAACCAAAACTTTCGCTACTCCCGTGCGGTTGGAACCGTCGGCTCTTTTCACTCGGGAAAGTATCCCCGCGCAGAAAAGCGAAGCAATATTAAAAACACTTTTTAGAAAAAATTTTGTAGAGTGTTCTTATACGGACGCGGACATACCCGCGTTCGGGTACGCATTGGCTAAATTGGAGTTGCATGAAAAAATCGCACTAAGCGCCGTGCGTACGGTCGCCCGAACACAGACAGGGACTGTGTTTACATTATCCGGGCTGTCCGCTTTGGAATTGGACTACCGCCTCAAAAAGTTTTTTCCGTCCGCCAAGGCCGAACATATCATACGCTTAAACGGGTAACGACATGCATACTTTTAAGCCGGAAAGCACCAAACTTTCTGCCGAAGAAAAATTAAACCTGTTGGTAGAATTCGGTACGCGTATTTCCAGTGAATTGCGGTTAGATAAACTGCTGGATATTATTGCCCAGCAAATTACCGCTATGCTCGATGTCGGCCGCTGCACCATTTACCTCAAAGATGTGGAAAAGAACGAATTATGGTCCAAAATCGCCCAAGGGCGCGGATTGGAACATACGGAAATTCGTGTGCCTCTTAACGGGAGCGGTGCTATCTCCATGGTAGCGCGCACCGGGGAAACCATCAACCTGGCCAATGCCTACGAAGACCCCCGTTTTTCCATGGATGTGGACATGGTAACCGATTTCCGCACCCACACCATGTTGGCCGTTCCGCTGAAAAATAACTCCGGAAAAGTGTTGGGTGTTTTTCAGGTGGCCAATAAATCTGACGGAACCCCCTTTGATAAAAAAGACGAAGGCATTTTATTGTTGCTCGCTACTTTAGCCGGCAGTGCCATTGAAATTGCCAAACTTTACCAAGATGTCCATGTCGCGCAATTGGAAACCATTTACCGCTTGGCCGTTACCGCGGAATACCGCGACCAGCAAGACACACGCGCCCACTTAAAAAATATCAGCATTATTTCTTACCTCTTGGCGCTTGCCTTGGGTATGAGCAAAAAAGATGCGGAACTGATTAAAAACGCCAGCCCGCTCCATGATATCGGCAAAGTGGCCCTGGCGGATAACATTTTGTTAAAACCCGGGAAACTGACCCCCGAAGAATTTGAAATTATGAAATCGCACACCGTTTACGGCGGGCGCATTTTGGAAGGGGCCCACTCCAAGGTATTAAAAATTGCCCACAAGATGAGCCTGTATCACCACGAAAAATGGAACGGTGCCGGCTATCCCAAAGGCTTAAAAGAAGAAGAAATACCGATAGAAGCCCGTATTATTACCGTAGCCGATGTGTTTGATGCGTTGTGCGTGTTCCGCGTGTATAAAAAAGCGTGGAAAACGGACGATGCCTACGCCTATATTTTAGGAGAGTCGGGCAAGTCGTTCGACCCCAGATGCGTGGCGGCCTTCAAAAAGATTTATCCTTCCGTACGCAAACTCTACGCGCACATTTCCGTTAACCAGCCGGAAAACCAAACGGCTGATGTAACGGAACAAAAACCTTCTTAAAAACCCCGAAAACTTCGGGGTTTTTCTTTATCTGTCCGTACGGCAAGCAAAAATACTACAATATAGTGTCCTTTTGGCTTTCAACCTTAAGTACAATTTTTTATCAACGAGGTTATGATGGAAAAAGAGACCGTTTTAGTAGGCCTTTCCGGCGGGGTAGATTCCGCCGCCGCGGCCGTTATTTTGCAACAGCAGGGCTACCGCGTGATCGGGGCTACCATGCAAATTTGGGATCCTTCCCTCCCCGTTCCGCAAGGAATTTATCAAAAAAACGCCTGTTTATCTCCCGAAAAAGAAGATATGAGCGAAATTAAAGCCATTGCCGATAAACTGGGCATTGAACACATGGCCGTGGACTGCCGCGAAACTTACCGCCAAGTAGTGTTGGATAATTTCCGCGACGAATACGCCCGAGGGCGCACCCCCAACCCGTGCGTGCGTTGCAATAGCCAAATCAAATTCGGTGTACTTCCCGCCGCGGCCGCCAAACAAGGCATTTTATTTGATAAATTTGCCACAGGGCACTATGCCCAAATTGTGCATGATGCTGCCACCGATACCTATTTGCTTAAAAAAGGGGTGGAAATCGCCCGCGACCAAAGTTATTTCCTGCATCGTTTGGGCCAAAAACAACTATCCTGCGCGCTTTTCCCGTTGGGTGGTATGCAGAAGGCGGAAATACGCGAAATCGCGCGCCAAGCGGGGCTTTCCGTGGCGGATAAAGAAGACAGCCAGGACTTTTACTGCGGCGATTATAACGATTTGTTAAACTTCCCCAACAAACCCGGAGATATGGTTACGCAAGACGGGAAAGTGGTTGCCCGCCACAACGGCATTTGGGGTTACACTATCGGCAAGCGCAAAGGGCTCGGCATCAGCGGGTTTCCCGTGCCGATGTATGTGGTAGGCATTGATGCCGCCAAAAACCAAGTGATTATCGGCCCGAAGGAAGCCTTGTATTCCAAACAACTCACGGCGGACGACCTTACTTGGGTGGCAGGATATCCGCCGGCGGAAGAATTTGAGTGTGAAATAAAAATTCGCAACTTGCACTATCCCGCCAAAGCGCGAGTGCGCGTGACGGACGGGAAATTACAGGCTGAATTTGAAGAAGAACAAATGTCCGTTACCGCCGGGCAAAGCGCCGTGTTATACCAGGGCGATATTGTGTTGGGCGGTGGAGTGATTTTGTAGTAAAATTGAAGCAAACAGAGAAATAAAAACCCCGCTTTTTGCGGGGTTTTTTCTAAAGGGAATAAAGGTAGCTATCCTGAAACTTACCGAGTTCTTCTCCTCCCATCACCCGTTTGCAAAAATATCCCCTATCTTGCACAAACCCATCTTCCGAACAAAGCATCGTTTTCATAGGACGGGTTCCCATGCGATAATCTTCGTGAGCAAAGGCAAAGCCTGTTCCCCTGTTGAGAATTTTGTAGGGGCCTCTGTTGAACCATCCGACCGACCATACCATGCTGTTGCGGTATGTCCCTTCTCTAACGGCAATACCTACAGTAAAATCATCATTTCCAAAAGCGGCTCCATCCTGGGGTTGTTTCAAAGCGTAAAACATCATCCAAACATTAGGAAAGGTTTTAGGTGATAAGGAATTCATGGAAATATCCAACTCGTCAAAAGATAGCGCATAATATCCGTTTGCTAAATAGAAGCGTTCCTGGGCATCGGCCAAATTTTTTACTGCCGTTTGTAAAATAGCGGCCCGGGCCTTCCATACCGCTTTTTCGTACATAGGAAATGCGACGGAAGACAAGATACCGATGATTAACACTACAACTAAAAGTTCTATCAAAGTAAAACCCTTTTTCATACAAAACCTCTTATAAACAGGTTTACGGCAAACAAACAACACTACAATTCTTCCTGCCTGCCGATTAGGTACATTGTAAGAAAAAAAAAAAACGGGTCAAGCTCTCGTCGAGAAACCCCTTCTTTTACGGCCCAAAAAACAAAACCCCGATTCAAAAAGAATCGGGGCGTAAAAAACAGTTTGGTACAAACTATTATTTGAGTTCCGAAGTACAATGCGCGCAACGGGTGGCTTCAATCGCAATTTCGCTGCAGCAGAAGGGGCATTTCTTCGTGGTGGGAACAGCGGGGGCTTCTTCTTTTTTCGGAGCGTTTAATTTGTTAATACCTTTGATGAGAAGGAAAATACAAAACGCTACGATGATAAAACTGATAACGGCGTTCAAAAAGGTGCCGATATTCAAGGTGGTAGCACCGGCCGCTTGAGCCGCCGACAAGGAAGCGTACGGGCCTTCGGTAGCACCTTGTTTAATGACTACGAACCAGTTGGAAAAATCTACTTTCCCCATCAACAACCCCAACGGCGGCATCATAATATCGGCCACCATGGAGTTTACAATTTTGGTAAATGCGCCGCCGATGATGATACCTACAGCCATATCAATCACATTGCCGCGCATGATGAACTTTTTAAATTCACCAATCATATTTTTCATGCTTTTTTGTCTCCTTTTTTTATAAATCCCACCGCCTGAAAAAGCGGGGTATATAAATCGTTTTCCACGGGATATTTTATTTCCGTTTCGTTTGTTTTGTCCGTAAATTCCGCAGGTGCGTTTTGAATCAAGCAAAGAGGGGTTTTGTTATTTCCTTCCCCCATACACAAAGCGGCCGCCGTTGCCAAAGAATCGGCCACATTTACTAAAGTTACTTCCAGCGGTTTGCCGTAAATATCGGGCTGTCCGCGCAAATCTTTCACGCCCTTAAAACCCGCATACGCCACCGCCGCCGCCACTACGCCTGCACGCAGGGGCAAAATCATACTGTCGGTTACCAAAACACCTAGATTTTTTACGCCCCAACGGGTTTGCAGCTCTTGGCGGAGTTCCTGCGCCAACGCATACATATCCTTCGGCAAGAGTAATAATTTCCCATCGGCATTGGACTCATCTATCCCCGCGTTGGTCATCACCATGCCGTCTTTAACGGTAAACCAGGCAAGCGGTGTTTTTAGCGCGTGGGTACTTTCGCGCAAAATCAAATCTTCTTTTTGAGTTGTGTTTTGATAAGGCAAAATTTCGCCTTTCCAAAGAGCAAACAGTTTGGACGCCACCGCCAACACGCACCCTTCTTCCACGGACGGAATATAACGAACAATAAAGTCCGCTAAGTTTTGGCGCGGAGAAAAAACTTCGGTACTAACGGGAGTTAAGTTCATGCGTCCTCATCAAACGGGGCAACGAAACTGCAAAAAACTTCGTTTGCCAAAAACAGCCCCTCATTACTTAATTTTACCTTTTTACCCTCCTGCAAGAGAAGGCCGCTTTTGAGATGTTTTTCTATTTCTTTACCAAAAAATACTTGTTGCTCGGCGGATAACTCCACCCCGTCTAACCGGCGAAAAGCCAACATCAGTTTTTCGCCTTCTTTTTCTTTTCCTTCTAACTTTTCGCGAAAAGAAACGGGGCTTTGCCCGCTTTCTATCCGGCGGATATATTCCTGCAAATCTGCCGTGTTTTGAAAGCGCACTCCCGCATGATACGAAGCCGCCGAACTGCCCAGGCCGATATATTCGCCATACTGCCAATAATGGGTATTGTGGCGGGCTTCTTTACCCGGCAGGGCAAAATTGGAAATTTCGTAATGATGATATCCCAACCCTTGCAAACGCAGGCGCGTTTCTTCCAGCATTTGGCGCATTAAAAGTTGGTCGCACACGATCCCCCGCTCAAAAAAGGGAGTGCCTTCTTCTATTTGCAATCCATATACGGAAATATGCTCGGGCTGCAAAGAAATAAGCCTCTGCAAACTTGCCTTAAAACTTTCTAAAGTTTGGCCGGGCAAGCCTGCAATTAAATCTACATTTATGTTTTCAAAGCCGCCGCTTCGCGCATTTTGATAGGCTGTTAAAAAAGTGGCCGCATCATGCACGCGCCCCAAGGTTTTAAGTTCTTTATCATTAAAACTTTGCAGCCCCATACTAAGGCGGTTAAAACCCGCTTTTTTCAGTACGGCAATTTTTTCGGGAGTTAAACTTTCGGGGTTGGCCTCGCAGGTGCTTTCTTCGAAGGAAGAAACGGGGCCGAATTTTTTAGTTAAAACGGAACACAGGCGTTCGAGTTGTTCTACGGAAAGAACACTGGGGGTACCGCCGCCCACATACAGCGTTTCGAATCGGGACACGGGAGAAAGCGCGGCCTCTTTTTCCAGGGCGGAAAGGTAATTGTCTATTAAAAATTCCCGCCCTGCAAAAGAAGCGAAATCACAATAATTGCATTTCTGCTTGCAGAACGGGAGATGAATATAAAGACCGGTTTTCATTATTTTTTATTTTCGGCTTCGTGATTCAAAAAGGCAAAAATGAACGGATCCAAATCTCCGTCCATTACGGCGTTGATTTGGGAAGTTTCATGCCCGCTGCGCAAATCTTTCACCAACTGATAAGGCATAAACACATACGAACGGATTTGATGCCCCCATGCGATTTCCCCTTTTTGACCGTAGCGTTTTTCGGCTTCACTGCGCTTTTTATCCATTTCCATTTCGTAGAGTTTGGCCTTTAGCATCTTCATAGCCGTTTGACGGTTTTGCAACTGGCTGCGCTCAATGCGGCAGGAAACCACTATCCCCGTGGGAATATGCAACAAACGCACGGCCGATTCCACTTTGTTTACGTTTTGGCCGCCGTGGCCGCCGGCACGGGAAGTTTCCAACTGAATATCCTTTTCCGGAATTTCAATATTAATATCTTCATCAATGTCCGGCAAAACATCGCACGAAGCAAACGAAGTGTGGCGGCGGGCATTGGCATCAAAAGGAGAAACGCGCACCAAACGGTGAACGCCGTTTTCGCCTTTCAAATAGCCATACGCAAAGGGCCCTTCCACCATGGCGGATAAAGTTTTGATGCCGGCTTCATCACCGGGTTGTGCGTCCAGCACGGAAAAGTTGAAACCGTGTTGTTCGGCCCAGCGCGTGTACATACGCACGAGCATCTGTGCCCAATCGCAAGATTCCGTCCCGCCCGCTCCGGCGTGAATCGTTAAAATAGCATTTAATTTGTCGTTCGGTTCCGACAAACGGATTTCGCCTTCCTTCTTTTCCACCTGTCGTTCCGTTTCCTGCAAAGATTCCGCTAACGCGGCCAGTTCGCTTTCGTCCTGCATTTCTTTGCAGAGTTCAAAAAGAGCCTGGTCATCGTCCGTTTTTTTGCGAAGCGCATAAAAGGTTTCTATGGCGGTTTTCAAAAAATCGATTTGCCGGCTGACCTCTTTTGCTTTTTTGGTATCGTTCCAAAAAGAAGGGTCGGCAGATTCTTTTTCCAGCTTGGCAAGTTCTGCTTTTTTACCGGGGATATCATCAATCGTTTCAATTTTGGCAACGCGGGCGGCCAGCTCCGCTACTTTTTGTTCTACATCTTTGAATTCAATATTATTCATAGAAAAAAACCATTAAAGAGATTAACAAAGTAAAATATAAAATCGCACACACCCAGGCAAACCACTCCCCCCATTGGGTGTAAAAATTAACCGAATCTCCCGTAGAAAGCGGGACGGATGCAAACAAAGTATCCCTCGTAAAAAGATCCGTTTTCTGCGTAATACGGCCATAAGAATCTATCACGGCGGAAAAGCCCGTATTCGCCGCGCGCAAGACCGGGCGGCTCGTCTCTGCCGCGCGTAAAACATTTACCGCCAAATGCTGATACGGAGCGGCCGTATCAAAAAACCAAGCATCGTTAGTGGAGTTTACAAATAACTTAGCCCCTTGGCGGTTTTGCGCTAACCACAACTGCGGGAAAATAGATTCGTAACAAATGGTAGAACCCAAGGGAACGCCGGCCAAATTCAATAAATTTTGCTCGCGATTTCCGGGCGTAAAGGAGCCGAGTTCACCCAAAATAGCCACATCGGGAAAAAGAGATTTAACAAAATCTTCCAGCGGGATATATTCCCCGAAAGGAACCAGTTTTACCTTGCGGTAATCCTGCAGTTTTTCTTGTTCGGGGCTCATCAAATAACTTCCCACATACTGCCAAGTAGCCTGCGGGATATTGGAACCTATCAATTGGTGGGCTCCGGAACGGGCAGAAATACCCGCAAATAACTGCTTATATTTCTCTTCCGTCAAGGTTCCGGGAACGGTGCTTTCCGGCCAAACGGCAAGCATTACGCCCTTGCCTTCCAATTCGTTACCCATGGAGGTAATGGTATCCAAAATTTCTTTTTCAAAAGTTTCGTTCCATTTTTTGTATTGGTCGATATTAGGTTGCAACACCGCGGTTGAAAGGCTTAACAAAGATTGGCGGGAGGACGGGTCTTTTTCATCGGGAAGGGAGAAATGCCCGTACATGAAAGTTCCCAAAAAGACGGCGGCAGCCAAGAGCATATGCGTCGTAGCCCGCTTGATACTGGGTTCGGCAAAAGCCCAACCGATACTGGCCCCGGTAAACGCTACTATAAAACTAACACCATAAACCCCGGTAAAAGAGGCCAGTTGGATAAACTCCGGAGCGTTCCATTGAGTGTAACCCAACATAAGCCACGGAAACCCCAACCCATAAAACGCAAGAAGTTGGTGTAACCACTCCCAAGTAACAAAACCGCAAGCCGCAAGAAGAGGGAAATATCCTTTGGAATTTCTTAAATAAAAACAACTGCCGCCGAAGCAAGCGAACTGTAATGCCAAAAGGCCGCTGAGCCCTAACCAAGCGGCCAAAGATAATCCTTGGGAGAGCCCCCCTCCGTGTAAGCAGGTGTAATAAATCCAATAAAAAACACCGGCATTGAAAAGGATACCGGTGAGCCAACTATAAAAAAAGGAAGACCAAAAGCCACGGGTTTTGGTAATCCCCCATACAAACGGCGCAAGTGCCAACCAAGCCAAAAAGGAGTGGGAGTATTTGGGATAACTTACTACCACCAACGCAGCCGTTCCCAACGCACACAACAACAAAAACAGCCAACGCCCTACCGTTCGCAAGAATTTTTTCATATGAACGGAAAAGGGCGTTTTGGACTGTTTATCCTGGTCGGAAATTCGTTGGCGAAACGGACGCATATCTTAAACTAATAGGCAATGCGGCAAACTTTTGATTTGCAAACGGCATGAGCGGAAGGGCTACATTCTTTTTCCGTAGAGGGGGCCGTATCCGGGCATGCTTTAGCCAAAGATTTTTCGTTCATTTTATTGAACTCAAGCGTATATCCCACATTGATAGCCGTTACGCCGGACGGGCCGGCCCAACAACCGCACGGGTCTTTGTCCACGATGATGCAATCTTCGTCCACTTCGCAACGATACATACGACGCACTACGGCACGGGTAGCTTGTTCTTTTTGTTTGGCTTCCTGGGCGTTCATTTCCTGCAAACTCAAACTGGGGATAACCACCTCAATCGGAGCATCTTTGGAAAGGAATACGGGCACCAAAGCGAGTACACCCACCGCACTTAACAAGTATAAGACTGCTTTTATTTTATTTTTCATAAATTTGCTCCACAGCATTTTTTATACTTTTTCCCGCTTCCGCACGGACAAGGGTCGTTACGGCCAATGGTTTTGGTAAGCGGCTTACCTTTATTGTCCGGGTTTTTGGCGGCGGCCTCTTGCGCCCGTTCGGCCGCGGTGCGGCGGGGAGGCAACTGGAGGCGGAAAATATAACTTACCATCAAATCGCGCACGCGATTTAACATAGAAGAGTAGAGTTTGTACGATTCTTTTTGGTATTCAATCAACGGGTCTTTTTGAGCATAACCGCGCAGGCTGACACTGCTTTGCAGTTGGTCAAGTTCGTACAAGTTTTGTTTCCATGCGCTATCCAACAATTGCAACAACAGCATTCTTTCGATTTCGGAGAAATTGATGCCTTGTTCGGTAAAATAACGCACGCGTTCTTGGTATAAATCTTTTACTTTGGCGATAATTTCATCGGCCAAAGCCTCTTGCGACTTACGGCCCACATTTTCAGCCGTATAGGCAAATTCCGCCGGGAAGAAATTGCGCAAGTTGATGTTTAGGGTATCAAAGTCCGAGCGTTGCGGATGAGACGGGTGATAGTATTGTTCTACCAAATCGTCTATCACTTCTTCCATCATTTGGACGGACTTTTCAGTCATATTTTCGCCGTCTAAAATGGCATTACGCAATCCGTAGATAGCCGTGCGTTGCTGGTTCATTACTTTATCGTAGTCCAGCAGTTGTTTGCGGATATCGAAGTTGCGTCCTTCCACCATGCGTTGGGCCCCTTCAATTTGACGGGTCATCAAGCGAGATTCAATCGCTTCGCCTTCCTTCATACCCATAGTGCTTAAAATAGAGGCAATTTTGGTAGTGTTGGCAAACAAACGCATCAATTCATCGTCCAACGAAATATAGAAACGGGAGCAACCGGGGTCTCCTTGGCGCGCACAACGGCCGCGCAATTGATTATCAATACGGCGAGATTCGTGGCGTTCGCTACCGATTACATGAAGCCCCCCCAAATTGACGACTTCTTCCTGCTCCTTCGGGTCGGCCGGGTTGCCGCCCAGCACAATATCCGTACCGCGCCCGGCCATGTTGGTAGCGATAGTTACCGCTCCTTTACGCCCGGCTTGGCTGATGATTTGGGCTTCCATTTCGTGATATTTGGCGTTTAATACTTTATGGGGAATCCCTTTTGCGCGGAGCATATGGCTCAGTTTTTCCGACTTTTCAATAGAGCGCGTGCCCACCAAGACGGGAGCCCCTTGTTTCCACAAGGTTTCCACCTCGTCCACAATGGCGGCAAACTTTTCGCGTTCACTCAGGTAAACCAAGTCCGAAAAATCTTTGCGTTTAGAAGGACGATTCGGGCGGATTTCCACCACATCTAATTTATAGATTTGCCAAAATTCGTTGGCTTCCGTCATGGCGGTACCCGTCATACCGGAAAGTTTGTTGTATAACTTAAAGAAGTTTTGGAAAGTAATGGTGGCCAGGGTTTGGTTTTCTTCTTTAATTTGTAACCCTTCTTTGGCTTCCACGGCTTGGTGCAAACCGTCACTCCAGCGGCGGCCCGGCATCAAGCGACCGGTAAATTCGTCCACGATTACCACTTCCCCATCTTTTACCACATAATCCACATCGCGTTCGTACAAGTGATGCGCGCGCAAGGCTTGGTTAATGTGGTGTACCCATTCCGATTCCACATCATTGTAGAGGTTGGGAACGTTCAAAAATTTTTCTGCCTTGGCAATACCTGTATCGGTAAGTGTAGCCGTGTGGGCTTTTTCGTCGATAACCGCATCCACGCCGTCTTCCAACTTAACGCCTTCGTATTTGGCGCGGACTTCGTCTTTTTCTGTAATTAAACGAATCTTCAAAGCAGGAATCAAACGGTTGACCACATAGTATTTGTCGGTGCTTTGGTCGGACGGGCCGGAAATAATAAGCGGGGTGCGGGCCTCGTCGATTAAAATAGAGTCCACTTCGTCCACGATACAGTAGTTAAGCGGGCGAAGCACGCGTTCTTCCCGAGACACTACCATGTTATCGCGCAGGTAATCAAAACCCAATTCATTGTTAGTAACATAGGTAATATCTTTGGCATACATTTCGCGGCGTTCTGCACTGTTCATATCGTGGTTAATATAACCGACGGTAAGGCCCAGAAATTCGTGAATAGGGCCCATCCATTGGCGATCGCGGCGGGCGAGGTAGTCGTTCACCGTTACCACATGTACACCTTTGCCGGTAAGGGCATTTAGGTAAGAGGGCAACACGGCAACCAAGGTTTTCCCTTCCCCGGTGCCCATTTCGGAAATTTTCCCTTGGTGAAGCACAATACCGCCCAGCATTTGTACATCATACGGGCGAAGCCCGATTACGCGTTGGGCCGCCAAGCGCACCACGGCAAAGGCTTCCGGCAAAATATCGTTTAGCGTTTCACCGGCTTGCAAGCGGTTTTTGAATTCTTGGGTTTTGGCTTTTAATTGTTCGTCTGTAAGAGGTTCAAATTCGGCTGTAAATTTATTGGCCGAATCTACATAATGTTGAATTTTTTTTAGGTCGCGTTCGCTTTTGGTTCCAAAAATTTTGTCTATAGCAGTTCTTATCATAATAAATACAATCCTCAAAAATAAAATAGGGTAAAACTACGAGTGAAAAACAAAACCTATTTTATTTGGCAACGGGTTTTTTGTGGTTGGTTTTTACTTGCAAGTTTTCCGTTTGAGAGGATTCTTCCTCGGTTTTGCGGGAAGAAAAAGCAGCGGCCACTTCCTGCTCCAGTTGAGCCATATAACTATCCGTAATTTGCTGGATTTGCTCACCCGGATTTTTGCGAAGGGCTTTTATTTCGCTTTTCAGGTCGGCAATTTCATCTTTCAGAAAATCCGTTTTTTCCTGTTTAAGCGATTTGGAAATCGTTTTGTCTTTGCGAGTTTTCTTTAAGGTTTCTTTTGCTTCCTGCAGTTGCATTTCGCGAAGTTGGACGGAGTTGGCCCAGATTCTTCCGAAAATAAGGAGCAAATCTTGGCGGGCTGTTTGCTTTTGCGCGGAAATATTCGTCCCGGCATAGGAACCCATGGACAAGGTTTCTTTATAGGAATTTTCCCACAGGCGAAGCAGTAAGGAATTATCGAAGTTGCGTGCTACGGCAATAAGTTCAAAGCGGTTTTGCGCCGTAACCGGTTTATCGTAAGAAGAAATGAAGGCTTCCAAAACGGCTTCGTAATTCTCGTTGTTTTTGGCGTTTTCCAGCACGACAGGATTATAATTGGAAAAAACTTCCAACACCTGCTCGCGCGTATATTGTTCCGCCCCGCTCTGCGCATAGACGGCAGAAGACAAGGCACAAACGGCTAAAAGAAGTAAACTGCGTTTCATAATTTTCCCCTCTAAAAAGCATATATTTGTATTGTGCTTTATATAGGGGCGGTCCGTCAAGAGAAAGATAACAAAAAACGGCGTCCTAAAACGCCGTTTTAAAAACTTTTTGATTTTCAGGAAAAAAGTTCTTTAAAGAAACTTTTTTTACCGCCCGTTTCTTTAGCCAGCTCTTCCAAACTTTCGGGGGCAGTCCCATTAGCCATAAAATAAACTTCCACGGCTTGCATTAAAGACTTGATAACAGGGAGTGCCTGTGCGGCACGAGATTTATTTACCGACTTGCTGTATTGTGGCAAAGCCACGGCTGTATAATTCTTTTTCGTTTGTTTTACCTAATAAGCGGATCTTATCCCCGTTCTTAAATCTTATACTTGTATTCCAAAGCAAATTTACATCATAAACAAGACTTTTCCGGGCTTCTTTTGTATCAGTAAGTTTAGATATTATTTAGATAAATTAGGGGGGCGGGGGGTATGCACAAAAAAAGGCCCCACACATTGGCGGGATCTTAACTTTATTTAACTTCATTTACTGGGTCTTTTATTTAATTTAGCCCGTAATAGGCTATATCTGTTTTATTTCCTACTTTTTATCTTTCTTTTCGTCTTTCAAAAATAAAGGAGCAAATATCAAGCCGATAAAAATTATAGGCCATATTGCTATAATAAGTCTTGGGAGTTGGTCAATAATAGCAAGGCATATTACATAAATAGCCAAAACCCCTAGGCCAAATAAAAAACCTTTCATATCTTCTAAAAAATCTTTCATAGTTATTTTTATTTATCTTTTTTTCCCAGTTGTTTTCCAAATAAGAAAAGCAAAAAAAACCAAAACAATAATTCTCAAAATGGGAGTTCCTATTGTCTTTAATAGGAAATATGCAATAACCACCTCTATAAGGGATAAAATCAAAAGAATAATGTTAGCACAAAATACTTTAACCCCGTTATTACTTGCGTATAGTTCATCTATAAAGTTAAAAAGATCTTCTATCATACTTTAACACTAACTATTTTAATTTTTGTACTTCTCGCATTTTCTATATCCTAACACATTACTTCCAAAAAAAAGTAAATAAAATACAAACCATAACAACCAAAATAAGTATCACCTTTTCTTTGCTGGTCTTTTTCTTGTCATCAGTTATCCTATATAATTCGTTTATAATAAGGCCTAAAAAAATCGCTATAACTATACCGCCAGAAATCCAAGATATTAAATTTTTCATAGTTTCTATTTTGTTATTTCCTTAATTTAAGTACCGGTAAAAAACGGTTTAATACTCATTTATAAATTTTCTTATAGCTTGGATCACTACTTCATTTTTGCTAGTGCCGTGTGTAGCGGCAAAATCTTTTAACAAGTCGCTTGTTTCTTTGTCTAATAAACATTGTAAATGTATGTTTCTTTTATTCTTGGCGGTCCGTCAAGAGAAAGATAATAAAAGTTTTTAAGAAAATAACTCTTTGAAAAAACTTTTTTTACCGCCGGTTTCTTTGGCAAGTTCTTCCAGCAGTTCTTTTTGGCGTGCCGTCGGCTTTTTGGGAACCTCGATTTGAATATTCACAAGCAAATCACCAAAACCTTTTTTGCCCAATTTCGGCATACCGTTACCTTGCATTTTAAGCACGGAGCCGAACTGGGTGCCTTTCGGGATATCAAGTTCCACTTCTTTACCTTCAATCGTGGGAACTTTAATGCTCCCGCCTAATACAGCCTGCGGGTAGGAAATCTGCGCATCCAGGGCCAAATTATCCCCTTCCCGTCGGAAAATTTTATGTTCTTTTACGCGCACTTCCACATACAAATCGCCAAAGCCGCCGCCGTTCGTACCGATATCCCCGCCGTTAGATACGCGCAGCGTAATTCCGCTGCGTACCCCGGAAGGAATTTTTACCGTAATATTTTCCTTCACGCGTTTGGTGCCGCTTCCGCGACAGGCCGAACACGGTTTTTCCACCACGCTCCCGCGGCCTCCGCAATCGGGGCAGACTTGACGCATGCTGAAAAATCCTTGGGAATAGGTAACCGTGCCCGTCCCGTTACAAGAACGGCAAGTCTTGCGAGCGCTTCCCGGAGCGGCCCCGGTACCGTCGCACTCGGAGCAGTTATCCAAGCGGGTATATTCTACGGGAACTTCTTTGCCCATAAAGGCTTCTTCCAAGGTAAGGGTTACATCCATTTTCAAATCTTCACCGCGTTGTGCGCGGGGAGCCCCACCGCGGGCACGGGCCCCACCGAAACCTCCGCCGAAAATATCCCCGAAAACTGAGCCGAAAATATCGTTGATATCGCCAAAGCCCCCCGCATTAAACCCGCCGAAACCGCCGGCGCCGTTCATGCCTTCGTGGCCGTATTGGTCGTACATTTGTTTTTTTTGCGGGTCAGAAAGAACGGAAAAAGCTTCATTTACTTTTTTGAATTGCTCTTCCGCTTCTTTATTACCGGGGTTGCGATCCGGGTGGTATTTCATGGCTTGGCGGCGGAAGGCGGATTTTATTTCCGCTTCACTGGCGTTTCGTTCCACCCCAAGGGTTTGATAATAATCTTCTTTCATCTTAGTAGGCATAATTCCAAATAAAATTTCTATTTGTTATATTTTATGAAATTTTAGGCCTCCCCTGCACATTGGCTCCCGCTGCGGGCTTTTTTATGCTATAATATATGTACAAATTAAGGGAGAGTTGCACTCTTCCACCCGGCCCGAAAGGGAACGGGTGTGGGGTGTTGTCTCTTTATTTGGTATAATAAACTTATGTACGCAATCATTGAAACTGGTGGAAAACAGTACTGGGTGAAACCCGGTCAAGATCTGCAGGTTGAAAAACTGGAAGCGGAAGTCGGTGCCAATGTAGAACTTAAAGTTCTCTGGGCCGCTAACGAAGAAGGTACCTCGGCAGATACCAAAGCCGCTAACACGGCTAAGGTCACCGCTCAAGTGGTAAAACATTTGAGAGGTCCCAAAATCCGCGTCTTCAAAAAAAGACCGAAAAAAGGTTACGAAAGAACCATCGGCCACAGACAGGATTTAACGCAAATTAAAATCACGGATATCCAGTTCTAATTGGGAGACTAAACTATGGCACATACAAAAGCTCAAGGTTCTTCCTCCAACGGAAGAGACAGCCACGGCCAACGTTTAGGCATTAAACGCTATGGCTCCCAGTTTGTAAATGCTGGGGAAATCATCGTCCGCCAACGCGGTACCAAATTCTTGCCTGGTACCAACGTTTCCAGAAGCAGCGACGACAGCCTTTTCGCCCGCGTGTCGGGTATTGTTACCTTTGAATGGGTAAGAAGAGGCAAACAACAAATTTCCGTGTACCCCAAAGTTGCGGAAACCAAAGAAGCCAAAGCTCCGGCCAAAAAAGCCGCTGCTAAAAAAACTCCTGCCAAAGCCAAAACGGCCAAAGCGGACAAATAAAAGCTTCACAGTTTAAAAAGCGGCAGGAGCAATCCTGCCGCTTTTTTTGTGGTGTACCCAAAAAGGAAATGGCAAAATTCCGCCCGTTTGCTACAATTAAAGTATGAAGAAAGACGAACTGCATGTAAAACAAGATGAGTGGCTTTACACTTGCACCAAGTCCGCCGCCCGCACCAAAGTAAAAAGAGCGCGAACGAAGGCCAAACGCAGTTTGTCCAAAAAATTGTTAGCCCAAGAAATAGCTGACGAAAAAATTTGATTTTCAAATAAGGAATTCTATTTATGCAATCCGGAAGTTTTTTAGACCGTGTTAAAATCTACATTACCGCAGGAAAAGGCGGAGACGGGTGCCTTTCCTTCCGCCGTGAAAAATTTATTGAATTCGGCGGCCCGAACGGCGGTTGCGGCGGTAAAGGCGGCGATGTTATTTTGAAAGCCGAGCCGAACCTGACCACTTTATTGGAACTTGCCTACAACCCGCACATCGAAGCCCAAAACGGCGAAAAAGGCGGCACTTATAATAAAACAGGCCGCGCCGGAGAGGATAGATATATTCTCGTCCCTTGCGGAACGATTGTAAAAAGAGACGGCCAAATCATTGCCGACTTAACCCACCCCGGGCAAGAATTTTTGGTAGCGCGCGGCGGTATGGGCGGAAGAGGGAATCAATCTTTCAAAACCCGCAATAATACCGCTCCGCACATCGCCGAAAACGGACAACCCGGCGAAGAAGTAACGCTTATTTTGGAATTAAAAGTATTGGCAGATTTGGGCTTGGTCGGTTTTCCCAACGCAGGCAAAAGTACCTTTTTAAGTCGCATTTCTGCCGCACGCCCGCGTATTGCGGACTATCCTTTTACAACCTTAAACCCGAACTTGGGTATTACCCTTCACAAAGGCATCAGTTTTGCTACGGCGGATATTCCCGGCATCATTGAAGGGGCCAGCGAAGGGAAAGGCCTTGGGTATCAGTTTCTTAAACACATTGAACGCACCCGCGTGCTTCTCCATTTGGTAGATCCCGATGGGTTCGACGGCATGAGTGCGGAAAAATCTGTAAAAGTAATCGAAAAGGAATTAAAAACCTTCGATAAAAAACTGTTTGAAAAACCGCGCATTATTGTTGTTAATAAAATGGACTTGCCGGCTGCCCAAAAAGCCTACGAAACCATTAAAAAGAAATTCAAAAAGCAAAAAGTACTGTTAATGTCCGCCGCTACCGGCGAGGGCATCAACAAAGTGCTTGATGAAGTGGTAAAAATTTTGGCTACTACCCCAGTGGAAATGCCCGTGGTAGAAGAAAAAACAGCCGTTACCCACAAAATAGAACCCATTTTTACCATTTCCCGCGACGAGGAAGATATTATCCATATCTCCGGCAAAAAGATTGTGGAATTTATCGCCATGACGAACTTCAGCCAACCGGAAGCCGTGGCCCGTTTACGCGGCATTTTTAAGAAAATCGGCCTGGAAAAAGCCCTCTTAAAATACGGAGTGGAAAACGGAGATACGCTGATTGTAGGCGGACGGGAATTTGAGTGGAACGGAGACTTTGACGAAGAAGCCCCCACCACGCCCGAACACGCCGGATATAAACGGCGCACCACCAAGGCCGAGCGCTTAGCCAAACGCAAAGCCCGCAGACAGGCTAAAAAAGATTCTTTAGACGAAACAGAAGAAGAATAAAAAAACCCCGGGGAAAATCCCCGGGGTTTTTTATCGGCTTTTCAAATTAGACTGTTCCACAACCGAAATAATATCCGCATAGTTTCGGCGGGACTTGTGAACAAAAGAAGGATAACAATCTTTCCAATCCAATTTATAAAAATCGCTTCCCATCGTTTCTTCCATAAACGATGAAATATTTTTATTAAAAACAGGGAACATAAAAAACTCCGACACTTTTTCTTGTTCGCCCTGCTTGGAAGAAACCGTCACATTGGCCGAAATCATACCTACCAGTTCCCCTGTATTGGTCATCACGCCCGATCCGCTCATACCTTTGCGAATACCGAAATTCTGCGTGTACGCAAAACCCAATTTTTTAACATAGTGTACGGGGTATGGGTTTTTCTTGATATCGCGTTTCCCGTCAAAAATAGAAATGACGGACAGTTTGCGGTCGAGCAGATAATTCCCTTCATCAAACAAAACAAGAGAAGGAAACGAAGGACTTTTGATACGATGCCACTGACTGGCCGCCTTTTTGTTGCGCTCCAAAAAGGCATTAAATTGGGCGGGATAAATGGCCAAATTATAAGCCCGCTTGGCTGTAGGACGGCGGTAATAGGTAAGTGAAGTGCGGTCCAAATCCAAGCGGATAAGGGCAAAGTCATCCTTTACAAATCGGGAAGAAGTATAAGCCGGATGTATAAAAACCGCCGGCTTTTTGAGAGTATGCACAACCTCGGCAAAGGCCGAAACGGGTTGCTCAAGTAAATCCATGCGAATCGTACAGCCTTGTTTACAGGCTTTCTCCACACAGTGCGCCGCCGTGGCAAACCAACGCCGCCCGATACGGGTGGCCTGGCATTTACCGGCAGTGCTATCCTCTCCCTTTAGAGGCAGGATATAATACTCAAAAGTATGGTAAAAATCTTCTTTGCGGGAGTGCTTGTCCTCGTCCGTAACAGAAATAACACTCACTTGCCCCGCCAAAGGAAGGGCCAGCAAACAAAGAGTCAAAAAAGAAATTATTTTTTGTCGCATAGTTTATTGTAGCAATTTTATTTTGTTATAATAGAAATGTTAAGCCTTACCTCATTCTCTTAATGTGGGATTCTATAGTATTTTCTAAGAGGTTTTAATGTCATTATTGCAGGAAGCCTTATCTTTTTTACAACAAGTATCCGTTAAATCTTTTTCCGAACCTTTTTTAATCGGAAGAGGAACGGAGCGCTTGTGTTTTTTCTTGCCTAATAATCCAACAGTAGTATTAAAAATAAGCAAGGATAATTTTGATAAACAAACACGCAGGGAAATTAATTATTTTAAATTTTTGGCAAACAAAAAAGTCCCTTTTACGCATCTACCTCATTTTTTTCAAGAAATACGGACACCGGAATATCATTGTTTTTTACAAGAAAGGGTGTTGAATGAAGATGGGACCCCTTCTCCCACCCTCTACCAATATCTAAAAGATGCTGATGTCACGGATAAAAAAGTAAAAGCAGCGGTTTTACAACTTTTGAAAGATTTTTTTTGTTATATTTACCGTTACAATATTATCCCTTGCGATTTGCAAATGGTAAACTTGTTGATAAAACGCACGCAAAAAGGAAGCAAATTGATATTTGTGGACGGTTTAGGGAGCACGGATGCCATTAATATTGCACAATATATTGCTTGGTGGGGACGGAAAAAAATTTTAAGAAAAACTATCTTTTTCTTAAAGAACAATCCCAAACTCGCTTCCCTATTTAATACGGAACAAGACATAGAACCTTGGGTTTATGAACAAATTAAAAACCCCCGCTCGTAAGAGTGGGGGTTTTTCGTTGCAAAAGAGAAAGACTATTTGTGAGTAACAAATACGCCAGGCCCCATGGTGGAGCTCAAGGCAATGCTTCTTACATAAAGCCCTTTAGAGGTGCTGGGTTTTACGCGAAGAATGGTGTCCATAACGGCTTTTGCATTTTCGGCCAATTTGACAGTGTCAAAAGAGGCTTTACCAATGACGGCATGTACGATACCATACGCATCGGCTTTGAACTCAATCCGACCGGCTTTCAAGGCTTTGATCGTGTTGGCTAAGTCGAAGGTAACGGTTCCGCTTTTCGGGTTCGGCATAAGGCCGCGGGGCCCCAAGATTTTGGCGGCTTTGGCCAAATCTTTCATGGTGTCCGGAGTGGCGACGAGCACATCAAAGTCGATTTTGCCTTTGAGCACTTCTTCCACAATATCATCTCCGCCCACGCGATCGGCACCGGCTTTTTCGGCTTCCTGAGCGTGTTCGCCTTTGGCGATAACGGCGATGCGTTTGGTTTTACCCGTACCGTGCGGCAACGCAACGGTGGTGCGGACTTGTTGATCCGCTTTTTTGGTATCGATACCAAGTTTCACGTGGATTTCGATGGTTTCGTCAAATTTGGCTTTCGCGTTATCTTTAACGATTTGGGCACCTTCTTCCAACGTGTAAACTTTGGATTTATCGTAAGCCTTTACGGCTGCTTCCATTCTTTTTCCCATCTTAAAAACTCCTTAGGTGGTAACGGGCTTTCGCCCTCCCTGTTTTCAAATTTATTTTACTACTTCCACGCCCATGCTTTTGCAAGTACCTTTTACCATTTCGGCGGCTTGCTTAACATCTTTGGTGTTCAAATCGGGCAATTTTTGAGCCGCGATTTTTTCACATTGGGCTTGGGTGATCTTGCCGACTTTATCTTTGTGCGGAGCACCGGAACCTTTCGCAAGGCCGAGTTCCTTGATAATCAGCACAGCCATAGGCGGCATTTTGGTGATGAAGGAGAAAGAGCGATCTTCATAAACAGTGATGACGACCGGAATCTTAATACCTTTTTCCAATTTAGCCGTTTTGGCGTTGAATTGTTTGCAGAATTCCATGATGTTTACACCATGTTGACCCAAGGCCGGGCCTACGGGCGGGGCCGGGTTGGCAGCGCCAGCAGGAATCTGCAATTTGATGTAACCTTTAATTTTTTTCTCTTTTGCCATTTTTTTGTTACTCCATATTTTTTACTGCTTACTGCGGTAAAATCTAGTTCTTTTCTACTTGGAGGAAGTCCACTTCTACGGGGGTGGCACGGTCGAAAACCGTAACCATTACTTTCAATTTGTTCTTTTGTTCGTTGACTTCTTCCACTACACCGATAAAGTGTTTGAAGGGCCCTTCGGTAATGCGGACGCTTTCGCCGCGTTCAAATTGAACCACATGTTTGGGCTTACCGGAGGTATTATCCGTAAGTTCCACAATGCCGGCAATTTCCTCTTCCGGAAGCGGCACCGGGTTGGGATCACCTAAGAAACCGGTTACACCCGTAACACTTTTAATAAACCAATAGGCTTCGCTGGTCATGTTCATTTCTACCAGCACATATCCCGGGAAAAATTTCCGTTTACGCAAAATTTTCTTGTTTTGTTTTACTTCAACGACTTCTTCGGTGGGAACCAACACATTAAAAACGCGGTCTCCAAACCCTTGGATTTCCACGTTCAGTTGGATTTTTTCTCTTACTTTATCTTCGTGCCCCGTTTGGGTATGCACGATATACCAGGCTTTTTCTTCAGACATTAGCGCCCTCCGACTACAAAACCCAACACTTTGGTCAGGCCGAAATCAATAACGCTTACATAAGCAGATACGAGCGCTACAACAATCGCCACCAGAATAGTGGATTGCACCACTTCTTGTCTGGAAAGCCAGGTGGATTTTCTTAATTCGCCTACCGATTGTTTAAGAAAATTGATTGCTTTGTTCATAGAAATTTCCGTTTTCCTTGGTATAAAACCTGGCAGGAGCGGAAGGACTCGAACCTTCAGTCCCGGTTTTGGAGACCGGTGGTTTACCAGTTAACCGACGCTCCCACAAAAAATCTTAGGCTTTGCCTTCTTTATGAGTGGTACTCTTTCCGCATTTTTTGCAGAATTTGTTGAGTTCCAATTTATATTCTTTCTTTTTACCGCGCACTTGGTAGTAATTTTTGTTTTTGCATTCGGTGCAAATCAGCGCGATCGTAATTCTTTCACTTGCCATCTTAAGTATCCTTAATATGGGGCCAAGCGACCCCTAAAATATTGCCAGTTTACGATATCCGCGGGGGCATTGGTTAGAATGCCCCCGCCACAGTAAACTAAACAGTTTTACTACTCAATAATTTTGGTGACAACGCCGGCGCCTACCGTATGACCGCCTTCGCGGATAGCAAAGCGCAAGCCTTCTTCCATGGCCACAGGCGTAATGAGTTTAACTTCGATTTCAGCATTATCGCCGGGCATAATCATGTCTTGGTTGAAGGAGAGTTCACCCGTTACGTCGGTGGTTCTCAAGTAGAATTGCGGTTTGTAACCTTTGGCCAACGGAGTGTGGCGGC
The DNA here is from genome assembly GCA_015062115.1 of Elusimicrobium sp. Taxonomy (NCBI): domain Bacteria; kingdom Pseudomonadati; phylum Elusimicrobiota; class Elusimicrobia; order Elusimicrobiales; family Elusimicrobiaceae; genus Candidatus Avelusimicrobium; species Candidatus Avelusimicrobium gallicola. The sequence continues at coordinate 111,163 of SUVG01000003.1, read as the reverse complement.
CGCCTTCTTCTTTTTTCAAGATGTAGACTTGGCCCACAAAGTGTTTGTGCGGAGTTACAGATTTCGGAGCAGCCAATACTTGGCCTCTTTCTACTTGGTTCTTGTCGATACCGCGGAGCAAGATACCCACGTTATCGCCAGCCATACCTTCGTCTAAGAGTTTGCGGAACATTTCAATACCGGTGGCTACAGTGTTGAGGGTATCGCGGAAACCGATGATTTCCAATTGATCGCCCACGTGTACAACACCGCGTTCAATTCTACCGGTGGCTACCGTACCGCGGCCAGTGATGGAGAACACGTCTTCCACAGCCATCAAGAACGGTTTTTCCGTATCGCGTTCCGGTTCAGGAATCCAGGTATCCAAGGCGTCCATAAGTCTTTTGATGCAGGGTTCGCCCAATTCGCTGGAATCACCTTCGATCGCTTTCAAAGCGGAACCGCGCACGATCGGGGTGTTATCTCTGTCAAATTCGTATTTGCCGAGCAAATCGCGGATTTCTTCTTCTACTAAGTCCAACAAGTCAGCATCGTCAACCAAGTCTACTTTGTTGAGGAAGACTACGAGTTTCGGTACGTTTACTTGTTTGGCCAAAAGTACGTGTTCGCGGGTTTGCGGCATCGGGCCGTCAACGGCGGAGACTACCAAGATAGCACCGTCCATTTGGGCGGCACCGGTGATCATGTTTTTAATGTAGTCAGCGTGGCCGGGGCAGTCAATGTGAGCATAGTGACGGTTGTCAGATTCGTATTCTACGTGAGATACGGCTACCGTTACGATTTTGGAAGCGTCGCGCACTACACCGCCTTTAGCGATGTCGGTGTAAGCCATAGCTTTGGCTTTACCTTCTTTGGCCAATACTTTCGTAATAGCGGTGGTAAGCGTGGTCTTACCGTGGTCTACGTGACCAATGGTACCGACGTTTACGTGCGGTTTGCTGCGGGAAAATTTTTCCTTTGCCATTTATTTAGTTCTCCTGTTTTAGTTTTTACTGCGTTGTTTAGTTTTTAAAAATAAGCTGGGAGTGGGAATCGAACCCACGACCTTCTCCTTACCATGGAGATGCTCTACCTACTGAGCTACCCCAGCATTTCGCCTTCATCGGTTGATAAAGACATTTCTTTTCAAATTTATAAGCTGGGAGTGGGAATCGAACCCACGACCTTTTCCTTACCATGGAAATGCTCTACCTACTGAGCTACCCCAGCAAAAAGGGTTTTATTGTCTCTCCAAGCGGGCGATGGGAATCGAACCCACGTATCAAGCTTGGAAGGCTAGTGTTCTACCATTGAACTACGCCCGCAAGAGACAGTACTTTATTATATCAAAAAAATTACAAAGGGAAAAGTTTTTTATGAAAATAATAAGGACTACCCAGGGCAAATTCGTTTGAACCGGTAAAACTTTACTATACATATTATAGCATAATTGAGGAAATACAAACAAGAAACCGGCACGCCCATACGCGCCGGTTCAAAAAGGTGGGAGGCCGAGTCCCCTACAAGAGGCGTACCCTAAAACGGGCTGTTGTGGCACTCCCATATGGCTAGTATAAGCACAAACCCAAAAATTTCAAGACCCAATTTAGAAAAAAATTTTATACTTCCTAAAACTTATTTTTTTTGCTATAATAATTATGTTCCGGTGAGCGGAACTTTTAGAAACGGTGCGGTGGCCAAGTGGTAAGGCGTCAGTCTGCAAAACTGATATTCGTGGGTTCGATTCCCGCCCGCACCTTTTAATTTTTTATATTCGGCACACCTCTTTCATAAGGTGTGCTTTTTTTTGGACTTATTATCGGCGCATAAAAAAGCCCCGCTTTTCGCGGGGCTGAATTTTTATGCTAACAGGGCTATGCCCCATATCAAAAACGCAACAAGTAGCACCCCTACCGAAATAACAGGCACAAACCCGAACAACCACGCACCCAATGCACGGCCGATTCTTAAATCATACACGCGGGTAAGCGCGCGCGTAAGATATCCCAATTGCAAAGCGAATACAAACACCAGAGCAAATACGGCCAAAAAACCGAGTTTTGCCCAAGGCAAGGCTGCCGAAATAAGCGCAAAAGCAATCAAGAGGCCTTTAATAAATCCGGCAGAACCGATCAACACAAATAATTCTGCAGGAGAAGATTTAACGCGGCAAAAATCTAAATAAAGCCCGCACAGAGAAGCGATAAAATATCCCGCCGTTAATTCCGCCAGAAAAACAACCAACAGTTTTAACAACAGCACGGGAACTATCACGCTATCCCCGATATTGAAGAAAAGCACCCAACCCAAAGTAGCCGCAAAATAGCCGGAACAAGCCCACAGAAAAGAGCGTTTTTCCAACAAGGCTTTAAGCGCGGAGGAAGGGTCTTTTACATATTGAAAATAAATTTTAATGAGTTCCATAACGGCCTCTTAGTTTACCCACAAATAGGAGACGCTGGGCGTGGTTAAGTTTTGCAGTTGTTTATCCAACGATTTGTTTTCCATTTTGGAACCGAAGGAGAAAATCAATTCCTTAATACCGTCGCCTCTTTGCGAAAGGATTTTGGGGTCTTTCAAACCGGCCAATTCCCCTGCCAATTTGCGGGCTTCTTCTTCCCCGCCCAATTGGTCAATAAAGCCCAAATTATACGCGCGTTGACCGGTGAAAATGCGGCCGTCCGTATATTCCTTCAAATCTTCTTCCTTTACTTCGGGGCGACCGGCTTTTACCGCCGCGAAGAATTGAGAATAGGTATCGTCCACCATATCTTGTAAAATGGCTTTTTCGGCATCGCTCATCGGACGGTAAGCAGAGCCCATGTCTTTGTATTTGCCCGAAGTAATAGGCGTTACTTTTACACCGATTTTTTCAAACAAACCTTCTACATTGCTTGTTTGCATAATCACACCCACAGAGCCGGTAATCGTGCCGGGTTCCGCCACGATTTTATCCGCCGCCATGGCAATGTAGAACCCGCCGGAAGCCGCCACATCGCGGAACAGGGCTACTACCTTTTTACCTTTTTCCTTGGCTTTCAAAATTTCGCTGTAAATGTTTTGTACGGAAGCAACCGTTCCGCCGGGAGAGTTAATATCCAACACGATGGCTTTTACATTTTTTGCATCCGCCGCTTCACGAATTTTTTTGGCAATGGCACTTGCGCCGCTGGGACGGGAGAAAGGTCCCGAATTATTGTCTTGCGCGATGATGCCTCTTACGCGAATCCAGGCAATGCCGGGCTTGGAAGATTTGGAAGAGAGAGCCCCGCTAACCAAAGATTCTTCGGCACTTTCTTCTTGAGAAGTTTTATCTTTCTCTTGCGTGCAAGCAGGAACCGGGCGAACCGAAAGAAAAAGACCGCAACAAGTAGAAATAATAAAAGTTAACAGAAGTAAAGAAGGCCATAAACCCGGGAGAGAAATTTTCTTCCCTTCGGCTTTTTCTTTTACAGGTTTTTCTTCTTTTTTTTCTTCGGTTGTTTCTTCTTTTTTAATATCGGAAACAAGGGTAGCCGTTTTCTCGTTTTCTAACATCTTTTGCTCCCATTGTTCTTTCGGCAGGCTGGTAGAAGTATCTGCCGTTTGATTTTTTTCGTTTTCGTTTTCAGCCATAAATTCAAATCCTCACACACAAAAGATTACTTCATTATAGCAATTAAATTGATAAAATATGATTGTTCCCATTTCTGTTTTGGAGGATATATGTTCAAAGGAGTTTTCACCGCACTTGTTACACCGATGACCCGCGAAGGCGCCATCGATTATTCCGCTTTAGGGCGCTTATTAGATGCGCAGTTAGCAGCCGGCGTGCATGGCTTGGTGCTTTTGGGCACCACGGCAGAAACCCCCACTTTATCGACGGAAGAAAAAAAAGAATTACTGCATTTTTGCACGGAACGCGTCCAAAACCGCGTGAAAATTATTATCGGCGCGGGAACAAACGCCACCAACTCCACTTTAGAAAATATCCGCATGAGCCAGGCCTTCCGTCCGGACGGAGTATTGGTGGTAACGCCTTACTATAACAAGCCGAACGCTTCGGGTCTTATTCAACATTTTAAGCAGGCCGCCTCTTTGGGAACTCCGGTAATTTTGTATCATATCCCGGGGAGAACAGGCTTAAAAATTTCAACCGGCGTATTGGCCGACTTACTTGCCGAAGTGCCGCAAATTGCGGGCATTAAAGAATCCGATTACGATATGGCCCATGTAACCGATACGGCCGTTAAGTATTCCAACCGCGTCAGTTATTTGTGCGGGAACGACGATTTGTTCCCCGAATATCTGGCTATCAATGCTTCGGGTATTATCAGTGCGGCGGCCAATGTGTTTGCTCCGGCTTTTGTAAAAATTTACAATTTATTCCAAGAAGGAAAAACGGCCGAATCTTTTAAGATTTTTGCGCAAATTTATCCTTTGATTAAAGCCTGCTACCTGGAAACAAACCCCACTTGCGTAAAATATATGTTGTCTAAAATCGGCTTCGGCACGGACACCGTTCGCTTGCCGCTGGGTGAAATTTCCGCCGATAATAAAACAAAAATAGACCGCTTGCTTCAAGCGGCAGACTCCAGTTTATTTATTAAATAAGGATACATTATGAAAACCGTAGGAATTATTGGTATTAACGGAATGGTCGGGCAGAATATGCTGTCCGAACTCAAAAAAATCAAAACCCCTTTTGAAATTAAAACTTTCGGAAGAAACGACGAAATCACTCCGCTTGATATTGCCGTTTTGTGCACAGATAACCCGGTTAGCCGCGAATTGGCACCGAAAATTAAAGACCGCGTAAAATTTATGGTGGATATGTCTTCCGAGTTCCGCATGACAGAGGGAGTACCGCTCGTTATCCCGGAAATCAACCCGCATGCCATTACGCAAAAGACCCCTCTTATTGCCAGCCCGAACTGCACTACCACCGGGCTTGTGATGAGCTTGGCGCCTTTGAAACCTTTTTATCATTTTACGGAAGCATTTTTCTGCTCCTATCAGGCCATCAGCGGCGGCGGGAAAAAATTGTTGGACGATTTCCACACCCCCGGCTCTTATTACGAAAAAAACTGCGTGCCGCTTATCGGCTCTTTGTTAGAAAACGGACATACGGCCGAAGACCTTAAAGGTTTGTACGAAACGCGTAAAATCATGGAACTTCCCGATATAAAAGTATACTGCCATACCGTAAGAGTGGGCGTGGAAAACAGCCACTCTTTGGGCGTTACCTTAAAAGCAAAAGAAGCCTTTGATTTGGAACAAGTCAAACAATTATGGAATCGTTTTCCTAATTTGAAATACAGCGAAAAAGTCATCACCCCCAAAGAAGTAAGCGGCCGGGAAGAAACCTATATTTGCCGCCTGCGCCAAGATGTGGAAGAACCCAATGTGATTCACTATTTCGTTACATTTGATAACTTATTAAAAGGTGCCGCTATGAACGGACGGCAAATTGTAGAACTCTTGTTGGAGAAGTTTGTATGAAAAAAGTACTCATCAACGGTGCTAACGGGAAAATGGGCCAAGCCTTGATTCGTTTGATTAAGGCCCAGCCGGAATTGGGGCTTGAGGTAGCCGCAACCCGCGAAACAGGAGAAAGCGTAAAAGAAGATTTTGATGTAATTATCGATTTTTCCACCCCGCAGGGAGCGCAAGAGGCTTTTGCCTTGGCAAAACACCGTCACAAACCGTTTTTAACGGGCACGACCAACCTGCCGGAAACTTTTTTATTTCAAATGCAACAGGAAGAAAAAATACCGGTGTTTTTTGCGCCCAATGTCAGTTTAAGCGTGTATTTTTTTACAGAACTTGTAAAACAGGCTGCGCGTATGTACCCCGGATATGATTTGCATTTACACGAAATTCATCATATCCACAAAAAAGATGCTCCCAGCGGTACTGCTAAAAAAATCGCTGAAGCCGTTAATGTTCCGTTTGAACAAGTAACTTATGAACGCATCGGCGAAACGGTGGGCACACATACGGCGCAGTATACCTCCCCTTTTGATGAAATTACCCTTACGCACAAAGCCACAAACCGCGATTTGTTTGCCCAATCGGCCTTACATATCGCTTGTTGGCTGATGAAATGCGAAAAGGGTTTTTACACCATGTCGGACTATGCAAAATTTAGATTGAAGGAAAGTAAAAAATGAAAATTCATTTTATTGGAATCGGCGGCGTGGGCATGAGCGCCCTTGCGCAACTGCACGCCATGGGAAAAGACGAAGTAACCGGCTCCGACCGGTTAATCAGCAAAGGGTACACGGATATGGCCCTTTGGGATTATCTTAAAAAATTAAATATCAAACTCTTCCCGCAAGACGGAAGCGGCATTGACGAAAAAACCGATTTGGTCATTTTGTCTTCCGCTATCGAACAGGATAACCCCGAACTTTTGAAGGCAAAAGAACTGGGAATCCCCACTTTGCACCGCTCGGAATTATTGGCCAAGCATGTGGCCGAACACCGCACGGTGGCCGTATCCGGCACGAGCGGGAAAAGTACCACCACTGCCATGGTGTACGACATCTTGGCCTTTGCGGGGCTCAGCCCCTCCGTCATCACGGGAGCCGCTATTTTATCCCTGCAAAACGAACAAGGTGTTTTTGGAAATGTGTATAAAGGCAATTCTGATATTCTGGTAATCGAAGCCGACGAAAGCGACGGCTCTATCGTCAACTATCACCCGCATTTGGGCGTATGCCTCAACCTGCAGAAAGATCATAAAGAAATTGATATTTTACAGGGATATTTTAAGGAGTTTGTTTCCCACTGCCAAACAGCCGTGGTAAATGCGGAAGAAGAAAACCTCCGCTCTATTGCTCCCAATGCCCAAACCTTTGGGCTTTCCTTGGGGGATATCCACCCCAGCGAAATTAAAGTGGACGGTTTCGGTTCGGACTTTACCATTAAAGGCCAACCCTTCCGTTTACAAGTACCGGGCGTGCACAATGTAGCCAATGCTACCGCCGCCGTGGCCGCCGCTTTACACTTGGGTGTAGATTTAGAAACCTGCGCCAAAGCGTTGCATAAATTCCAAGGCATCGCCCGCAGATTTGCCAGCATCGGCAGTTACGATAAAATCGAAGTAATCGACGATTTTGCCCACAATCCGCACAAACTGGGTGCCACCATTGAAGCCGCGCATCTGCGCGGTAAAAGAGTGTTGGCTTTTTACCAGCCGCACGCGTTTGCTTCTATCAAACTGTTGACCAATGAATTTGTGGAAAGTTTTGCCAAACATATCGGCCCGAACGACCATTTGTGGCTGACCGAAGTATATTACCCCGGAGGAACAATCCCCGAGGGCGTTTCTTGCCGAACGGTATATGAAAAGTTAAAAGGAAGAGGCGTTCCCGTCAGTTACGATAATTGCCGCGAAAAATTATTGGCACAAATGGCGGCAGCCGCCCAACCGGGGGACATCTTGCTGGTTCTCGGTGCACGCGACCCGACCCTTACGGACTTTGCCCGCAAACTGCTGGCGACCTTAAAAGAAAACCACGAAAGTTACAATTGCAAAAATTGTATGTTGGGAAATTGCTGTATGGGTTATCAAAAGTAAGAAAGTTTACATAGAAAAAACCCCTTGGTTTTCCAAGGGGTTTTTAATTTTAATCATATTTTGTTTTACGATCCACATCGCACTGTTCATAACCACAAAGAGATTTACAAAACTTCTTCCCTTTATCGGTATTACTCGTGCAGATAAGTTGGTCTATTTCGTTACTACCGCCTCGGGGCATCCAAGCAAACATATAATCGGCAGAGTTTACATCGGAAACTTTTTTATCCCAAAATGCGGCAAAACCAAACGGAGTTGCGGCGAATTGGAAATTATTGCCGACCAAGGTGTTATAATCACTATCGTTTCCCGTTACACTCTTCGGTTTCATACCGCAGTCTCCAAAGTACATTTCCTGGGTACATTCACCCATATAATTGCACATTTCGTAATTTTTGCGCATGGCCGCCACCACGGTAAACACTTCGGTTGCACGGGCTTTTTCCACCGCCATGGTATATTGCGGCAAAGCAACTGACGACAATATCCCGATAATAAGCACGACTACCAATAACTCAATAAGAGTAAACCCTTTATTCATATTTTTCTCCTGAAACGCGAAGCATTTCCTTCTTAGATAGTTTAATGGGGAATATTCCCTTTTTCAACTATCCTTTTTTCCATACAAAACACGGCCGAAGGCCGTGTTCAATAAAGGAAACAGAAATTTGATTAAACAATTTTCTTTTCTTCTTCCTGCGCTTTTGCAATTTCTTTTTCCAACCGGCCCGACAAACGGCGAAGCACCGCCTGCGCATTTTTCTTCCACTCTTTTATCTCGCGCAGTTCCGCTTCTGTTTCTTTTAATTTATCCACGCCGTTTTCCAAATTTCTAAGGCGCGCCTTCAACGACGCATTCTCGCCCTGCAGGTCTTTCTGCCGGGCGAGGGATTGCATCACCAAAAGTTCCAGTTGTTTTAATTTTTCTTGCATTATCTCAGTTCGGCCCCTACTTGGGTGCGCAATTGTTCTACAATACGGCTAAATGCTTCTTCCGTTTCTTTATCTTTCAAGGTGTGGGACGGATTGGAAAAGGCCAAACTAAAAGTAACGCTCTTTTTCCCTTCCGGCAAATGGTCACCTTGGTAAAGGTCTATCAAACGGTAAGAAAGTTCCACATCTAAAGGGGTTTTATCTAACGCGGAAGTAATTTGCGCGTAGGTAATGCCTTTATCGAGAACAACGGATAAATCACGCAAAGACGGCGGAAAGACCGCTAAATCTTTGGCCGGTTTGAAGTCCGTGGCGCAGTAGCCTCTTTCAATTTGCTTGGTGGCAAATTCAAAGCCCCATACTTCTTGGGTTTTAATACCGAAAGCCTTTAAGGTTAACGGGTGAAGTTTACCAAACAAGCCGATAGTTTTGCCGGCCAGTTGGATATCCATACAAATTTTGGGGTGCATATAACCGGGAACCGTTTTGGAAGGCACAAGCGTAATACCGTCCGTCTCCGCAAAGAGCCCTTGCATCAGGCCTTTAAGTAAATAAAAATCCATCGGGCGTTCTTTTGCGCCGAAGAATTTTTCCTGCTCCAAGGTACCCGTAAGTACGCCGGATACGGTGTAGTTTTCCACCGGGAAACCTTTCATAGATTGGAAGGTTTTGGTGGTTTCAAACAAAGCTAAATTACTATTCCCGAAGCGCAAGTTGCTTTCTACGTTTTTAAGCAAAGAGGGAAGCAACGTGGGGCGCAAATAATCCCAACCTTGAGCCAATGCGTTTTTGATTTTGATACAGAATTTAGGATCAAAACCAAACGCTTTGATTTCTTTTTCACCTACGAAATCGATATTTTTGCATTCACAAAAACCAAAGCCGATAAGCGAACGCGCAAAGCGTTTGCCCAAATCAATCCCTTTCGGGTTATCGGCAAATTGCAAACGGGCTTTCGTTTCGCTGACGGGAATCATATCGTACCCGGCAAAACGGGCGGCCTCTTCGGCCAAGTCCCATTTGTGGTTCAGGTCGCGGCGGTGCGTAGGAGCTTTGAAAGTCCAAGCGTCGCCTTCGGCCTTAAAGTCCAATGCCAAACGCGAAAAAATTTCCTGCAGGCGTTCCGCCGGAATTTGGGTTCCCAAAATGCGGTTGATATCCGCCGGAGAAAAAGTGACGACGGGGTTTTCGTATTTAGTGGGATAAACATCGTTAATTTCGCTGGCCACCCCGCCGCAGATTTGCACAAACAACTCACTGGCGCGGCGCATAGCCAAAGCGGCCCCTTCAATATCCGTTCCGCGCTCAAAGCGTTGGGAAGAATCGGAAGAAATAGCAAACTTTTTGACGGTTTTATTAACGGAAGGAGCATTGAAATACGCAGCTTCAATAAAAATATCTTGCGTATCTTCTTTAATTCCGCTGTCCATACCGCCCATAATACCCGCCAAGGCGGTGGCCTTTTTTCCGTCGGCAATCATCAGGCAATTGGAAGTAAGTTCCAATTCGCGGCCGCCCAATACGGTAAATTTTTCGCCTTCTTGAGCGTTGCGAACAATCACTTTACCGCCTTCCACTTCGCGCAAATCAAAAGCATGAAGCGGGTTGCCGAGTTCAAACATAACATAGTTGGTAATATCGACTAAAGCATTTTTGGGGTTTAGGCCCATAGCAGCCAAGCGTGTCTTCATCCACTTGGGAGATTCCGCATTTTTTACCCCGCGGATAATACGCCCCATATAGCGGGGGCACCCTTCCGGATTTTGAATTTCCACTTCCAACGATTTCCCTTCCCCCGCAATATCTTTAATTTCGGGAAGTTTTACTTCTTTGTTAAGAAGAGCGCCCAATTCGCGGGCGACACCTAAATGGGAAAGCAAATCGGGGCGGTTGGAGGTAATTTCCAAATCAAATAAAGAGTCCGGCTTGCCGTAAAGGGAAGAAACATCTGTTCCCAATTCCAATTCTTCCGGCAACACCATAATACCGCGAGCACGGGTTTGTGTAAGGCCGAGTTCATCGGAAGAACAAATCATGCCTTCGGATTCTACTCCGCGGATAACCGCCGGCTTTAATACTTCTTTGCCTAACCGCGCCCCTACGCGAGCAAGCGGAACTTTTTGACCGACGGCCACATTGGGGGCTCCGCAAACAACGCGTTGCGTTTTGCCGCCGCCCAAGTCCAAGGTAACCAAGTGCAAGTGATCGGAATTGGGGTGGTCGTCGATTTGAATAATCTGCGCCACATGGACACCTTCAAAATCGGCCCCGGTGGTTTCCACAGAAGCCACTTCAATGCCCAAATCCGTCAGTTTTTTAACCAGTTCTTCGGGTGTTAAGTCCAAATCAATAAAATCTTTTAACCAAGAGTAAAGTATTTTCATCTTTTTTCCTTAAAATTGTTTTAATACGCGCAGATCGTTTTCGTAGAAGGTGCGAATATCTTTGATATTAAGCATCATCATCGCCAAGCGTTCCACTCCTAAACCGAAAGCATATCCGCTGAATTCTTCGGGGTCAATGCCGCAGTTGCGCAGCACATTGGGGTGAACGACCCCCGCGCCCAACATTTCAATCCAACCGCTGCCTTTACACACATTACAACCTTTCCCTTGGCAGAACACACATTTTACATCTACTTCTACACTCGGTTCCGTGAACGGAAAGAAGGAAGGGCGGAAGCGGATTTCGGCTTTGTTACCGAATAAGCCTTTCATAAAAGCCGTCAAATCGCTCTTCAAATCGGCCATGCTGACATTTTTATCCACATATAACCCTTCAATTTGGTGAAAAACGGGGCTGTGGGTAGCATCTAAACTGTCGTTGCGAAACACGCGGCCGGGCGCCATAATGCGCAGCGGCGGTTTATGTTTTTCCATGTAACGGCTTTGCACATTGGAAGTATGCGTGCGCAATACAAGCGGCATTTTGCCATCTACAAAAAAAGTATCTTGCGCATCGCGAGCCGGGTGATGAAGCGGGATATTAAGCAAATCAAAGTTATGCTTTTCGTCTTCCACCCAAGGGCCTTCTGCCCACTCAAAACCCAAGCGGGACAGCACATCGGTCATGCGGTCTTGCGCCACGGAAAGAGGATGACGGTGGCCTTGTGCCACGGGATAGCCGGGGAGGGTCAAATCAATTTCGGTTTTGTTAAGTTCTTCGTTGATTTCTTTTTCCGCAAAAAAGGCTGTTTTTTCGTCTAAAGCGGCCGTAAGGGCGGCTTTCAACGCATTGCCGAGCGGGCCGGCTTGTTTCTTTTCTTCAATAGAAAAATCTTTCAGGCCTTTTAACAGTTCGGTCAAGGCCCCTTTTCTTCCTAAAGCGGCCACGCGCAAATCTTCTACTTCGGCCAAAGTGGCGGCTTGGGAAATTTTGTCTTTATATTCCTGCTCGATAGCAGTGCAGGCAGTTTGAAATTCTTGGATAGTCATATAGTTTATTATAGTATTTTCCGGAGTACTCCGTATAGGGAAATTTCCTTATTTTTCGGTTATTTTTAACAAAAAATCTGCCAAATGAAACGAGTTTTTCGGTTTTTCCCATAATACGGCTCAAAAAAGATACAATACTTATATGGCAAAAGATATTGTACAAGTAGAAATAAACCGCATTACACTGGAAGTGGAAGCCAAAGATTTGGGCGTCGTGGAATTGACGGACTTGGCCGCCACGGTGGAAAACCACATGAAGACGCTGCGTGAAGAAGGGGAAATTGATACCCTGAAACAAGCGCTTATCACCGCACTTCACTTTGCGGCGCAAGCATACTTACAAAACCAACACGCCGGCGGGAAACGGTTGGAAGAGGAATCGCGCGTAAACGAACTGATACACAAATTGCGAACCTCGTTGGAAACCCCGCAAAAATAACCATGCAAGAAGAACAAAACTCTTTACCCTTGGCCGCCCGCCAAGCGCCTAAAAAACTGGAAGACTTTGCCGGCCAACCGCATTTGTTGGGGCCGGGCAAAATGTTGCGGCGCTTGTTGGAAGCGGATATGATTAAATCCGCCGTTTTCTTTGGCCCGCCCGGTTGTGGCAAAACAGCCACGGCGCGTTATATTGCGTCGCGCACCCAGTCTTATACGGTGGAACTCAATGCGGCGGCGGCCGGAGTGGCGGACATCAAAAAAGTGTTAGCCGAAGCCAAGGAACGCGCCCTCACCCCCAGTTTTGATTCCCGAAAAACCCTCGTTATTTTGGACGAAATTCACCACTTTAACAAAACCCAACAAGATGTACTCCTTCCGTCTGTGGAAAGAGGGGATATTATTTTAATCGGCATTACAACCGAAAACCCTTATTATTATATTAACACCGCGCTTTTGTCGCGTTTTTCCGTGTTTGAATTTAAGGCTTTGGGAAACCAAGATCTTCTTAAAATTTTAACCCGAGCCGCCGAGCAGGAAAATGCCATTGTGCAAGAAGATGCCGCACAATACTTCATCACGCAGGCCAACGGCGATTCCCGCAAAATGCTCAATGCCGCGGAATTGGCCTTTGTAACCACGCAACCCGGTAAAGACGGAAAAAAACACATTGATTTGGCAATCGCGCAAGAGTGTATCCAACGCCGTCATCTTAATTACGACAAAAAAGGAGATGAACACTACGATGTCATTTCCGCCTTCATCAAATCTATGCGCGGTTCCGACCCCGATGCCGCCGTCTATTGGTTGGCGCGCATGTTGGAAAGCGGCGAAGATCCGCGTTTTATCGCACGGCGCATTTTAATTTGTGCAAGCGAAGATGTGGGCCTTGCCGAACCTGCCGCATTGATGATTGCACAGGCGGCTTTTCAGGCCGCGGAAGAATTGGGAATGCCCGAAGTGCGTATCCCCTTGGCTCATGCCGCTATTTATGTGGCGTGTTGCCCCAAAAGCAACTCCGCTTACAATGCCATTAACGCCGCGTTGCAAGAAGTACGCGAAGGGCGCTACCGCCCGGTACCGGAGCATTTGCGTTCCGGCGGGAAAAACCGCGGATATAAATACGCGCATGATTACCCCAACCATTTTGTAAAACAATCTTATATGCCCAATCCCATGCGCTTTTTTGAGCCGGGCTCTCTGGGCAAAGAGGCTCCGCTTATCGACCGCCTCAAAAAAACCAAAGGAGAATAAATGGAGCCCGAAGCACCATTTAGAGGCCAAGTTTTTACCGTCACCGCCATTACGCTTGCTATCAAGCAAATGATGGAAGGTGTTTTCCGCGGTGTTTTTGTAGAAGGGGAAGTAAGCAACCTGCGCACGGCCGCCAGCGGCCATGTTTATTTTGATTTGAAAGACCGCGAGGCTCTTTTGTCCGGGGTAATGTTCAAGTGGGACGCACGAAAATACGGCGGGCAACTTGAAGAAGGCATGAAGGTGCGTGTAGGCGGAGACTTATCCTGCTACGCCAAGCAAGGCCGTTACCAGATTGTAGCCAAAACGGCTGAATCACTTACCAAAGGAAATCTCTTTTTAGAATTTGAAAAACTGAAAAAAAAGTTGGAAGAGGAAGGCCTTTTTCTACCGGAACATAAAAAAGAAATTCCTCTGTTTCCGCAACGCATCGCCGTTATCACTTCCCCCACCGGGGCGGCCGTGCGGGATATTTTATCCGTATTAAAAAGACGAAATCCTCATTTGGAAGTATTGATTATTCCTACCCTGGTTCAAGGGGACGAAGCCGCCCCTCAAATTGCCCAAGCCTTGGAAGATGCCAATTCTTTTACCCCGAAACCCGATGTTATTTTGCTCGGGCGCGGAGGCGGAAGCATAGAAGATTTGTGGGCTTTTAACGAAGAAACGGTTGTCCGCGCCATTTTCAAAAGCAAGATTCCTGTTATTTCCTGCGTGGGACACGAAGTAGATTTTACCATCGCCGATTTTGTGGCAGATTTACGCGCGCCCACGCCGTCGGCTGCGGCAGAACTGGTAGTGCAAAATTCCCAAAACACGCAGACGCACATTTCGCAATTACAAAAACGGTTGTTACAGGCTGTCAGTCTGTTTTACGAACGCGCCAAACGCCGTTATGATTTGGCCGTGGGAAGCCCTGTTTTCAAATATCCGGAAAATTTAACACTGGCTAAAGAACAGGAACTCGACGACCTTTCCCTGCGTTTGGACAATGCCTTTCAAACCAAGCGAAAAGATTTTGAAAACCGCTATGCACTCGCTTCACAAAAGTTGTTGGCGCTGGGCCCGCAAGCCGTATTAAAACGCGGATACAGCATCACCCGCAAAAAGGACGGCTCCGTCATCAGCAGTGTTCATCAAACTGCACCCGGAGAGCAAATTTTTGTACAAGTGCAAGACGGCATGATTTATACCGAAGTAAAGTAGAGGTCTTTTAATATGGCAACGAAATTTAATTTTGAAAAACAACTCTCCCGTTTGGAAGAAATTGTTTCCAAACTCGAAGAAGAACAAACCGATTTGGACGCTTCCGTAAAACTTTTTGAAGAAGGAATTGTTCTATCCAAAGAACTTTCCCAAAAGTTGGAAACGGTAAAATTCAAAGTGGAAGAATTAAAGAAAAAAGGAGCCGAAATGATAACGGAACCTTTTGACACCGATTTGGCGGAGACTACCGATGGCGAATAAAAAATTGCGTTTGGATATGGCCTTGGTCGAGCAGGGCTTTTTCGCCAGCCGCAACCGGGCGCAAGCCAGCATTATGGCCGGGGAAATTTTGGTAAACGGCGAGGTAGATACCCGCGCCGACCGCACCATTTTGCCCGAAGATACCATTGCCATTAAAGAAAAATCTTGCCCCTATGTGTCGCGCGGCGGTCTCAAACTGGCAGGAGCCATGAAAACTTGGAATATTTCCGTAGCGGGAAAAACTTGTGTGGATATTGGCGTTGCCACCGGCGGATTTAGCGATTGCATGGTGCAAGCCGGTGCCAAAGATGTGTATGGAGTAGATGTCGGCAAGGGGCAACTGGCAGACGAAATGCGCCGTTACAAGAATTTCCACTTCAAACCCGAAACAAATGCCCGCTACATGACTCCCGACCTATTTGAAACGCCCCCCGATTTTGCCGCGGTAGATGTGTCTTTTATTTCGCTTACCATGATTATGGAACCCCTTTTTAAGATTATGGCACCGCAAGGCGAAATCGTATTTTTAATTAAGCCCCAATTTGAATTAACCCCCAAACAAGTGCCTCACGGTATTGTAAAGACGGAAGAAAACCGCCAACTTGCCATTAAACGGGTGCAAGATTTCTTTGAAGAAAATTTGAAGGAAAAATACGGGGGTTGGTCGGGTGAAGTGATAGAAAGCCCCATCAAAGGGACTCACGGAAACATTGAGTATTTATGGCATGTTAAAATAAACAAACCCGCTTAACTGCGGGTTTGTTTTTAATTTGGTAAAATAATACATATGATTTTAGAAGGAAAAACATTAGCAGCCAAAATTCGCCAAACCCTCCCCCAAAGGGCGGAAAGGGTGCGGGCCGCTTTGGGCAGACCCATTAAACTCTGCGCGATCGGCTCTACCGAAGATTACGGCGCGCATGTTTACCTGAAAAAAGAAGTGGAAGCCGCCCAAAAACTGGGAGTGGAAACCCAAATTTACGAAGTAAATAATCAAACCCCGGCCAAAGATTTTTTGAAATTGGTGGAAACTTTATCCGCGGACGATACGGTAGATGCTATTTTAATTCCGCGGCCTTTGCCCGCCCATTTAGCGGCCACCAATTATGCCGACAAATTGGCTCCGCAAAAAGACATTGACGGTATGTCCACCATCAATATGGGCAATCTGTTCCTGTGCAAAACCTGGAAAGAGGTGCAAGCCCTGCCCGGTTTTGTGTCTTGTACGGCGATGGCGGTAGTTTTGTTACTGGCCTATCACTGTGTGAAATTAGAAGGAGCGGAAGCCGTGGTAATCGGACGCTCTATTACGGTAGGCCGTCCGCTTGCGCATTTACTTACTTGCCAAAACGCAACCGTAAAAATTTGCCACACCAAAACCGATTTGCCCCGCGCCGTGCGCGATGCCGATGTGGTCTGTTCCGCGGCCGGCAAACCGGGGCTTCTGGACGCATCTTGGTTAAAAAAAGGGGCGATTGTGGCGGATATTTCTACCAACTGGGACGAACAAAACAACCGCTTGTGCGGAGATGCCGTCCCGGAACAAATGGATAAATTTTCAGTATCCTACTCTCCCGTTCCCGGCGGAGTGGGCCCCGTAACGCTTGCAGTACTGCTGGAAAACATTATAATATCAGGTGAAAGGAAAATTTAAGGAGATCTTATGAAAACTGCTCTTAAACTTTTGGTTTTAGTATTGTGTTTGGGTGTAGTGGCCGGCTGTAACACCAACGCAAAAAAGAAAGAAAAATATAACCGCAAAATTTATTTGACGGAAGAAGATTATATGGAAGATTTGAGTAGCGAAGCCGTTAAAGAACGCCGCGAAACTAAACCGTTGACGGAATCCGAATATATTTTTAATGTAGGGCCGGAAGAACAAAAAGAAGTTTACTTCTTTGATGAACGCCAACAACCCAAAATCCCCGGCCAGCCCAGCGACGCCGATCACCGTAAAGAAAAACGCCTGTGGCAAAAACCCAAACGCTACACGCCCGAAGAATACTATGGTATGCAAGGCGAAGCCCCCGCGGAAGATTCTTCCTCCGAGTATGATTACTAATCTTGTTCTCAACAAAAAACCCCGCTTTTTACAGCGGGGTTTTTTATTTGCGGTTTGTAAACAAATCAATTCGGTCTGTAAAAATACCGTCCACCCCCAACCACTCCAGTTGGCGGGCCGTTTCCAAATCGTTTACCGTATAGAGGTACAATTTCAGGCCGTTATCGTGGCAAATCTGCACCATTTCGGGAGAAAAACGCGTCGCGTTTAAGTGGATACTCTCCGCCCGCAGAGAAAGGGCCTGCGCAATATCAAAAGAGCGCGTTAACAGACCGATACGCACGCTTTTATTTAATTGGCGGATACGCACTAAGGTTTCATAATCAAAACTGGAAAACAGCGTTTTAGGGAACACTTCCGGCACAAAAGTATTAAGCACCTGCAAAGTATGTTCCTCTATCCCGGGATAGCAGTTCCCTTCGTTCTTAAATTCCAAATTAAACAGTTGCAAATCTTCTACAATTACGGGCAATACTTCTTTGAGGGAAGGGATATAAAGTTCCCGGCTGTCAAAGGGGTTTTGAAGGGGATATTTTTTCAAATCGGCTAAAGTAAGCCCGCCCAGTTGCACATCGTGCCCGGTTGTAGATAATAAAGAGTGGTCGTGATGGACAACTAAAAACCGGTCTTTGGTGAGGTGGAGATCCAATTCGTAGTGAGTGGCCCCCTGCTCGCGAGCCAGCGCAAAAGCCGGCAAAGAATTTTGAACGCGTTGGGCCGAGGCTCCCCGATGTGCAAAGTATATCATACCTTTAGTCTAAGAAAAAAAAGACCAAAGTGCAAGGGCCGGGCAAATAAAAAACCCCGGGAGTTTCCCGGGGTTTTATAAAAGAGACAGGTTTTAGCGGGCAGCGGTGCGGAAGAAGTTTCCTTTCACATTACGCGCTAAGCGCACGGGGCCCATCGTTTTATCGGCTTGAACCAAAATATCTTTGGAAGTGGGTTTAATCATAGTATCGGCAGAACCGAAAATGTCGCCTTGTTTAATTAAGCCCAACTGGCCATGATTATTGATTTGGACTTCCAATTTCAACGAACCGTCCAAACTCTCGGCCAACAAATCATTTTCTCCCATGGTAAATTCCAACGGGAATTTAGGGTTTACAACCCGTTTAATTGCCACCGGCACATCCGCTTCGTTCTTAACGATAATCGCGCAAGAATTATTGGCAGATTCCGCTTGGCGAGCCAAACGCTCCGGCACCGTTACGGTACCCGAGATATTGAAACGACCTTCGTTCACCGTCCGGGCCGCACAAAAAGCACAAATCAGCAAACTGGCCACAGCGGATATGGTTAAAATTTTCTTCATATCTATATTTTACTCTTTTCAAAACGGGTTTGGCAAGATGCGCCACTTAATAGTATATCTGTAAAAGAAATTTTTTCAAGATAAAAAAAGAGGCTCTTGCGAGCCCCTTTTTGAAAACAAACAAAACTTATTGTTTGAAGAAACCCCAAAGGTTTGCGTTATATACCCAACCTTTGCAAGTGCCGTCTTTGGCGTTGGCAGGTTCGTCCACTACTTGAATCCAGTTTCCTTTTTTGGCCAGGTATTTGAACGGATAGCCTTTTTCCACGGTGCAAACGATATCGGCACTGGCGGAAGCATCTTTGCGGACATTTAAGTCCACTTTGGCAGACATACCGCCATTGGGGCTCAATAAATCGGCGGAAATCCAACCGTTGAAACCTTCAAAATCTTTGATGAACACCCAGCTTTTATCTTCATTGGTTTTTACCATGATAACGGGTGTATATCTCCAAGCATACCACTTGATAGCGCATTTGGTACCGGCGCAGGTGCGGATATTGGCTCTTTTAGCGTTTACGCTGGCATATTTCTGGGCGAAAACAGGCGCGCTGACAAACATTAAAAGGGCCGCTAAAGCGATAATTTTTTTCATATACCTTTTTCTCCTCTCACAAAGATACTTCTAAAGTCTTCCCTAAAAGTATAGCATATATTTTTTGCGATACATACAACTTTTTTATGCTTTTTGTTATCTAAACGCGCTCTTCTAAAAAAGATATAATATAAAAAACTAATTTGGAGAAATAATATGAAAGAACAAGTGGAACAAGTAATTGAACAAATCCGCCCTATTCTGCAAGCCGACGGAGGGGATATCCAACTTATCGGTGTAGATGAAAAAACCGGTATCGTAACCGTAGGGCTTCGCGGCCGCTGCGGATCCTGCCCGCACGCCCAACTTACCTTGCAAGCCGTGGTAGAAAAGAAAATTAAAGAACTCGTCCCCGGCGTAACAGCGGTAGAACGCGTATAAAATGCCCAAGATAGATTTGCATACCCACTCCGAATTTTCGGACGGTACCTGTTCGCCCAAAGAGGTGGTGCACGCGGCCTTGAAAGCAGGCGCAAATGTGTTTGCGCTGACAGACCACGACACCACCGACGGCGTACGCCAAGCCGAAGCGGTATGCAAAGAACATCGTATTCTTTTTACCCCCGGGGTAGAAATCAGCACCCGGGAACACGACCATTTGCACTTCACGGGTTATAATTTAGATTTGGACAACCCGACTTTTCAAGCCTTTTTGGCCCAAAACCGCCAAAACCGCCGGGAAAGAATACGCCAAATTATCCGCCAACTCATAGAAGCGGGCGTAAACATCACCGAAGAAGATGTTTTCAAAAGAGCCCCCAACACCGTTTCCCGCGCCCATGTGGCCGATGCCTTAAAAGAAAACGGGGTTGTGCCTTCCCGACAGGAAGGTTTCCGCCGCTACTTGGTGCCCGGCCAACCCGGCTATGTACCTTCCGCCGGGGTAACCGCCGTGGAAGCCATACAACATATTAAGCGAGCCGGCGGCATGGCCGTGATTGCCCACCCGGGAATTGTCAGCGAACACTGGAATTTCCCCGCGTGGGTAGAAGCAGGCCTGGACGGCATTGAAGTTTTTTATCCCGCCCATACCTTCTCAATGAAGCAAGACCTGCTGGCTTTAGCCAGAAAATATGGTTTGTTCTGCACGGCCGGGTCGGACTATCATGGCCCGCACGCCGGAAGAATTACCACCCCGGGTATGCAAATTCCTCAGCCTTATTATGACAGGCTGATTCGTAAATTATTCAACCGATAATATGATGCTTAGACCTAAATTATTCACGCTTCTTCAAAATCACCCTGAAGAATTTTCTTCCCAACGGATTTTGAAAGATTTAAGCGCAGGCCTTGTTGTGGCTTGTGTGGCTTTACCTCTTTCCATTGCGTTGGCAATCGCCTCCGGCGTAACCCCCGAAAAAGGCCTTATTACTGCCATTGTGGCCGGGTTTATCATTTCGCTACTGGGCGGAAGCCGGGTTCAAATCGGCGGCCCTACCGGGGCATTTGTGGTAATTGTGTACGGAATTTTACAACAGTTCGGCATGGCCGGGCTGTTAACCGCTACCATTATGGCCGGTATTATTTTGATGTTTATGGGGCTTTTTAAGTTCGGGGCGTTTATCAAATTTATCCCCTATCCCGTAACCACCGGTTTTACAAGCGGAATTGCGGTAGTGCTGTTTTCCACCCAAATAAACGATTTCTTGGGGTTAAACCTAACGGATATCCCCAGTGCGTTTTTTGCCAAGTGGAACTTATATTTTCACACTCTGTCGGCCATCAACTGGCAGACGCTGGCAGTTGGGTTATTAACCTTGGGAATTATTCTCTTTTGGCCGAAAAAATGGCGCGCATTACCCGGCTCTTTGGCGGCGTTAATCATTACCACGCTGTTGGTTAAATTCTCGGGTATGAATGTAGCCACCATCACTTCTACTTTCGGGCAGGTGGACGGCACGCTTGTTATGCCGCATATGCCGGGTGAAATTTCTTATGAAGTGATTCGCAAACTTCTCCCCTCTGCTTTTACCATTGCCTTTTTGGCCGGGATAGAAAGCCTGCTTTCCGCCGTAGTAGCGGACGGTATGATTGGGAAACGCCACAGTTCCAACATGGAACTTGTAGCCACGGGCTTGGCCAATGTGGCCTCCGGCTTATTTGGCGGCCTTCCCGCCACGGGCGCCATCGCCCGCACCGCGGCCAACATTGAAAACGGCGGCCGTACCCCTGTTGCGGGTATGGCCCATGCGTGTTTTCTGTTTGTCATGATGATGTGCCTGATGAAATACATTGGTCTTATCCCCATGACTTCTCTGGCGGCCATTTTGTTTTTAGTGGCATACCGCATGAGCGATTGGCGTTCTTTTACAGCCTTATTTAAGGCTCCTGCCAGCGATATCGCCATTTTGCTAACTACTTTTACCCTTACGGTGGTGGAAGATTTAGTGGTAGCCATTGAATTTGGGCTCGTTTTGGCAGCTGTTCTGTTTATGAAAAGAATGGCCGATGTTTACCAAATCAAAAATGCCGACGACGATATTATGGACGAAGTCCGCCAAAAAGACGATATCGACACCAAGATTATCGCCAAACATGTAAGCGTGTACGAAATCAACGGGCCTTTCTTTTTCGGCGCGGCCAACAAGTTTTTAGACTCATTGGAACACCACAAAGATTGCAAAGTGCTTATTTTGCGTATGCGTAGCGTGCCGGCAATTGATGCCACCGGCTACCACGCCTTGGAACGCATCTACAACCGTTGCCAAAAAGAAGGAGTACAGTTGGTGCTTTCCCATGTACAAAAGCATGTATTAAAAACGCTGGATAAATACGGATTCGTAGAAAAGATAGGAACCGACCATATTTGTAAAAACATTGACCTGTCTTTAATGCGGGCCGAATCTATTATCAGCGGACGCAATCACTTCTTGGAATAATAAAAAGAAACCAAAAAAAACCCCGGATAAATTCCGGGGTTTTTTATTGTACTGAAATTTTATTGAACAGGGGCGGCACCGTCCAAATTGCCCGGGCCGTTTTTATTGCCGCGCTTAAAGAAATTCTTTACGGCAGTCTTTAAGTTGCTCCACTCGTTTTTGGCTACTTTAACGAAGGAGGAGTTCGCCATCATGCCCGGGGTAAGCACCAAACTGGCACCCAAACAACCTGCGGCATAGAGCAAGTCCGCTCCGGGGATGATACCGGCGAAGTAGGAAGCCGGCAGAGCCATCAACCCGGCAATACCCATCGTCAAGGCCAAGATAGAAGAAAGTTCGCGGTTTTGGGCGGGATATTTCTTCATAATGTAATCGTACATTTGAGTAAAGAAGTTCCCTACGCCCAAACTGGCGGTGGCCGCACCGGCAATGGTCATCGGGATAGAATTACCCGCACCAATCATCATCATCGTCCCCAAGGCAGACAAGGCGGAGCAGAAGAGATACATACTGCCGGAACTGATGCGTTTGCTGATTACGTTACCACCCAAACGACCGATGATGAGCGGCAAGTACAGAGTGGCGGCGATAATAAAGTTACCGAGTTCTCCGGCCGGAATCAATTGTTTCATTGCGCCGGCGAAGGAACTGGAAAGTACGAACTCGTGTACAGTGGCTAAAGTCATGGCGGAGGTTAAGGACAACACGCCCGGAGCCTTCATCATTTTAGCCATGTTACCCAATACATTTTCTTGAACATGGATAGAGGAGGCCACTTTTTCGGTGATTTCTTTGGCTTGGGCAGCCGGCAAACCTTTTTCTACGAGTTTACCTTCCAAGGCAGGTAATACTTCGCCTTTCAATTTCGTATAAGCGTCTTTTTTGCCTAAATTCGTATCCAATTTGATAGCGGCAAAGGAAACATCGTCCATCCCTTCTTTTAACGAGCGGGAAACGGCATCAATCGTTTGGGAAGAAACATTGCCTCCTTCCGCAACCAACTTATCCACCGCAGAGTTCAAAGCCTTGTCTAAAGCCACTTGGCTTTGGGAAAGGTTTTTGGCGGAGTAGGCATCTCTCATTTTGGAGCGCCACACATTCCAGGTAACTCCGGCACTATACAAAGCGAAGATGGGGAAACTGAGGGAGAAGTCCAAGCCCAGGTTGACCCCGGTGGTAAGTCTAATGGCTTCGTTAATCAAGTACGGAGAGGCCAAGAAAGCCAACGTGCCCACGTTTTTATACACAAAGGACAAGTTGTAGAGCACAATGTCTTTCAAGGTTACATCCGATTTTTTAGTAAAGAAATCTTTGAAACGAGTTTTTAAGGTAGAGAAAGTCATTTTCTCTAAAGCAGCCGTTTCGCCTTGTACTTTCTTGGCGGTTGCGCCTACATTGTCCAACACTACTTGTCCGCGGTTGGCACGAATAAGCATGTTAGATACCAATTGTTTTAAGATGCTGGAACCGCTCATCAAGAAAAGAGCCGTGATGAATAAACCTTTTTGTATGGGGCCCAAGGTCATGCCTTCTACCATACCCCAGAAGCCGCCGGCCGTAGCCAACACACCGGCCATAGTGGACATACCCATAGCCACCAACATCAGGTTCTTTTCCCCGTATTTCTTAAGGGCGGGAGTAAGCAAGGAAGCAAAACCCGGCATTACATACCCGATAGTGAACATAAGCCCGGTAGCGGTAGAGGGAGAAATTCCCAATGTTTTGTGCACTACGGAACCGTAGGTTTTGTTCAAACTCGGGTTGGTAAGAGAAGTGTCACGCGTAATTAAAGTGGTACGGTCATGCGTAGGAAGAACCGTCAATTTGAATTTCACCGGAGAGTTTTCAATCGCATGAACAAAGTTGGAAAGTTGGTGTTTCGGCAAGCGAACATAGTGGTCGCTCAAGGAAATTACACGATCGGTATCTTGTACGCGGAAACCGAAGGTGCCGTCTTTCATAATGATAACATCAGCGCCTTCGATGTAACTTTTCATCGGCATTTCCACTTCCACGGGAAGGACGCGGCCGTCCCAAGTATATACGGGCAAACGAATGCTTTGGTATTCCACATTGGCTTTTTGTTCCAACTTCAATAAAAGTTTACTACCCGGTTTGGCCGTTTTTTCAAACAAGTTTACCAACATGCCCACTTGGTTAGATTCCATTTTTAAGAAGAAATGTTCCATAGTTTGGGGGGTGTGGGAATTGCGGAACTCCGCGATATAACCGTTTTGGAAGTTAGGGTTAAAAACGAAGGTTACTCTGTCGTAATCTTTAGAGCCCAGTTTGTTGCGGGTGCTGTAAACATCTAATTCAAGCGGTAAAGCCTGTTCCGAGCCGCCTTCTTTAACAAAGGAGGCTTTCATGGGTTGGAAGTGGGTACCGAATAAATTTCTTAAAGAATTGAAACCTCTTTGCAGAAAATTACCCGTTTGCACAGGGGAAACAGCTGCAGGGGTATGGGAAAGCGGGGAGGAGGCTTGAGCAACCGCTTCAACTTCTCCTTGAGCAGAAGGAGCCACTTGCATCGGGGAGGCTTGTAAATTAGGAGCAGATAAATTGATTTCGGGTAAGCGGAAGGAAAGATCGGCTTTGGTAACGGTAACGGCTTCTTCGGTAACCACCGGGGTTTTGCCTATTTCCATCCATCTGGCAGTGCCTTGGGTGCTGATATCCGCGTGCAAAGCGACCATTTCGCCTTGTTCTGCCAAGAAGTTTGCCATGCCCGGCACCGCCGCGGTTTCAGCGGAGACGACTGCAATTTCTACCGGGAGATTATTGGCTTTGGCATAAGCGGCTAATTCTTCCCAGAATACGCCTTTCGCCGGGAGAGAAGCCGCCCAAGCGGATAATTCTTCATAAGCCCCTTGGCGCAGCAAACCGCGAGCCGTAATAACTTCGGCCACATCTTTGAAAATAGTTTCGCCGGCAGATTTATAAAAAGCCAACAAAGCCGGAGCATCGGCCGCCGTACCTAATAAACCGATCGCACTAGCATCCGTTAAGGCCGCAGAAACTTTAGCAGCTTTTTGCAGGGCCACCGCATCTTGCGTGCGATGCGCAATCAAAAGGGCGGTCATTTCTTGTTGAGAAAATTGTTGGAAAGAAGAGGAGGCTTCGGCTAAAGAGGCTTTGTAGTGGCCCAGGGCTTGAGTAAGTTGTTCGGCAGGAATGTTTTGACCTAAAGAGAGCGTTAAAAAGGAGGTTCGTAAAAGTTCCGTGCGAATAACCGGGTCGGGATAAGACAAAATGCGGGAAGGCAACACAGCGGCGGGAAGTTGCAACAATTCCGTAGGAACAATATTGCTTTTAGTAAATACTCCGGCCAGTTGCTGACGAGCAAGCGCCGCATATACCCCGGAAGAAATCTTGCTGGACGCGACGGTTCCTTTGCCCAAAACGCTTCCGGCACCGCTAAGCCCTTTGATTGCACTTCTGCTCACTTTGGGAAGCAGTTGCGCAAACGAAGGCGTAACGCTGCTGAAGATGATACAAAAACTAAGTACTAGCGATATTAGCGCTCTCATAATTCTCCTCTTATATTAATAATTCCATTTTAACCGACAAAAAAACAGGGCCAAAAGACCTATATTACTTAGGTTTTTGGCCCTATACAAAAACGGGACTACAAAATGTTGCAGATTATTACTATTTTTTACAGCATGATTATATTGATTACAACTGGGGTACAAATGAGAAGGAATAATGGAAAAAAAGGAAAAACACAGCTCACCCTTCAAGCGCTTTAAGCGTTTGGGTTCGCACTGGTACGCAAATTTTTTTAATTTGGCACAGTACATACAATCTCCTTTTATCCGTCTCCACCTATATTTTAGTAAACTTACAACCTAGGCTTCAACCGAATAAAAGGCCCATTTTTAGGGTAGTTCTTTTAGATTAGAAAAAAATGTCTGCCGACGATAGTTTTTATTTGACTTCTTTTTTTGCCAAGGCTTGAGCCACACAAACGGGCACTAATGCGGATACATCGGCCCCATAGCGCACGGCTTCGCGCACAGCCGAAGAACTGATAAAGGCATTTTCGGGTTTTCCCGGCAGAAAAACCGTTTCCGTTTCGGGAGAGAAAAGGCGGTTAAAGTAAGCATTGGTCTGCTCGTGTTCCAAGTCTGCCGCCGAGCGGAGGCCACGAACAATTACCGTAAGATTATGAGCCTTCATATAATCGGTAAGTAGTCCCTTGGTAACGGTTGCCACTTCCACATTTCTTTCCCCGACAAGTGCCTGCTCTAGTAAACTGCGTCGTTCTTCCAGCGTAAAAAGAGGGGTTTTGTTTGCGTTGGGAATCACCAGCACCCGCACCGCACCGAAAACGGCACTCGCCCGACGGATAATATCCAAATGACCGTTGGTAACGGGATCAAAACTTCCGGCATAAACTACGGGTTTACAAGTCATATTTCCTCCGCAAGGCCGTGCGGCGGCCTTCTATATTATGGTATCATAATTTTATGATAAAAAACCCTTTTAGTGACGAAATTTACCTAAGGCGCACCCACGCGCATAACCCGGATTTGAGAGACGAGTATTTTAGGGATCAAACTAAAATAATCCACTCCCTTCCTTTTAGACGCTTAAAACACAAAACACAAGTTTTTTTTGCTCCCAACAACGACCACATCTGCACCCGCATTGAACATGTGCTCCATGTGGCTACGATTGCCGCCACCATTTGCCGCGGCTTAAATAAAAGCGGGAAATGGCAAGTAAGCGAAGACATGGCCTACGCCATCGGATTGGGGCACGACATTGGGCACGCCCCCTTCGGGCACGAAGGAGAACGCGCCATTGATGCCTGCTTAAAAGGAAAAAGATTCCTGCATGAAATTAACAGTTATCGCGTGGTGGAACACTTGGCCAACTACGGAGAAGGGCTTAATTTAACCTTTGCCGTAAAGGACGGTATTATCTGCCACTGCGGAGAAGATTTTGCCAACAACTGCTTGCGCCCGGCCGATAAACCCAACGATTTGGAACAGATCACAGGGCGCAACCAAATGCCTTCTACCTATGAAGGCTGTATTGTGCGATTATCCGATAAAATTGCCTATCTGGGACGCGATATCGAAGATGCCATTAAGGCAGATCTTATCACCACGCAGGATATCCCGCAAAAAGTGCGCGAAGAAATCGGCTCTTCCAACGGGGAAATCATCAACACGCTTACTTTGGATCTTATCAACCACTCCAAAGACAGAGATTTTATCGGCTTTTCCGATGAAAAGTTTGAACTGATTTCTCAATTAAAACGGTTTAATTACGAACGCATTTACCACAACGAACAAATGCGCCAACGCAAAGAAACCATTGATAAATGTATCCGCGATTTGTTTGATTATTTCCGTACGCTTTTTGCGCGCTATGGTTTTGAGTATTCGGCCTACGAACGGGAAGGAAAACAAACGGCCCGCGGGTTTGCAAACTATATGAAGTCCATGAAAACCATATACAAAGAAGACCCTTCGCAAATAGACGACATCATCGCCGATTATATTGCGGGCATGACAGACTCTTTCGCATTGACCGTCATGGAAGATGTTATTTTGCCGAACTCCATAAAATTCTTTAGTTAAGCAAAAATAAGACACACCGCCCCCGGGAACAACCCGGGGGTTTTTTATATAAAAAACACCTCCGGAAGGGTAGCCGGAGGTGCAGGAGGGTTAGGATTTGTGATGAAATCTTATAAGTAAGGGGTTTCTTGGGCGCAGAAGGCAACCACTTCTTGTAAATTGGAGTAGTAGGCCAATCCGTCACGGGCAGCTTGGCAGAAATTGCGTCCGCTGTTATCTTGCGCCAAGCGGAGAACTTCCCCTTTGCGAATTTGCGCTACATCGCTCAACAGGCCGCCTTTATCTACCGCTTGCGCGTTTTTAACGGCGGTTTCCAACTCGGATCCGTTATAGAACAAGTAAAAAGTATCGGTGCGTCCATACCCAACATGCATCATCAGCGGGGTTTCCCCTACTTTATTGCGGTGGTTTTTCAATTGAGCGATTTTAGAAGCATAATCGTTTTTATAAAGAGTTCTTACAGCTGCGGCCAAGGCCTGCACGGTGGAAGCATCTTTGGCTACATGGAAAACATTGTTTCCGAATTTGTCGGTGCCCAATAAAGCAGCCCCTTGAGTGGCTTTGTCCGCCCAAGAGGTAATGGCTTCTACATCTCCGTTTTTGGAAGCGGAAATCAAAGCAGTTGTAACATCTGCGGTCATAAGACGTTGTTTCAAGTAGCGTTCAATCATCTTGGCACGACGCGATTGGGCCGCCTCTTGCAACGGAGCGGCGTTAAGCGTAGCAACCATCAAAACAGCCATTAAAATAAAAAGAATTTTTTTCATAAGTCCCTCTCTTACTTAAAGTATGGCTTTTTAGGTAAAATTCTGCGAGGGTCTTTGGGCCTAGTGAATAAAAATATTGGACCTATGATTTTTCTAGGCCCTATTTCCCCGGTAGAAAAAAGGGGAAATATAAAAAGAAAAAACCCCGGAGAAATCCCGGGGTCTAAATGGAGCGGGCGAAGAGAATCGAACTCTCGTCTCAACCTTGGCAAGGTCGCGTTCTACCATTGAACCACGCCCGCAAAAATCTGTTTACCTTCAACACATATAGTATAACAAATTTTTTTTATGTGTACAAATTTATTTTGTGGTTTTTTTGTTTCCCGCAGGCGTTGCGGCCGGTTTTGCCGTCGAAGCAGGGGTTGTGCCGGCCAACAAAACATTGGCGATTTTTTTGAGATACGGATTTTCCGCCACGGCCGTACGCACATGCGGATTTTGACGCACGCTTTCTAAATACGGGTTGGCGCGAATAATTTGCAAAGCCTCTTGCGGACGATCGCGAAAATACTTAACAGCCTTGCTGATAAGCAAATAACTCATAAAGCGGCTTCCCGCCAAACCGCGCACCATTTTTTCGTTTTTCAATACGCCTTGTACGGTTTCGCTTGTAAAAAATTCCCGCATCGCGTTTTCGTCTTGCGCAAAAGCCAGTAAAAGTTGCGGGTCTTCCAATAGCGGGGCAACATCGGGACGGGCCAAAAAGGCTTTAATCATATTGTCGTTGCCCAACAAATAGCGCATCAAGTCCGGGTCGGACATATTGGAAGAAAAGTTAGTAGTTAAAGCCCAGGGAGCCGCACCGATAATTTCAAAATTTTTAGGAGTAAAAGTTTTGTAATTAAACCGACTGATAATGGGTAAGGTGGAACCCAAGTTGCTAACGGAAACGTTGCGATCTTGCCCTTCCTGAATATGAACATAGGTAACCCCGCCAGAAGGGTTAAATTCTTTATCCGCTACCGTAAGACCCGCCAATTGGGAAGGGTCTAATGCCGCGGTTAAATCTTCCGCTCTGTGTTTGGCAGAAAGAGAAATCATCAAGGTAAAAAGCACCAACGCCGCTACCCCCGCACCTACTGCCAAGAGGGTTTTGTTTTCCTTCTTTTTCATCTCGCTTACTTGCGCCTGTTGGGCGGCTTGTTGCGCGGTGGGGTTTTGTTGTTCTTTTTGTTTTCGGTATTGCGCGGGATTGCGCAGCATTTTCATCAATTCTTCTTTTTTCATATCTTCATTATCTAAACGAAAAGTAAGAGTTACAGCATAATCAAGTATAATTTATTATATGAAATCTTATACGCAATATCTAACCGTTTGTACGGAAAAACGATACCAAATCGTCAATATTACCCCGCAAGTGGAAGAGGCCCTTGCAAAAAGCGGCATCCAGGAAGGTTTGTGCTTGGTCAATTCCATGCACATTACTTCCAGTGTATTTATCAATGATAACGAACGGGGGTTACACGCCGATTACTTGCGTTGGGTGGAAGAATTGGCCCCTTATGGGGTAGACCGCTACCAGCACAATTTAACCGGAGAAGATAACGGCGATGCCCACCTGAAAAGAACCTTGCTAGGCCGCGAGGTGGTGGTAGCCGTAACAAACGGACAACTGGACTTCGGCCCCTGGGAAACCATTTTTTACGGGGAATTTGACGGCCAAAGAAACAAACGGATTTTAATTAAAATTATCGGAGAATAAATATGAAGAAAACGATTTTTTACCACGATACGGACTGCGGAAATGTGGTCTATTATGCAAACTACTTAAAATTTTTTGAAGAAGCCCGCACCTTACACATGGCAGAAAAGGGTTTTTCTGTTCCCGCTCTTATGCAACGCGGATTGTATTTTGTGGTAGCCCGCCAAGAAGTGGAATACAAGTTTCCCGTCCGCTACGGAGATGAAATTGACGTATCTACCCAAGTGGCGGAAGTTTCGGATATTAAAATTGTTTTTGAACATGTGATTAAAAATCAAAACGGCCGTCTTTGTACTAAAGGGAAAACAACTCTTGTTTGTGTAAATTCTTCCGGCATGCCGACCCCGATGGGAACCGAAGTAAAAGCGGCCATGCAACAGTAAAAAACAGGAACTCTTATTATAAAAAACCCCGGCGTTAAGCCCGGGTTTTTTTATTTCTTAGTCCATGAAAAAGAAGGTTGCCAACGGATTCTGTCCCCTTCTCCGCCTAATTCTTTCCAACCTAACCCCCTAACAAAATTTTTCATCTCTGCGAATCATTTCTCCCTGCAACAGAAATTCCACTATTCTGCTTTTTGCAACAGCCTTTTGATATTGCGGAAGTGCCACTGCGGCCAAAACACCTATAATGAGGACCACCACCAATAATTCTATTAACGTAAAACCTTTCCGCACAAAAAATATTCTCTCAAAAATCATGCGGTCAAATAGATAGGCTCTGTCGAAAAAAAGATTACTTTTTATCCCCTTCTACACGGTCTTTGAAAACATAGGCGTTTACCAGTCTCTTAAACACTCTGCCGCGCTCTTCGAAATCTTTGAATTGGTCAAAAGAGGAGCAGGCCGGAGAAAGAAGAACAACATCTCCTTTTATTCCCCCCTTCATAGCCGTTGCCACTGCCTGTTCCAGCGTGCCGCAACGAATAACCGGGTAACCTTTCAGCTCCTGTTCGATTTTGTCCATAGACTCACCGATGGTCAGTACTTTTTTGCAATATTCCTGTAAATAGGGGCGCAACACTTCGTAAGAAGCGCCCTTATCTCTTCCCCCGAGAATCAACCAAATATTGCGGCACTTTTCAAAACTTTTTAACGCCGTAATAGTGGAGTCCAAATTGGTAGCCTTGGAATCGTTTACATAGATAACACCGCGATGGTAAGCAAACTGTTCAATGCGGTGCTCCATCTCCTGAAACCGGGAAAATACCGTTTGTATGGTGTCGGCAGATACTCCCGCAGAAAGAGCCATGAGGGCAGCCGTCATGGCATTTTCAATGTTGTGGATTCCCTTAAGTTTCGGCGGACGGATTTGGTACCCTTCACTGAAAATAAGTTCATCTCCGTCAAAAAACACATCACTTTTCAGTAAATGCTTCGGGTGGGTGGAAAAAGCAAGCACAGTGCTTTTGGCTTTTTCGGAAAATTCCGCACAAACCGTATCGGCGCCATTAAGCACCAATACATCTTTTTCGCGTTGCCATTTGAATACACGCCCTTTTGCTTTGATATATCCTTTCATTCCGCCGTGATGATCCAAATGGTCCGGCGTTATATTTAATACACACGCAATATTGGGACGGAAATAGGTACTGTCTTCCAACTGATAACTGGAAACTTCTATTACCACATCATCTCCCGATTTTACTTGAGAAGCGCACAGCGAAACGGGACTGCCGATATTTCCGCACACAAACACTTGCCGCCCTTTCTTTTGGCGCAAAGCATCTTCCTTCAGCACTTCTCCCAATAAAGCGGTGGTGGTGGTTTTTCCGTTCGTTCCCGTTACGGCAAAAACACGGACTTTGGAAGGCATAAAAGCCAAAGCAACTTCCAATTCGCTAAAAACGGGTATTCCTCTTTTTTTGGCTTCCAATAAAACGGGGTTTTTGGGGAAAATACCAGGGCTTTTTATCCAAAAATCACACTCAAACACGCGGGAACTATGCCCCCCGGTTTCCACTTCTATCCCGGGGACAAACGACAAACGATTGGCATGCGCCACAGGCGCCTCCTCGCTGATTAACACCGAAAAACCCCTGGATGCCAATAACTCCGCGGCGGAGCGGCCACTCTTACCGAGGCCTAACACACAGGCTTTCTTTCCTATCCATTTTTCCGGTTTAAACATTTTTTTCTCCTTTCAAGAAGGCGCGCACCGTTTCCTGATCCGAAAAATGGTGTTTGGTTGTGCCGATTAACTGATAGTCTTCATGCCCTTTCCCTGCCACAATAACAATATCATTTGGTTGGGCAATCTGCAAAGCCCGTCCAATGGCTTGGGCTCTGTCCGGAACGACTTCGTAGTTGGAAAATTCCTTCATTCCGGTCAAAATATCTTCAAAAATTTGGTTGGGATCCTCGCAACGGGGATTATCGTTGGTTAAAAAAACTTTGTCCGCATGTGTGCAGGCCGTTTTTCCCATGAGAGGTCTTTTGGTGCGGTCTCGTTGCCCCCCGCAACCAAACACAACAAACACTTTCCCTTTTTTGAACGGTTCTACCGTTTTGAAAGCGCGTTGCAAAGATTCGTCCGTATAAGCAAAATCTACAAAAGCATAAAAAGGTTGCCCTTCATCTATGCGCTCCATACGGCCCGGAACCCCGGAAAGAGCCGCCAAACCGCGCAGGATATCTTCCTGCGAAATTCCGTTTGCCGCGGCACTCGCCCAAGCAGCCAACGCATTATATACATTGTGCCGCCCCAGCAAATTGATTTTGGCCGGCACACCGTTTACGGTAAATTCGGTATGAGTTAAAAATTCGCGGATATTTTCCGCCTTGAAGTCGGCCGGATTTTCCAAAGCAAAGGTAACCGTTTTTACACGCCCGTTCAAATCGTTCAGCAAACGCCGGCCGTAGGGGTCATCTGCATTAACAACCGCCACTCGGTTTGGCTTAGGATTAAGAGGGTCGGTTAAATTATCAAACAGTTTCTGCTTGGCTAAAAAATAATTTTCAAAAGTGAGGTGATAATCTAAATGATCGCGTTGGATATTGGTAAAAACAGCCGTATCGTACCAAATATGGCGCACGCGTTGTTGGTCTAACGAGTGGGAAGAAACCTCCATTACAACGCTTGTGCAATTTTCCGCTTTCATTTGGTTGAGCAAACCAAATAGGGGTAATGCGGCGGGGGTTGTGTTGGGGGCATCGCACACTTTGCGGCCGCCGATGCGGTAATTAACCGTGCCCAACGCACCAACCTTTTCTCCGGCTGCGGATAAAACAGATTCCAGCAAATAAGCAATAGAAGTTTTGCCTTTTGTTCCCGTAATACCGAACATACGCATTTTATCGGAAGGACGAGCATAAAACTCATATGCGGCATCGGCCATATCGCGGGCGATATCTTCTGTTTGATGATACAAAACATTGTATTGTTTCGCGGCAGGGAAGGAAGACACTACCATCACCGCTCCGGCGGAGATAGCCTCTTCTATAAACAAATTCCCGTCCACATTGGCCCCTTTCAATGCAAAAAACACAAACCCCGGTTTTACCTCTTGAGAACGAAAGGTAAGACCGGTAACTTGCAGACCTTTTTGGAGGGCTTTTTCCAACACAATAGATTTTGCCATATAGGATATGGTAGCAAATTGCAAATCACACGAAAACAGAAAAAAGTGCCCAGAAAAAACTAGGCCCTTTTATTTGGAAAACAAGGCAGAAATTTCTTCGGCCATTTGAGCCAAATGTGCCCGAATTTGAGGTTGTTTGGTTTCCAACAAAGGCAAGAGTGTTCCGCGCACCCAGTTGCGGCGGAAGGCATCATCGAAATTGGTTTCGTCCGTAATATGGGTAAGGCCGTTCCCTTTCAAATAATCCATTACTTCCTGACGGGAAACACACAGAAGAGGGCGAACGATTTCCGTTTGCGTACACAAATTGCGCCGAACCGGAATTCCCCCTAGCCCCTTCGCTTTTGTTCCGCGCAAAAGATTCAATAAAAAAGTTTCGGCCTGATCATCTAAATGATGCCCAAGGGCCAGTTTGGTTGCTCCCCATTTTTTGCATACACGCATGAAAGCCCCGTAACGGGCTTTGCGGGCGGCATGTTCGGGGCTTAAATCTTGCTCTTTGGCCAATTTTTTTACATTTACTTTTTCACAAAAAAATTCAATGTCCCACTCTTTGCAAATTTTTTTGCAAAAGGATTGATCCCGGGCCGCCTCTTTACCGCGAAGGCCATGATTGATGTGAACTGCAGCCAACGCAAAATGTTTTTCGACGGCTAAGTATTTTAGAAAATGGAGCAAACAAACGGAATCGGCCCCGCCGCTAAAGCCCACCAACACGCTGTCTTTTCGAGTGATAAGTTTGGACGAGAAATTCCTCATGCGGGGAAGAACGGAAGCATTAAAACTTTTTTTTGTCATATAAAAAAGTATAATAAATATATAGGGAATTTGAAAAAGAATATGAAAAAGAGAATTTTAATCGTAGAAGACGAAGCCGGTATTATTGATTTATTAAAACTGGTTCTTAATCGGGAAGGATACGAAGTTGCTTCCTGTCAGTCGGGCAGAGATGCGATTGCCGCCATTAAAGCCTACCACCCGCACTTGGTCATTTTAGATGTTATGTTGCCGGGGTTGGACGGGGCCAGCATTGTGCGCATCATGAACGAAGACGAAATGCTTTCTTCCACTCCCGTTATCATCACTTCCGCGTTGGTAGAGTCCGAAAAAATGTTCCTGCCCTTCCCGCAAGTGAAAGGTTTTGCTTCTAAACCGTTTGTGCTGGCAGATTTAACCGCACTGGTAAAGAAAGCAATTGGAGATTTGATGTAAAAATAAAACCCGCCGAACGGCGGGTTTTTTATTGCCAGAATATATGTTTTTACGCTCCGCAACACCAATGGGCGTAATGTTTCCAAAAAGTATCCAACAGTTCATCAAGGAAAAGTTCTTTACTCGTTTCCCCTCCGATAAGTTGCTTAAGGCTTACGGCCGTATCCTTTAACGAAGCAGGTAAGCGGTTGTTCACATTAACCCCCACTCCCACAAGAACCCAATCTTCACAGGCACCTTCGCTGGAAGATTCTATTAAGATTCCGCTGATTTTTTTCCACTTTTTATTCTTCTTATCCCACGCCAAAACATCGTTGGGTTCTTTGATTTTTGTTTTGATATCAAAAACAGAAGATATGGTTTCTGCCACGGCTTGACCCACGCGCACGCTGAGAGAAGAATTTGCCGAAACGGGTTTGCCCGGACGAAGAATTAAAGTAAAATATACCCCGCCGTGAGCCGCACTGAAAGAACGATCGTATCGGCCGCGCCCGGCCGTTTGTTCTCCGGCCAGAACCAAAGTTCCGTCTTCGGCACCTTGTTGGGCCAAAACTTTGGCCAAGGATTGCGTGCTGTCCACCGTGTCCAGCCCGATTACTTTTGTTACAGATTGCAAAGGGAGTTTTATTTCTTCCATATTTATATTTTACCAATTTGGCTTTTCTATTTCAGTTTCATGCGACGCAGTTCTAACAGTCGGTCTCTTAATTCCGCAGCCAATTCGAAGTTAAGCGCATCGGCTGCTTGACGCATTTGTTGTTCCAAATCTTGTTCAACCGCTTTTATGTTTTTAAGAGTAGGAACCGGCAACGATTCCGCCAAAATACCGAAAGCACTTGCTTTTGTTTGCTGTTCGAATTCTTTTAATTCCACTTCTGTTTTTTGAATTGTTTTAGGAGTAA
This sequence comes from Elusimicrobium sp., assembly GCA_015062115.1. Lineage (NCBI taxonomy): Bacteria > Pseudomonadati > Elusimicrobiota > Elusimicrobia > Elusimicrobiales > Elusimicrobiaceae > Candidatus Avelusimicrobium > Candidatus Avelusimicrobium gallicola. The sequence continues at coordinate 75,489 of SUVG01000003.1, read as the reverse complement.
TGCCGTGCTCTTTGTTATAGGCTTCTTGAAGTTCGCGGCGGCGGTTCATTTCGTTTAAGGCATACTTGATAGAATCCGTCTTGCGATCGGCATACAACACCACTTCGCCTCCGGCATTGCGCGCGGCCCGGCCGGAAATTTGAATCAGCGTGGTCGTATTACGGAGAAACCCTTCGTTATCGGCCCCCAAAATAGCCACCAACCCCACTTGGGGGATATCGATGCCTTCGCGAAGCAGGTTAATCCCAACCAATACATCAAATTTTCCCTGCCTAAATTCTTTTAAGATTTCCACTCTGTCCAACGATTCTATATCCGAGTGTAAATAACGGGTTTTAATATTTTTTTCCGTAAAATAAGAACTTAAATCTTCCGCTGTTTTTTTCGTAAGAGCCAACACCAAAGTGCGTTCTGCGCGGGCTTTATGTTCATTTATTTTTTCTACTAAATGGTCTATTTGCCCCGCCGTCGGGTGCACATACACTTTGGGGTCAACTAACCCCGTGGGGCGAATTACCTGTTCTACAATATCGTTTCCGCAAACGGTTAATTCGTACGGGCCCGGGGTGGCGGATACAAACACCGTGGACGGGAGCAAACTTTCGAATTCTTCAAATTTCAACGGGCGGTTATCTAAAGCAGACGGCAAACGAAACCCGAAATCTACCAGCATTTGTTTGCGGGCGCGGTCTCCGTTAAACATACCGCGCACCTGTGGCAAAGCCACGTGCGATTCGTCCACCATCATCAAAAAATCATCATACCGCTTAAAATAATCTAACAAGCAAGAGGGTCTCTCCCCGGGCTTGCGTCCGTCCATATAACGGGAATAATTTTCAATACCGGAACAAAAACCCGCCTGCAACAGCATTTCGATATCATACTCCGTACGCTGTTTTAAGCGGTAGGCTTCCATTTCTTTACCTTGTTTGATAAGTTCCGCATGACGAAGGAATAAATCTTGGCGGATTTGTTCAATGGCGTTGTAAGTATCTTCATCCGTAGCAACAAAATGTTTTGCCGGGTAAATCCAGGCTTCTTTCAACTCTGCCAATACGTTCCCTGTAACAGGGTGTATTTCGTAAATATGGGAAATCGTTTTTCCTGTGATTTCCACCCGTAGCGCGTGTTGGCTGTAAGGGGTCATTATATCCACATTGGGCCCGCGCATACGGAACTTGCCGGAAGAAAATTCCATTTCGTCGCGATGGTATTGAATTTTAATTAAATGGCCCGAAAGTTGAGCGCGGGTCATCTCGGCACCTTGTTTTAAGTAGATACGCATTTCGCGGAAACTGTCGGGAGAACCGATGTTGTAAATGCAAGATACCGACGCAACCACAATCACATCTTTGCGTGCCGTAAGCGAAGTAGTTGCCTTGAGGCGAAGTTTATCGATTTGTTCGTTAACGGCTGAATCCTTTTCGATATAAGTGTCGGTTTGCGGGATATAAGCTTCGGGTTGGTAGTAATCGTAATAAGAAATAAAATATTCAACGGCATTTTCGGGAAAAAATTGCTTGAACTCGGCGTATAACTGCGCCGCCAATACTTTATTGGGAGACAAAATAAGCGTAGGCTTGTTAAGGCGCTCAACGACATTGGCCATGGTAAAAGTTTTACCCGAACCGGTTACCCCTAACAATGTTTGGCGTTTCTTGCCCGACAAGACCCCTTGTGTAAGAGCATCGATGGCTTTGGGTTGGTCTCCCGCCGGGCGAAAATTGGAAACGAGTTTGAATTTATCCATATCTTTATTCTACTTATCTTGGGAAGGCAATTCTATCCCCAAACAAAAAACAGGAACTTTTTACTGTTCCTGTTTTTTATCAAAAGATTTTTTATTCTAACAAGTTCCCGTCATCTAAACAAATGGAATAGCCGTAGTAGGCGTAGTTTTCGACCAATGAGTTTCGCGGCACTTTGATTTTAGGATTACGCTTGGCATGAGCCGCCATTAAGTAATAATATGGAACTCCTTTTTTGGGGTCGCGCGTAGGGCGGGACTGCACGAAATAGCGGCGGTCGTTTTTGTTTATCTGCATGATATACAACCCCAGGCGGGTGCGGAGCGTTTCTTCGGAACATTTGGTTTGATTTTCAATCATCTTATATTCCGAACGGGAAATTTCGATATAACCTGCTTCTTCCAAATCTTTTACATGTTTGGCAATTTTTTCCAAAAAGGCCTGCGTGGGCGGAACAGATTCGTGCGGCAGCAAAAAGGCTTTTCTGTTTTGCAACGCTTCGGTGTACACAAAGAATCCGCTTTCGGTCAGGGTGCTTTCGGGTGTGAAGATTTTTTCACCTTTTTTGTTGCGAAGTTCAAACACATCTTGTATCGGCACACCTACCCGTTGGAACACGGCAATAGCATCTTGCCCGATATTTTTTTCCAACACCTTAAAACCGGCCGCAGTAAGCATTTCGCGCTCGAATTCCGTGTCTTTGTTGAGCGTTACCACATACTCCGGCGAAACTTTAGTATGTTTGTTTTTCAGGTAATCAACCCCGCGGCGTTGCTCGGCTTGGTGAATTTTTTCAAAGAGTTTACGATACTCGTCGGTCAATTCTTTGGTGTCGGGCGGAACAGCATAGCGTTGTTTTAAGGCGGCTAATATTTCATCGTTCGTTAAGTATTCCGGCTCCAGGTTTATCAGGCGTTTGCGTGCAATTAAATTCAACGGTTCTACCGCCAACGCGGAGCGGTAATACTCGGCAGAGCCTTGTTTATCCCCTTGGTATTCGGTAATTACACCCTTGCCCACCAACGAGTTTACATTGGCGGCATTAAAGGAAAGAGATTTGGTGTATAAGTCCAAGGCTTGTTTATTTTGCTGGCGTTTGAGAGCAATATCTCCCAACATGGAATAAGTATAAGACCAATACGGAGAGTTCCGTTTCATTGATTTAATGGCAGATTGGAAGGCTTTTTCTGCTTCGTTAAGTTTATCCTGCGTCAAAAAAACCCCGGCCAAAGAAAGTTGCGCGTCCACGTTGGAAGGATTTAATTTTACACAGCGTGAAAATGTTTTTTGGGCGGCTTCATATTCCTTAGAAGAAAAGAATTTTTTTCCTTCCGCCAAACATGCGTCCATTTTTGCTTGCGCTTTAGCCGGCGCAACCACAAGGCCTACGAGTAAACAAGAAAGCAAACTAACTGAAAAAGGTTTTAACAAACGCATGAAAGACCTCTTTTAATTTTTCGAACTTACTTAATTTAACCGGAGTGGTAAATAAAAAACCTGTTTTTCTTATTTTAGCAAGATTTGCAAAATATACATACCCCATTACTCGGCAAGGGAGCATCTTAAGACGGGGAAGCCCTTGCATTTTCTGTTCTGCGCGGGCATAAAGTTTTTGCGCCAACGCATCGGTTTCCTGCAGGGCAAAGGAAACTCTGTCAGAGTGTTTCCCTTCCAAAACATCTTGGCGGGTCAGGTTATGTTTTTCCAACAAATCCATGGGAAGATACACTCGCCCCAACTCCGCATCGCTGGACACATCGCGGATAATATTAGTCAACTGCACCGCGCCACCCAAATCTTTGGATAACGCATCTGCCTGCGGCCCTTTTACCCCTAAAATATCAAGAGTAGCCAAGCCCACAATTACCGCCACGCGGTACAAATACCACTCCAATTCTTCAAAAGATTTGTAAGTTTTTCCGCTTAAATCGGCTTGCATCCCTTCAATTAACAACAAAAAGCGGTCTTTGGTTATTCCAAAGTCTTTAATATCTTGCATCAGGCGCGTGCCCAACGGAGTTTGCGGAGACCCCGCATACACGCGGGCAATTTCGCCGGCCCAAGTATCCAATTGTTGTTGTGGATTATCCTGATTGGGTTCATCAGCCAAATCGTCCATTAAACGGCAGAACTCGTAATAGTTTGCCAAGGCCTCCCGCTGGCGTTTTCCTAAAAAGAAAAAAGCCGGGCCGAAACTGGATTTTTTATAAGACTGATTGCTTGCCGTCATTTAGTTTTTTCCGTCGGGATATAAATACGATAATGCCGCCCCCGTAGCGGTGGCATAAATAGCATTTTGCGGAATAATAAAGTTTACGCCGTGCATTTTATGCAAGGCTTCAAAGACTTGCGCCGCAAAAGGAACCTGTGTGAGTGTGCCGGTTAAAATAACATCTTTTACTTCGTCGTTACGGCACGCAAACACCGCCATCATGCCGATGGTTTGAAAAACCATATTCAAAATGCCCAGGGTTAAATCTTCGCACGAGGAGCCGTCTTCCATTTTACCAAAGTTGGAGGCCGTCGTGTCGGGCGGGAGCGTGGCGATAACACCTTTGCTGATATCTTCAATGTTCAAATCTACTTTTTTTAGAGACCCCGTTTCAGCCAATTCCACTACGGTTTTGAAGGAAGATGCCCCACACAATTTACCGCAAAGGCCTAACACTGTTCCTCCGCCGACACCGGAACCGCCGATGTGTTTAATACCGTTTTGTCCGGCACGCACAAAAGCCGTACCCGTTCCCATGCTGACAATCAGCCCTTCCTTTTTACCCGAGAGAGCCAATCCCCCCAGACCAATAGCCTTAAATTCATCGATAGCGGAAGTGGGAATCCCATATACTTCTTTTTGAAACAAAGAAGAACCTACCCCGGTTAAAATAATTTGTTTTACATCGCTTAAAGACAAAGATTTTTCGTTTACAAATTTTCCCAAGGCTCCATAGGCGGAGGTAAGAGGATCGGCCGCTTCCACTTTTAGCATCGAAACAAGTTTGCCTTCGCTTGTGTAACCTACGATTTTGGTAGTAGAACCGCCTACATCAATACCGATAACAACACTCATTATTTTTCCTCCGTCAGGCCGATAGATTTAAGGAACGGCCCGTTGTTTACGGGACGACCTAAAAAGTTTTGTACCATTTCTTCTTCTTCCAAAGTACCGCCTTTTTCCAAAATTTCACGACGGAATTTTAAGCCAATTTCCGTATTAAAAATACCGTGTTTTTCAAATTCGCTGAAGCAGTCCTCGGCAATTACTTCGGACCATAAATAGCCGTAATACCCGGCATCGTATCCGCCCATAATATGCCCGAAAGAGGCTTGCGGAATTGTGTTTTTAGTAAGCGGTAAGGCACGAATCTTCTTCGTTAAATCAAAATAAAGTTGGGTCGTATCAGGGGTTTTGTCCAGGGTGTGAAGGGTCATATCATACTGGGCAAAAAAGTTTTGGCGCAAATAACCGCCGCCCGCACCGAAATTTTTGGCTTCTATCATGCGCGCGATTAAATCGTCCGGCAGAGCTTCGCCCGTTTTATAATGTTTGCTGATTTTTTTGAGTACCGCCGGATCCCACGCCCAACGTTCCAACATTTGGCTGGGGGTTTCTACAAAATCCCAACTGACGCTGGTACCGGAAAAAGCCCCGTATTTAGATTTCGTAAGAGCGTTGTGAAGCACGTGGCCGAACTCGTGGAACAAGGTTTCCACTTCTCCGTGCTTGAGAAGGGAGGGAGTGTCGGCAGAAGGTTTGTTCATGTTGGCTACAATCGCCACGAACGGAATTTGATAAGAGCCGTCTTCTTTTTCTTCTCCGCTGACCAAGTCAAAACAGGCGGCGTGTTTGTATTTCCCTTCGCGGGGGTACAAATCCATATAGAAATAAGAGATAAGTTCTCCGCTGGCGGAATCTTTAATTTGAAAAGCCTTTACATCGGGGTGCCAGACGGGAATATCCGCCGGTTCAAAAGTAATACCGAAAATTCCGCCGAACAAATCTAACATGCCCGAAATAACCACTTGGGAAGGGAAGTATTCTTTGATTTTTTCGCTGTCCAAATTCAAATTTTCTTTTCTGTATTTATTGCTCCAATAGCCGCTTTCCCACGGATAAAGCGTGCGCGATTTTTTCCCCGTTTTTTTGTTTTTGTAAGCCAACATTTCTTTGTCTTCTTTTTTACTCATGGGTTTTAATTTTTTTTGCAAATCTTTCAAGAAAGACATTACCGTTTTGGGGTTTTTGGCCATGCGGTTTTCCAATTTTAAGGCGGCATGCGTTTCATAGCCCAACAAATGCGCAATTTGGCGGCGCAAGGTGAGGGTTTTTTCTAAAAGTTCCACATTTTCTTCACCGCCGCGGCGGTTGTATTTATATTCCAAAGCCTTGCGGGCTTGTTCGTCGTCTGCGTTTAGCATAAAAGGAACATAATCCGGGTAGTCCAGGGTTATCAAGTATTTCCCGTCTTCCGTTTTTTCCAATTTGCCGATGTAATCTTCCCCTAACCCCTGCAGTTGTTCGCGCGTTACGGCAAGGGGATCTTTGTATTCCTGCACATTTTTATCAAACTTAATTACATATTCGGCTTTTTCTTTATTAAGGGCTTTGAATTTTTCCAAATCTTCGTCGTTTAAATCCATACCACTATGCTTAAAACCGATAAGCATTTCTTTAACGAGTTTGGCTTGGATAGGATCCAGTTGAGGGTTGGTGTCCGTATATTCGCGAATAGCTTTATAAACATCGCGGCGAGTGGCTACATCTACCATATATTGGCTGATTTGCATTTGCAGCGCAAGGGCCGTATCGCGGAAATTCTTGTCGGTAGAAACATAAGAAAGAAAACCGCTCATACCCAAAGCTTCGCTGTATTTATCAAAAGCGCGTTCGTAGCCCATAATGGTATTTTCGAAAGTGCGCTCGGCGGCCGGGATAGCAATTAAAGCAGCCAAATCTTTTTCCAGTTGCACGCGGGCGGCCGCCTCGGCAGGGGCTAACTCCTCTGCTTTATAATCAAAATGTAACACACCGTTTTTGAACATATCTGCCATACCGTAGGCCCCCGTTGAAATAAGAAATAAAAAAATCAGTAAAATAAGTTTTGTTTTTTTCATAGTAATATAATACACTTTTATTGTATCGGTTTTTCGCATACGCGGGCAACCGATAAACAGGTTCTGCCCCTTATAACAAACAAAATGCTTCTAAAGGCGTCTTATTTGTTATAATTTATATTATAATAATTCATATCAAGGAATTAGTGGAAAAATAAAAATGTACGAAGCCTTTGTACCCAAAGAAATATTCCTTACCAAAGGAATCGGCAGACACAAAGAAAAATTGGCCAGTTTTGAAGAAGCGTTGAGAGACGCCAAAATTGCCAGTTTCAACTTGGTGCCTGTGTCCAGCATTTTCCCTCCCGGTTGCAAAATCGTGCCCATTGAAAAAGGGCTGAAAAAATTACACCCGGGCCAAATTCTGCATTGTGTTATCAGCAGAAACACCAGCAACGAATACCGCCGCATGATTGCCGCATCCGTAGGGGTGGCTATCCCGAAAGATAGAACCCACCACGGTTATCTGTCCGAACACCACAGTTTCGGGGAAACGGATAAACAAGCCGGTGATTACGCCGAAGATTTGGCGGCCTTGATGCTGTCCACTACATTGGGACTTGATTTTGATAACGACACCACTTGGGACCAGAAAGAAGAAATCTGGAAAATGAGCGGTAAAATCGTTAAAACCACCAACGTTACCCAGTCTGCCGTTTGCACCAACGGGGTATGGACCACCGTTATCGCTGCGGCTGTGTTTGTAAAATAATCACGGATTTTTTGTGAGCGAAAACGTACAAACCGATAAGTTTATGGGGCTAGAGAACGAAAAAAGTTCTCTGGCCCTTTGTAAATTCGCGGTAGTTCCCGTTCCGTTTGAAAAAACGGTCTGCTACGGGCAAGGTACCGCCAAAGGCCCTGCCGCGATAATTGAAGCCTCCACCCAAATTGAACTTTGGGACGAAGAAACCAAAACCGAAACCTGGGAAGAAGGCATCAACACCCAACCGGCCGTTAATTGCAAAGGTTCTACCAATACGGTTTTCAAAAATATTGATAAAACCGTCCGCAACCTGATGCAATACAAAGCAATTCCTTTCTATATTGGCGGGGAACACACGGTTACGCAGGCTTTGGCCCAACCGTATATTGAAAAATATAAAAATTTGAGCATCTTGCACTTTGATGCCCATGCCGACTTGCGCGAAACCTTTGAAGGCACCCCCAAAAGCCACGCTTGTGCGCTGTTCCCGGCTTCCCGTCAAGTTCCGGTAGTGCAAGTGGGGATTCGCAGCGTAGCCAGCGAAGAAAAGCAGTATATCAACGCCGGCAAGGTAACCACTTTTTTAATGCACGAACACCGCGATATCAAAAAGCTGATTCCGCAAGTGCTTAAAAAATTGACGGATACCGTGTATATCACTATTGATGTGGACGGTTTTGATCCGTCGGTTATCCCGGCTACCGGTACGCCTCAACCCGGTGGGTTTATGTGGTATGAAGCGTTAGATTTATTCCGCGAAGTCATCAAACATAAAAACATTGTGGCGGTAGATGTGGTGGAAGCCTGCCAACGCAAGGCCGACCCGATTACGGAATTTAATACGGCTAAGTTAATTTACCGTTTGATGGGCTACTTGTCCACCAAACCGGCTAAAAAAGCCAAAAAGAAATAACTTTATTTCTAACAACAAAAACCCCCGCTCTTATGAGTGGGGGTTTTTGTTTCATCAAAAGTGATATCCGGAACAACTACTTCCGCTACAGGCCGTAGGAGTGCTACTGCTGGAAACACTGCGGCAAACTTTCTGCGCCATACCGCTGGCTCCCCAACAAATAAAATTAGTTGAAGAAAAATATTTTTCTATAGAAGGAGCCCCGCTTCTTCTATCATCACAGTAAACGGAATAACTTTCCGTATTTAGGGAAGAATTAGTCCGCAACCAGCAGACAAATTCATCAAAAGTAAGTCTTTCCCCCGATCCGTTAGCGCCACCAGCTGTTAAGGTTCCGCCTTCAGGCAAAGTAATAATCAAATCCGAGAAAGACAAAGTATAGTCTCCTGTTTCCAGGCGATGGACATTTTGCGCGTCGGAAATGGCCCGCAAAAGAGGCAACAGACGCAGAGAACGCGTTTTTTGCACAGCAAGTGTATATTGCGGCAAAGCAACCGCTGATAAAATGCCGATAATCAATACGACTACCAAGAGTTCTATTAAAGTAAAACCTTTTTTCATAAAAGCACCGTTTTTAATAAATTTATAATTTTATTATATTATTTTATACAGAAAACCCCCGCTATTACAAGCGGGGGTTTTTGCTATTTATTATGGAAGAGTTATACATGCGGAGGAAGGGGCCCTATATCTTTATTTTCGGGGAGTTGATACGGCTTTTTGATTAACTCCCGGGTCATTTCGTCAAAGCCCCATTTATCTTTGAAGGAAAGCACATATTTGTATTGTTTAAGGGCTTTGTTGCGCTCGCCAAGCAAGTCGTACACTTGCCCTAACCGAAACTCGTTCCACACGCCCCAACGGCTGGGCTCTTGGTTTTGCAGCGCCTTGTGCCCTTGTTCAAAGAGCTCACGCGCGGCTTCTAAATTTCCTTGAGCCATTTGGGAAGTGCCGAGTGCGGTGTAAGCACGGGCAATATAAATATCTTTATAAAAGGGGTCTTTCCCTATAAGTTCTAAAAATCGGTTGGCTTGTTCCGTTACCGCTTCGTAATGTTTGGTTTCAAACAAACAAATTACTTCCACATAGTGCATCAGCGGATTTTTGGGATATTTGGCCCGCAATTCGCGGATATACTGTAACGATTTATGCGGGTTGTAATACTTGGTATTGCGGCGGTTATTTTGCACCTCAATCAGCAGGAGTTTGGAACTATCCGCCGTAAAAGTGGCTTTTTCGCGCGCGGTATTTAATTGGGAAACGCCTTTGTCCGGGTCGCCTTTGATAGCCACAATTTTGGCAAGCACTTTGATAACGGCAGGCAAAGTGCCCGCGTAATACTGATAAACCCCCAAACCGAAATACGCATCATAATAAGTGGGGTCTAACGCCATAGATTTTTCCAAATTTTTGATGGCTTTTCGCCCGGAAAAATACGCGGTAATCCAACTGCGGTTACGCATAGAAAACATGGCACGCAACCCATACAAAGCACCAATCCCCATGTACCCGTTCGGGTCATCGGGGTTTTGCTTTAACCAACGCTTTATTCCATCAATAGAATCGTCCAAAATTTTTTCAAACACTTTGCGTTGGGTCTCGTCGCTTGTTTCAAATTCATATTCGTAACGGGCCCACGCAACCATGGCATTACCGAAATGCCCGAAGGGGTGATCCGGGTAGGCATCAAATACTTTTTGGATATTTTCGTTAGCGGTTTGGAAATCTAAACTATAAACCCCGTTGATGCCTACGGTGGCATAGTTCATCACATCGGGAGGGAGTTGTATTTCCGCACGGGCCGGTAAAACGGCGGCGGCCAAAAGACCTGCCGCCGTTAATAAACACAAAAACTTACGCATTATTTTTTGGCCTCGATTTTATCTTTGCCAAAGTACGGGCGCAAGGCTTCGGGGATAATTACCGATCCGTCGGCCTGTTGGAAGTTTTCCAAAATGGCGGCAAAAGTGCGTCCTACCGCCAAACCGCTGCCGTTGAGAGTGTGCAAATATTCTTGTTTGCCTTGCGCATTTTTGAAACGCAACCCCATGCGGCGGGCTTGGAAGTCCAAACAGTTGGAGCAAGAAGAAATTTCGCGGAAGCGGTTTTCGCTGGGCATCCAAACTTCGATATCATACGTTTTGGCAGCCGAAAAACCGATATCGCCGCTACAAAGTTCCACGACACGGAACGGAATACCCAATTTTCTTAACACATCTTGTGCATCGTTGACCATTACTTCCAACATTTCATAAGAGTGTTCCGGTTTGGAAAGCATCACCAGTTCTACTTTGTCGAATTGGTGATTGCGGATAAGACCGCGGGTATCTTTCCCGTAGGTGCCCGATTCTTTGCGGAAACACGGAGAGTAGGCAGTCAATTTAACGGGCAGTTCGGTTTCCGGCACAACGCGAATACGGTTTAAGTTGGTAAGCGGAACTTCGGCAGTGGAAATTAAAAATTGTTTCGGTTCGCCGGTAAGTTCGTACATATCTTCCCGGAATTTCGGCAGTTGCCCCGTGCCGATTAAAATATCTTCATTTACGATTACAGGCGGCAAAATTTCGGTGTAACCTTTTTGGGCGTGCAAATCTAACATAAACGAAATAATCGCGCGTTCCAAACGGGCCCCGTCTCCTTTGAACAAAGCAAAGCGGCTGCCGGATAAAGCCGCGGCGGCTTCAAAATCTAAAAGGCCGAGCCGTTCCCCAACGGTTTGGTGATCTTGCGGTTCAAAATCAAATTTCGGTAAAGCAACCGTGCAGGGAATTACTTCCGGGTTGTCTGCATCCGAAGTGCCCACGGGAATATTTTCGTTGGGCATATTGGGAATAGATAAAAGCAAATCATCGATTTCTTTTTTAAGAGGTTCCATTTCGGCTTCTTTGGCCGCCATTTCTTCTTTTAATTTACCCACCTGTTCCATGGCGGTTTTGGCGGCTTCGTCGCCTTGTTCTTTTTTAATTTTGCCGATAGATTTAGACATTTCGTTGCGTTTGGCGCGCAATTCCTCCACCCGGGCCAAAACGGCTTTGTAAGCGGTATATTTGGTAAGAACTTCTTCTACTTGGTCGGCAAGTTCCGGCTTGCGAAGGGCCAAGCGTTTTTTTACTTCTTCAGGGTTTGCAACGATATTTTTAATGTCTAACATAAGTCCTCTTTATTTCTGTTTTTCTAAATTTATTAAAAACGGTTCCGGAAAATAATGCCGGTAAGGTTTAAGGGTTTTAACGGCATATTCCATACCGTAAGAAGTGAGCAAACGCGCGCTGACAGGCGCCACGGAACTCTGCCCCGCCACCAAGGCCCCTACCACCAAAAAAAGCAAAATAAAAGCCAATTTTGTCAGAGCAAAGAAAGCTCTAAACAAGAAAGAGACCGAAGTGGTGGCAAAAGGTTGGGGGGTGGCTTTCATTTGATGTCCTGTCTCTTGGCGAGTTCTTTGGTAAAACTTTTTACCAAACTGCGGGCAATATAGTCTGCCGCGTCGAGCGCGCTGGAGGAAGATTCATCGAAAGAACCAATCCATACAATCTCCGCGGTTTCCACATCTACCAATTTGGCGATAATACCCACTTGCGCATTGATAACATATTCCGTCGGTCTTACATCTGTAGAGTGAGAAACGGTCGTTCCCACATTGCGGGTATATCCCACATAAGTACCGTCGGGCAGTTGCATAACATCTTGCGTGTAAACGGGGCGTGCTTCCGTGCGGCGGGTAGCCGTCATCGTTAATTCGGTACGGGCTGGAGTATAAGAACTTACCTCACCGATCAACAAAAGATCCACCCCTAAAATACGGCCGATTTGGCGGGTTGTTTCCGGTGATAAATACCCGGAAACGGAAATGTTATGCTCTTTTAACACGCTTTCCAACTGGGCGCGTTCCACCACCTTAAATCCGGAAGAGATGAAATATTTGGCAAACAGATTTTCCACCCCGCGCAAAGCGGCATAGCGGTTTTCAAACGACATGATGCCGATGCGTTGTACTTGGTCAAAATCGTAAGTGGAACTGATGACCGTTTTAGGTGTACAACCCATTAAAAAGAAAAGGCAGCAAAATGCCAGTGCCAAAAATCTCTTCATATGCTTATTATATAATTTTTAGCAGGGGCAAAATAAAGGTATAATAAATATCAGTATGAACAATATTTCTCCTCTTTTTATTCAAAAAGCCAAACAAATAAAAGTGCTCCTGACCGATGTGGACGGCGTAATGACGGACAGCACCATCAGTTTTTTTACCGATAACGAAGGTGTTACGCACGAAATAAAACACTTTGAATCTTTAGACGGCATGGGGCTGATGTATTTAACCACCTGCGGTATCCGCACGGGTATTATTTCCCGCGGGAGCAGCAATACCCTGGAATACTGGGCAAAAATTTTGGGCATGGAATTTTTGTTTTATAATACTTCCGTTAAACAAAAAGCCCTTGAATTTTTGCAAAAGGAATATAATATCCAACCCGAAGAAGTTGCCTTTATCGGTGATGATTTAATTGACTTGGGCGTGTTGGAAAAAGTAGGCCTTCCCTTAGCCGTACAAAACAGTATCCCCGAAGTAAAAGAGTTAGCCCTCTACACTTCCCCCCGCTCGGGAGGAAAGGCCGCCGTACGCGATATTGCGGAACAAATCTTAAAAGCGCGCGGCGAGTGGGAAAAAATCGTACAAGCAAACAAAGACGGTTCTTTCAAAAGTCCGCAACGCCAGATGCGTATTGTAAAAGGGTTGTAAAATTTTTAAAATAAAAAGGTAACACCTTCAACAAATAGGAGTAATATGAAAAAATTATTAGCTTTGTGTGCTTTGCTGTTCGCCTTGCCCGCCGTAGCGCAAGATTACTACGGTTTGCAAGAATACGGCTTGCGCAAAAACACCACCCGCGTAGAATTTTACGGCGGTATGAATATCCCCCAAGATTCTTGGACTTATAAAAGCCAACAAGTGGACTTGGGCCAAACAGGCTGGACGGCCGGTATCGGTTTTACCCGCAATGTTATCCCGGTTTTTGCTTTGGGTTTGGACGCAAACTATGCCCAACTGGGAGACGGCGACAAATTTAGCAATGGCACCGGTCAATCTTACTACCGCACCGGTATTGCCACCGCTTTGGTAACGGGTCGTGTGAACTTCTTCCCGTCTCAAGCCACCCGCGTATATATTCCGTTCGGTGTTGGCGCCGGCCATATTTTTGCCCGCAAAAAAAATGATGACGGCTCCCATGTCACCACCGACGGAACCGACTTTGCGCAAATGATCGGTTTGGGGTTGGAATTTGATATCGACGAAACCGTTATCTTCGGTATTGAAGGCCGCTACTATTTGGTAGAAGCCGCCGACGAAGTAAGAACCCAATTCGGCAAAGATCGCTTGCATTATGTAAATGTGATGCTTAAACTCGGTTGCCGTTTTTAAGTTTTACGCTTCTTTTGAAAACCCCGGGAAAACCGGGGTTTTTTTTGCACTATTTTACGGTTTACTTTTTTGCCTCGTGTATTGTATGATAAGGATATGGAAGAAATTTTAATTAAAGTAATTTTAGCGTTAATCTTCGGCGGAGCCTTGGGCATGGAAAGACAATACCACGATAAGCCTGCCGGATATGCTACGTATTGTTTAATCTGCCTGGGAGCCACTTTGTTTACACTCCTATCCGAATATATGGGCTCTTTCGGCGGCGATCCGGGCCGTATTTCCGCACAGATTGTTACGGGTGTGGGTTTTATCGGCGCGGGATCTATCCTGCGGGACGGAAATAAAATTTCCGGCTTAACAACAGCCGCCGGCGTGTGGTTGGTGGCGGCTATCGGGATGGCAGTAGGATACGGCCAATATGTATGGGCGGCTATTTGTGCGGCTTCCATTTTACTGGTGCAGTTAGGGGTTCGCAAAACCGTGAAATTGGTAGAGTTCGTAAAACACTACGACACTATTTACATCACTTGTGAACCGAAATGGGAAGTGGTCAATAAAATTGCCACACAAATTGAAAAGCAACATGTAACGATTCTTAAAAAAGAAGTTTCCAAACAAGACAACCGATTCCATGTTAGCATCGTGGCAACTTTTACCGGACATGAATTTCAAAATGTAACAAAAGAACTTTTGGAAATGCCGGAAGTCCACAGTTTGTATAAATAAGTAAAACTTTGCAAAAACCCCGAGGCTTTTGGCCTTGGGGTTTTTTGTTTGCTTAAAACCTTTTTTGGGAATAAAAAAGAGATAATCAACGCAAAATGAGAGAGGCCATTTCTGGCAAACACCCTCGCCGCTGATTATCTCACATCAATAGTATAGCGAATAAAAAAGATTTTTTCAAGGGGTAACAGGTAAAAACGAAATAAGCCTTCCCGGCATATTCCCCCCCTTTCAAAAAACAAAAATAAGCCCATTATTAAAAATTATCCTTATTTTTTAAGGGTTTTTTGTTTTAATTTCTCTATGATATTTTCGGTATAAAAAATCCCCGCACTCCAATTAGAATGCGGGGAACTAAAAAACACTTTTTTACAACATTTTGTTTTTTAAGCGGCTTGCAATGTTATTCAATTCATCTAAAGAATGATAATGAATTACCAAAGTACCTTTTTTGATGTTCTTGCCATATTTTACTTCCACTTTGGTACCCAAAGCAGATTGCAAGTCGTTTTCAAAAGAAGCCACTTCCGCAGGTTTTGTTTGTTTTGCGGAGGGTTTTGCCGGAAACATCAATGCACGGGCCGCTTCTTCCGCTTGGCGGACGGACATTTTGCTTCCGTTCATTTTCTTAAAGAGAAGATCGCGTTTGGCGGGATCTGTTACCATTAAAAGTGCGCGTCCATGCCCCTCGGACAGAGTCCCTTCCTGCAAGGCTTGCTGAATTTCGGGCTCCAAGTCCAACAGACGCAAGGAATTGGAAATAGCCGCTTTAGATTTGCCGCAATAAGAGGCTAAATCTGTTTGGGTAATATAAAACTTATTCATTAAGTTGCGATACCCAAGGGCCGTTTCGATGGGGTTTAAGTCTTCGCGCTGGATATTTTCGATAAGAGCAAGCGCGCACATTTCTTTATCGCCCAGATGTTTATGGACAATAGCATCAATTTCAGTTAAACCGGCTAATTGCGTGGCACGGAAACGGCGTTCCCCCACCACAATTTCGTATTTATCCAATCCGGCGTCATACACCACCACAATTGGTTGGGTAAGGCCATGTTCTTTGATAGATTGCGCCAATTCTTGCAGTTTTTCCTCATCAAATACGCGACGGGGTTGAAAACGGTTGGGAACAATTTTATTTACGGCAATTTTAGCAACAGCCGCTCCGGAAGAAGTTTCTACTACTTGGGCGGCTTCTTGCGTGGTCATTTGTACCACTTCTTGGGTTTGTTTAATAAGGGCATCTAAGCCTTTTCCTAATGCCAGTCTGGACATCTTATCCTCCAAAATCATAATTTACAGGCATTTCGCCCGTCATCTTAAAGTCTTTATACATTTCCGGGTTGGCGCCGCGGCGAACCAAAAACTCAATTCCTAATTGAATATATGCATTGGCACCGCGACAGGCAGGGTCGTAATCGAAAATAGCCTGGCCGAAACTGGGGGCTTCCGCTAAGCGAATATTGCGAGGAATAGGAGTTTTATATACTTTATCACCAAAATAGCGGCTTACTTCCGCAAAAACCTGTTTGGAAAGATTCATGCGGGAATCATACATAGTAAGAACACCGCCGTCCATTTTAAGTTTAGGATGCAGAAATTGTTTGATTTTATTAACGGTTCCCATAAAGTGAGCCAAACCGTCCATGGCATAAAACTCACACTGAACAGGTGTAATGATGCTATCGGCCGCCATCAAAGCATTTAAGGTTAAAAGGCCCAAAGAAGGCGGACAGTCAATAATAATATAATCGTACATTTCCTTCAGCGGGGCCAAAGTGTCTTTCAAAATGTTTTCGCGCCCGCGAACATTTACCAGTTCAACTTCCGCACCGGCCAAGTTTTTACAAGCCGGGAGGACATCTAACATTTCGCTGGAAGTTTGGCGCACTACTTGTTCAAAAGAGGCAGTTTTGGTAATAAGATGATAGACAGATTTTTCTCCGTCCGCAACATCTACTCCCAGTCCGGAACCTGCATTTCCCTGCGGGTCAAAATCAACCAAGAGAACTTCTTGGTCTAAGCAGGATAACGCATAAGAAAGGTTAATAGAAGTGGTGGTTTTACCCACTCCGCCTTTTTGGTTGGCAACGACTACAATTTCTCCCATAATTCCTCCAAAAAGAATATACTAATATTTAACATGATTTGGGCAAAAAAATCAATGGGTTTTCACGTGAAAACTATTTAATCATACGAATACGGTTAAGAGGCCAATGAATAAACCAGGCTTTTCCTTTTATGTTCTCTCTGGGAACCGGCCCCCAAAAACGGGAATCGCAAGAATTATCACGATTATCCCCCATAGCAAAATAATGGCCTTCCGGCACCTTTACAGGCCCTAAAGAATCTCTTAAGTAAATACCTAAGTATTGGTCTAATTGGTGTTCTTCCCAAAGTTGTTGATAAAGCGCAGGATCTTCCTCTTCTTGATAAGAAACTCTCTCCACATCATCATACAACTCATAGTCTTGTTGGGGAAGTTTTTGTCCGTTTACCCAAGGGTGGCCATCAATGATTTGTACCGTATCCCCCGGCATAGCAATAACGCGCTTTACAAAATCTTTGCCATACTGGGAACCCCCGCAGTTTTGTTGTTTGCGATCTTTGGCGGGAAATTGAAATACAATAATATCCCCTTGTTTAATTTTATTAAATTCACCAAAGCGGATATTTGTAAAAGGAATACGGAAACCATAAGCAGCTTTGTTTACAAACAAATGGTCTTTCTTTATTAAAGTATTATACATAGATTCGGAAGGAATCTGGAAAGCCTGAATAAAGAAAAACATAACAAAAGAAGCCACAAAACCGGCAAAATAAACCGTATTACTCCATTCTAAGTCTGCTTTAAGGATAGCATTTTTTTCTTTTTCATTGGCTTTTTGGCTCTTAAAATACCCGTAAACCGCACAGACTAATGCTCCTACCAAACCGATGGAAAGTTTTGATACGGACATGGGTTCCCCTGTTCCCCCTCCCATCACAAACAGGGCAACATACACCGCACAACTTAGGATAAGAAAAAGAAATAAACAATGCCACCATGCAAAAGAATTAAAGAATTTTTTCTCTTTTTTCTTTTTGAAGTAACGCGTGGCAAGCGTAAAAGCATACATAATACACGCGACAATAAATAAACGCAATTCCATAACAACTCCTAATTTGTTTTCACGTGAAAACTATTATTAAAAACTTGTTGATAAATTTGTTGATACTGTTGGGAAGTATAGGTAACCCTTTGAGAAAGTTTCAAAGAATAAGAGGACATTTTCTCTCTTTTTGATTCATCTAAAATCAACTCACTCATAAAGCAACTAAACAGGGTTATTTCACCCGGTTTACACACAAAACCGTTCTTTCCGTTTTCTACCCAAAGAGGCATATCCCCCACTTTACTGACTATACAAGGCAGGCCTACATGTAAGGCTTCCAATAAAGAAAGAGGAAGGCTTTCTTCCACAGAGGTAAGTATAAAAATATCAGCCATATTCAGCCAACTGCTGATATTTTTCTGTTCTCCGGCAAGAAGTACAGCCTCTTCTAAATTACTCTGTTTAATATAATCTTCTATTTTCTTTCTCTCTTTTCCCTCTCCCACATACACCAACCTGGCTTGAGGACAAGAACGATGGACATTTCTAAAAGATTGCAACAAAGTTAAAGGATCTTTTACCGGTTCCAAACGGGCTACACTAATAAAAATAATATTTTCGGGAGAATATCCATACTGCTTGCGCATCTTTTCCCGGGCTGATTTATCTTGAAAAAAAACCTCTTTATCTACTCCGTTTGGAAGTAAAAAAACCTTATTTTTAAGATATTTTTGCTTTTCAACCAAATATTTGGCCGTTGAAAAAGATTCCGCCACCGTGAGAGTGTCTAAATCTTTTAACATACGGTCTGTATATCTTAACAAAATATTTTTTTTGGATAAATCAAAATGGGGAGTCGTGAGCAATTTGATTCCTTTTCCGGCTATAGCAATACGCGTATATTCAATAGCCCGGTAAAGCATAGCATGAACCAAATCCGGCTTAAAAGTATCTATAATTTCCGCTATTTTTTTTATAACCCCACGCTGGGAATACCATTTCATTTCCAAAGAAATTACTTCTATTCCTTTTTGTTTTAATTCTTCCGCCACGGGCCCCAACTTTTTTAGGCAAACAATCTGCACCCGATTTTCCTTTGCGGTTTCAATAACCAAATCAGCCAGTGCTTTTTCTGCACCGCCGACATCTGTAGAAGTAATAACATATAGAATTTTCATATTGTTATTATAGTATATTTATTTACTTGTAGTAGAAGTTTTCCCTCTTTACTCTTTAGTAAAGGGGTATATTTATGAAAAAAATAATCATACTACTACTCTGCATAGGTTTAATGAGCGGTTGTGGTCTTTACGGAACCACACAATACTCATTACAACTAGATGCTCAACAGGTTTATTTCAAACAAACAGAAGAACTAAAAAAAGGATCTTCTTGTTCGTTTTTGTTATTAGGAGTAATTCCTTGGCCCTGGCATAAAACAAAAACACCGGATACCTTAATAGGTGCAATAAAAGAAGCAGGTATTAAAAATATTGTTTGGATAGACAGTATTTATGATTATAAGTTAACCTATGCTTATTCTTGCCGTAATGTTTATGGATATTAACATCAGTCATTACAAAAAGGGGCCCTAAAAAGAGTCCCTTTTTTTATTTCAAAAAAATACTTAAATTTTAAGCGTTTTTTTCAAAATACCCTCAAAATTTAATTTTCAGGCTTAAATTGGTCCTTACCTACCCCGCAAACAGGGCAAACCCAATCTTCTTTTAAGTCTTCCCATTTGGTTCCGGCCGGTACTCCGTTTTCCGGATCACCGATAGCAGGATCATACGTATAACCGCAAATTTCACAAATATATTTTACCATAGTAATTTCCTCCAGATTTTTTACTTCTAAATTTATGAGTGTGTTGCACCCGCAGGTGTTTTGCCTTTAATCACATGATGATAATAATCATATGTAAGGGCTTGGCCTTGTTTTAACACGCCGGCATCTTTTACTTCTCCGATAAACAAGGTGTGAGTTCCTAAATCTACCGTATTGTTTACTTCCACTTCCATATAAGAAAGTGTATGTTCCGTAACAATCGGGCAACCTAAAAAGCCGGTTTTATAAGGAACTTTAGAAAATTTATCAAAGGTTTTCCCCGAACGGAAACCAAAAATACCGATAAAAGGTAAAGTGCTTTCCTGTTCAAGAGGCATAGCGGCAAATACACGGCTTTTTGTAATAATATCATGCGTTAAACTATTTTTATTAACGGAAATAGCCACTTGTGCCGGTTGCGCGGTTACCTGAAAAACAGTATTTACAATCAGTCCGTTTTTCTTTTCTCCGTCGACCGAAGTAACAATATACAACCCGTAAGTAATATAATTTAACCCTTCGTTTATTTCATTTGCCGCCATACAAATATACCTTTATTTTAATTTTTCAGCAATTTTTTGGCTGACTAAAAGCCCTAATTCACGGCAAGCTTTTTTGATATTCTCGTCGGGAACAAAAGGAGATTTAATAGCCGGGGATACTACTTCCACATTCATACTTTCCAGTATTTTAGTTAGTTCATCTACCGGGGATCCGTTCCACCCGTAAGAACCGAAAGCCGCCCCCACAAGCCCTTTCTTACGAAGTCCTTTTAAGTAGCATAAAACATCGGCCATCGCAGGAAAAATTTGGCTGTTTAATACCGGAGAACCGATAATTAAAGCGGAAGCATCTAAAATCTCGGTAGCCACATCACTTCTGTGATTACTATGCATGGAAAGTTGTTTAACAATAGTCCCCCCTTCGCGTAATCCGTCGGCAATATAGGTGGCCATTTTTTCGGTGCTTCCCCACATAGTATCATAGACAACCAACGCTTTATTTTTAGGAGCCTGAGCCGCCCATTTAGCATATAATTCCACAATTTTAGAAGGATCTTTTCTCCAAATAAAACCGTGGTCGGGAGCAATAATTTTGGGAGATAATCCCATTTTTTGCACTTGAGCCAAAAAGCGAAGTACAATATCCGAATAAGGAAGTACAATGTTGGCATAGTATTTTTCCGCTTCATAGAGCCACAATCTTTCTTCATTTTCATCGTCGAAGAGTTTGCTGGTGGCATAGTGCATACCGAATACATCGTTGGTAAACAATACATTTTCTTTTTCCAAATAAGAGAACATACTATCCGGCCAGTGCAACATTCTCGCTTCCACAAAAGAGATTGTATCTCCCCCAATATCAATTCTGTCTCCCGTCTTAACGGTTTTTAATTTTAGATCACAATGGAACTGGGCCGTAATATCCTTAAAACCCATATCCGATACATATACTTCTTCCGGATTGATAGCATCTACTGTTTGCGGTAAAGCCCCGGCATGATCTAATTCCGAGTGGTTGGAAATAATAATTTTAATGTCTTTGGGGTCTATTACGCTTTTAATGCGTTCCATCATTTCCCCGTAAAATTCTTTTTTCACCGTGTCTATTAAAGTGGGTTTTTCCGTCATTACCAAATAGGCATTATAAGTAGTTCCTTTTTTAGTGGAATAACCGTGAAAATCACGTATATTCCAATCAATTGCCCCCACCCAATAAACTTTATCTGTAATTTTTACCGCTTGCATCATATACTATCGTCTCCTAACTTTATTTTTCAGATTTCCATAAACCGTGTAAATTGCAGTATTCTCTCACAATTACTTTTTCGGCGTCCGTCTTAAAAAAGGCTTCAGGTTTATCTCCCGGTTTTAAGTGTTTGCGTTGTACTTTTCCGCATTTTTCACAAATCAGTTCAATCCATTCAATGTAATGTTCCGGCGTAGAAGGATGTTCCACACTGCCTACTTTTACCAAATAACCACCTTCTACTTTTTCTACCACAGGCACATGTTTTTCGGCTGCTCCGTCGGAAGTACCGGTAATTTGATTTTTCATCGGTTGTCCACAGCATACCAATTCACCTGCACCGCCATGCACTACTTCTATAATATTACCACAAACAGCACATTTATACACTTCATTTACTTGAGCCATAATGCCCCCTTTATTTTTTTATTAGTAATTATTCCTAATAATAATATAACATATTTTACTGCTTTTGTAATTATAAAAATACAAAAAGTACATACAAGGTATAAATTTAACTAGTTTCTAAATTAAATAAATTTTGATTATAAAGCACTTTTTTTCCATAAAAACACTATTTTTTTAAGTTTTAATAAATTTATAGGCAAACCCTGCTATTTTTTTAAAAAATCGTAATTTACAGGTATTTTAGCAATTTAAACCCTATTTTTACTTTTTTTATTTGACCTATGTTTTAATAAGTGGTAATATTTAGATTATCATCTTTTATA
The DNA here is from genome assembly GCA_015062115.1 of Elusimicrobium sp. NCBI lineage: Bacteria > Pseudomonadati > Elusimicrobiota > Elusimicrobia > Elusimicrobiales > Elusimicrobiaceae > Candidatus Avelusimicrobium > Candidatus Avelusimicrobium gallicola. The sequence continues at coordinate 53,460 of SUVG01000003.1, read as the reverse complement.
TGGCGGCATTTCTGTGGATAATTTAAAATCGTACCCTCAATTAGTTCCTGTTTTTCAAGATATAGAAAATATTATTGGCAGAGACACTTATGATATGTGGTTGCGGCCCGCGCAATTAACATATAAGGAAAACGTATTAACTATACTTTTACCCAACCAATTTTGGGGAAAAACAATTCGGGAACGTTATGAACATATTATTAAAGATGCTTTTTTGAAACATTTAGGCGCGGATATTACGGTTGTATATACCGTTTCACAGCAACAATCTGCCCCTGTAATAAATTCAGCTGAAAGTATTTTATCCACTCTCCCCCCCGCACAAAATTCTACCGCCACCAAACGAAACCAATTTGCGGCGCGGTTGAATACCTCTTATACTTTTGAAAATTTTATTGAATCTCCCTCTAACCGTTTTGCTTATAAGGCAGCTCAGGCAGCGGCCCTTAAAATGGGAAACAGGGAAAATAACCCGTTAGTGATTTATTCTTCTCCCGGATTAGGAAAAACACACTTACTTCATGCGTTGGGAAATAAAATTATCGAAAATAACCCTAATGCAAAAGTACTTTATATGTCCGGTGAAGAGTTTGTGAGCGAATATATTGAAGCCTTACAAAACAAATCTTCGGAAAGTTTCCGTAAAAAATACCGTTCGTTAGATTGTTTTTTAATGGACGATATTCAGTTTGTATCGGGTAAAGAACAATGTACGATTGAATTTTTTAACACTTTTAATGCTTTGTTTGAAAGTCGTAAACAAATTGTTTTATCATCGGACAGAACCCCCCAACAACTTGAGTGGGACGAACGCCTTTCTTCCCGCTTATTATCGGGTATTATTGCCGAAATTAAACGCCCCAGTTTGGAAACGCGTATTGCCATTTTACGCCAAAAAAGAGATTCTAACGGTTTTAATATAGGCGATGATGTTATCTCTTTTATTGCTGAAGGTATACAAAGCAACGTACGCGAATTGGAAGGTTCTTTACTTCGCTTAAAAGCATATTGTGATATGCAGGGTATTACCCCCACTATCCCTGTAGCCAAAGAACTTCTTTCCGATATTTTGGTAACAGAAAATACCCTTTCAATCAATGTAAATGTAATTAAAAAAATAGTGGCTAAACATTACAATATTCGTATGGAAGATTTTAATTCCAAACGAAAAACCCAATCGATTGCCTGGCCGCGCCAAATTGCCATGTTTTTAACTACGGAACTGACTGATCTTTCTCTGCCGGAAATCGGCCGGGAATTTAACCGCGATCACAGCACAGTTGTTCATGCGCGCGACCTGATAAAGAACAAAATAGAAACAGATCCGTTTTTTGCAGCCGAAATAAATCAAATTATCTTGGATATTAAGGCTGTGGATAAGAAGTAAAAATTAGTGGATAATACCCCTAATAAAGCCGTAACCCGAAGGATAAATTTTTTAGAAGTGTATATTGTGGATAAAAAAAACGTGTTGTTCACAACGGGCCCCCAAAAACCGTATAGGGCAATAAACATTATCCACACAATAAACAGGATATATTACTAGGAATATAAATATGAAAATAAATATTACTAAGTCCACCTTATTGGAAGGCATTCAAATTGTTTCCACCAGCGTATCTTCCCGTACTCCGGCGCCGATATTGCATAACTTTTTACTTGAAGCACAAAACGGAAAATTAAAATTCGTCCGTACCGATATGGAAATGGCAACCGTTCACTATGTAAATGCCGAGGTGGAAGAAGAAGGTAGTATTACTGTTCCTATGAAGGAATTTTCTGATATCATCAAGAACTTATCTGATGATAAAGAAATCAGCCTTTATTCCGATGAAAATAATAAATTTCATATTAAATCCGGTAAAAGTAAATTTTGGGTCATCGGTACTCCTAAATCCGAATATCCCGCTATTCCCGAAGTAAAACGCGAAAACAGTATTTTATTAGATCCTATTAAACTTCAAAAAATGATTGAAAAAACAGCGTTTTCCGCTTCTACACAAGAAACCCGCTATATTTTGAACGGTCTTTTGTGGAATAACACTGCCGATAAGTTTGAAATTGTAGCCACCGATGGCGGACGCTTGGCTGTAGCCAGCCACGAAGCATTACCGGGAAGCCAAGAATTTAAAATTATTATTCCCACTAAAATCTTAAACGAATTATGCCGTTTTATCGGTATTGCCAAACCGGCCAAAGACAGTAAAATCGAAATAAATGTGTCTTCCAACCAAGTCAGTTTTATTATGAACGAAACCACTTTTATTTCTCGTTTAATTGAAGGGAATTTCCCTAATTATAATCAAGTAATTCCTACTAAGAAAAATATTACTTTTGAGGTATTTTCCAAAGAACTTTTAGCCTGTACCCGTCGTTCCGCTTTGTGCGCCGGCGAATTTGGCAGTGTGGTGAAATATAAACTGGAAAACAATACCTTGATAATTTCTTCCAATTCCCAAAAAATGGATTTTACGGAAGAACTTCCGGTGGAATATAATTTGGAAACTTTTGATGCCGCTTTTAATCCTCAATATATCATTGATGTATTAAAAAATATCGGTACGGAAAAAGTATCTTTTTCTTTTGTAAATGCTTCTCAACCTGTGTTAATTGAACCGGTAGGGGAAGATGTTTTCAAATATGTCATTATGCCGGTGAGAGCGTAATGAAATTAGGCCAAACCCCTAAAAAAGAGTGGCATTGCAGCGGGGAATTAAATAAAGATTTCACCCGTCTAAGCAAAGCCTTAAACCGTTTGATGATATTGGAACATGTGTGGACTCTATTAGTGGGGGATAAAGGCCGTTTTTGGGAATTAAAAGGTGTTCAATCCGGCACTTTGTACGTTCAGGTAAAAATGGCTGTGGCTAAAAACGAATTGATTGCGCGTCAACGCCAATTGATTCGGGAAATCAATAAACATTTTGATAGTCCGTGGATAAAGAAAATAGAAATAAATAAACCGTGGACTTACGATAATAAGAATTTTTAGTTTTAATTAAGGAGTTTTTCATGAGTGAAGAACAAAAAGAGAAGGATTATGATTCTTCTAAAATTACCGTTTTAGAAGGTTTGGAAGCGGTACGCAAGCGTCCGGCCATGTATATTGGCTCTACCGGTTTACCGGGGTTGCATCACTTGGTGTACGAAGTGGTGGATAACTCCGTAGACGAAATTTTAGCGGGCGGTGCCACTACCATTACCGTTACAATCAAAGATGATATGACTTGTTCTATTCAAGACGACGGGCGCGGTATTCCCGTGGACTTGATGAAGAACGCTAAAGATGCCAAACTTCGCAATAAATCTGCCTTGGAAGTTGTAATGACCGTATTACATGCCGGCGGTAAATTTGATAGCGGTGCTTATAAAGTGTCCGGTGGTTTACACGGGGTAGGTGTATCCTGCGTAAACGCTCTTTCCGAAACGATGGAAGTGGAAGTACGCCGCGACGGAAAAATTCATTTTCAACGCTATCACCGCGGTAAACCGGAAGACAAAGTGGCCGTTATCGGCGAAACCGAAGAACACGGTACTAAAGTTACCTTCCATGCGGATAAAGAAATTTTCGGCGATATTGCCTTTTCGTATGAAACCATTGGCAACCGCTTACGCGAACTTGCCTTCTTAAATGCCGGTGTAAAAATTGTTTATACCGACGAACGCAAAGAAGAAAACCCCACCACTACCTTCCATTTCGAAGGGGGGATTTCTCAATTCGCCAAATACTTAAATACCAATAAAACCGTTATTAACCCCGAACCTATTTATTTAACCAAAGAGGTGGGGGATAATTATATTTCGTTTGCTATCCAATATAACGAAAGTTATTCCGAAAATACTTTCTCTTTCGTTAATAACATTCACACGGTGGAAGGCGGTACGCACTTAAGCGGTTTTAGAAGTGCTTTAACGCGTATCATTAACGAATATATTAAAAACAATAACATTTCCAAACATAAAGATGTTTCCGTGGGCGGAGATGATATTAAAGAAGGTTTAACGGCTGTTTTATCCGTTAAAATTCCGCACCCGCAATTTGAAGGGCAAACCAAAACCAAATTAGGCAACTCCGAAGTGGAAGGTATTGTTCGTTCCGTTGTAGGGGAAACACTTTCTACTTTCTTTGAAGAAAACCCCAAAACAGCCAAAGCCATTTGCGAAAAATGCGTCAGCGCGGCCGTTGCGCGCGAAGCCGCCCGCAAAGCGCGCGACCTAACCCGTCGCAAAGGGGCTTTGGAAAGCGGTGGTCTGCCCGGTAAATTGGCCGATTGCCAAGAACGCGAATCTTCCAAATGCGAACTCTTCCTGGTAGAAGGGGACTCCGCCGGTGGTTCTGCTAAACAAGGGCGCGATCGCGTATTCCAAGCCATTTTGCCGTTACGCGGTAAAATTTTGAACGTAGAAAAAGCCCCTCTGGTTAAAATTTTATCCAGCGATACCGTACGCGATTTAATTGCCGCCGTCGGTACCGGGGTAGGTGAAGGGGAAGGCGGTTTTGATATTTCCAAACTCCGCTACCACAAAATTATTTTGATGGCTGATGCTGACGTGGACGGACAGCATATTTCTACCCTGTTATTAACTTTCTTCTACCGCCAATTAAAACCCCTTATCGAACAAGGGCATATCTATTTGGCTCAACCGCCGCTTTATAAAGTGAAAAAAGGTAAAGTGGAACAATATCTCCAAACCGAAGAACAAATGCAACAATGGCTTATGAAGGAAGGTTTAGCCAGCGTAACGGTGACGGATATGCAGAAAAATACCGTACTGGACGGAGAAAGTGTACGCGATTTGTTAAAAGTGTTAAGAGATGTGGAAGATATCCTTGCTAAACTGGAAGTAAAAAACATCACTTTAGCAGATTTTATGGCTTTCTTAGCCGAAGGAAAAGTGCCGGTATATCGTATTCCGCTCAGAAGCGGCGGTTTCCGCTATTTCTATACGGAACAAGAATACCGCGACTACGAAGACCAATATGTCCAAGAAAAGAAGGAAGAATTAGCCGCCGACGGTGTAGATGTAAACATTATTTCTGCGGATAGTTTGGTACCGGAACATCAAAGTTTATTTGAATTCGGTAAACTTCTTGCCAATGTAAAGAAAACGGAAGGTTTTGGTTTTACTTTTGCCCAATACCCCGTTATCGAAAACGAAAAAGAACGGGTCAATCCGCTTTTCAAAGTAAATAACGGCAAAACGGACGTGCTGGTGTATAGTTTGGCTGAATTATTGCACGCAGTAAAAGAAGCCGCTTCTTCCGGTGCTACGATTCAACGCTACAAAGGGTTGGGGGAAATGAACCCCGAACAATTGTGGGAAACCACCATGGACCCTGCCAAGCGCAAACTGATCCAAGTAAAAATCAACGATGCTGCCGATACGGAACAAGCCTTCACTATGTTGATGGGTGACCGTGTAGAACCGCGCCGCGATTTTATCCAAACGCACGCCTTGGAAGTGAAAAACTTGGATATTTAATTTTAGTGCCGGTGTTTATACCGCCGGCACCTGACGATTTATCCGTAACAGGAGATTTTTATAATGAGTGAAGAAAACAACAATCAACCGGAAGTCCAAAATGTTAATGTAAATGTGGACTTATTTGGTAATATTCAACAACGCGATATCGCCGGCGAAATGCGCTCTTACTACATCGATTACGCCATGAGCGTAATTGTAGGGCGTGCCTTGCCGGACGTGCGCGACGGTCTAAAACCGGTACACCGCCGTGTTTTGTATTCCATGAACGAAATGGGTTTGAAATATAACAGACCCTACAAAAAATCTGCCCGCGTAGTGGGGGATGTGCTCGGTAAATATCACCCGCACGGCGATACGGCCGTGTACGATACGCTGGTGCGTATGGCGCAAGATTTTTCTATCCGAGAAACCTTAATTGACGGACAAGGAAACTTCGGTTCTATCGACGGAGACTCCGCCGCCGCTATGCGTTATACGGAGTGCCGTTTGCAAAGAATTTCCGAAGAAATGTTGGGAGATTTGGATAAAGATACCGTTAAAATGATTCCCAACTACGACGGTTCTTTAATGGAACCTTCCGTGCTTCCCGCCAAATTCCCGGCTTTGCTCGTAAACGGTTCCTCCGGTATTGCCGTAGGTATGGCTACCAATATTCCTACCCACAACTTGGCCGAAGTCTGCGACGGTATTATCGAATATATCAAAAACCCCGATATTACCACCAAAGAAATGATGAAAATTATTAAAGGGCCGGACTTCCCGACGGGTGCTATTATCCGCGGAACCAAAGGTATTTATGAATACTTCGAAACAGGCCACGGCAGTGTAAAAGTACAAGCCACCACGGAAATCGAAGAACGCAAAAACGGCCGCGAAGCTATTATCGTAACGGCTATTCCGTATCAAGTAAACAAAACCTCTTTGATTGAAAACATTGTCGGTTTGGTGCGCGATAAAAAGATTACCGATATTTCCGATATCCGTGACGAGTCCGATCGCCGCGGTATGCGCTTGGTAATCGAAGTAAAACGCGACGGCAACGCTCAAGTGGTCTTAAACCACCTCTACAAACACACCCAACTTCAAACCTCTTTCCCGGTGAATATGTTGGCAATTGTGGACGGCCGCCCGCGCGTGCTTTCCTTAAAGGAAGTGATGAAAGCCTATGTAAAACACCGCAAGGAAATCATCACCAACCGCACGAAGTTCGATTTGAACAAAGCCCAACGCCGCGAACATGTATTGTCCGGTTTGTTAGTGGCTATTGCCAACATGGACGAGGTTGTTGCCATTATCCGTAATGCCAAAGACCCGACCGAAGCTAAATTTACCTTGATGAGCCGCTTTACTTTATCCGAAGTACAAGCCCAAGCCATCTTGGATATGAGACTCCACCAGTTGACGCAACTTTCCGCTTTGGCTATTGAAAACGAACGCAAAGACCTGCTGAAACTGATTGAAGAATTACAAGCCATTTTGGCCAATCCGCAACGCATTTTGGATATCATCGTGGAAGAATTAACCGAGCTGAAGAAAACCTACGGCGATGAACGCCGCACCGAAATCGGCCCGGACATGACGGACTTCTCCATGGAAGATTTAATCGAGAAGGAAGATGTGGTTATCACTATATCCAACGACGGCTACGCCAAACGTATTCCGCTTTCCACCTATAAGAGCCAAAACCGCGGCGGTAAAGGTATCATCGGTAGCAAAACGAAGGAAGAAGACTTTATGGAACACTTATTCATCACTTCTTCTCACGCCACTATCTTGATGTTCACCAACCGCGGCCGTGTGTTTGCTTTGCGTGCTTTCGAAATCCCCGAAGGAAACCGTATGTCCAAAGGGAAGGCGATTGTAAACCTCTTGCAATTAACGGGCGAAGAAAAAGTAACCTCTGCCGTTGCTATTGAAGATTTTGACCCCAAACATTGCGAAAACACCTACCTTACGATGTGTACCCGTTTCGGTACGATTAAACGCGTGGAACTCAGCGAGTTTGCCAATATCCGCCGTTCCGGTATTATTGCTATCGGTTTGGAAGAAGGCGATGTGCTTGTAGGCGTACAAACCACGCACGGTAAATCCGATATTATCGTAGCCACCAAAAACGGTAAATCTATCCGTTTCGATGAAAACCAAGTACGCAGCATGGGTCGCCCGGCAAAAGGTGTCCGTGCCATTAACTTAGCCAGCGGCGATGTGGTGGTAGGTATGGAACACGCCCCGAACGATGAACCGCAACCCGATGTGTTGTCCGTCTGTGAAAACGGGTTCGGTAAACGCACTGAGTTTAGCGAATACAAACGCCAAAACCGCGGCGGTATGGGTGTAATTACCATTAAAACCAGTGCGCGCAACGGTTCCGTGGTCGGTATCAAGTTGGTAGATGAAAGCAAAGACTTGATGATTGTAACCGAAAAAGGTATGACGATTCGCGTTCGCTGTGCCGATATCCGCTCCGTCAGCCGCAACGCTCAAGGCGTTACCTTGGCGAAGCTGGAAGAGGGCGACAAAATTGCCCGCATCGCTCCCGTCGTAAAAGACGAGGAAGAAAATGAACCGGAAAATAACTAACGGCTCGTTTTGAGAGAAAATTTCCCCGTTCGGGTTTCCCGGGCGGGGATTTTTTTGCGCTGAAATAACCCTTTTTTTCTCTTCCAAAGAGGCTTTTTTCTGTGTAAAGTGAAAAAAGTTTACAAGTTGGTTGTAAAGTGCTATAAGAATTATAGGGGGGAGTATCGCCATGAGAACAAATCCACATATCTTAGAAATCAATACGCGTTCTTGGCTTCAACGGCTAAACGCGCAATACGGCCGCTCTTTTACGCTGGCCGATATTCCGGAAGAATTTTTGAATACAACCAAAGAAACAGGTTTCGATGCCATTTGGTTAATGGGCGTTTGGAAAAAAAGCCCCGCCGCAGAACAAATTGCGCGTGATTGTAAAGATATTCAGGATCAAGTCCGTACCATTAAACCCGATTTTGTCCCCGAAGATATTACCGCCTCCCCCTATGCCGTTTACGAGTATGAAGTAGATGAATCTTTAGGCGGAAACAGTGCTTTGCAAACCCTGCGTGAAAGAATGCACCAAAAAGGCATTTCCCTGTTCTTGGATTTTGTGGGCAATCACTTGGCGATAGACTGCCCTGCCGTTAGCGAACATCCGGAGTATTTTATCAATACAGGCACCCAAGAACCTCATACGCACAAAGATTGGTTTTTCAAAAATTCCAACGGTGTGTATATTGCCCATGGGCGCGACCCGTATTTTGCCCCTTGGACGGATACGGCACAACTGAATTATTTTAATCCCGAAACGCGGGAATTTGTCATCAACAATTTATTAAAAGTGGCGCAAATGTGCGATGGCGTTCGTTGCGATATGGCCATGCTTTCCCTCAACAAAGTTCACCGCGATACCTGGTGGGAATTTGTAGGGGGGGAACTGCCGAAGGAAGAATTTTGGAGCCGTGCTTTGGCGGCGGTACGCGAAAACTACCACGAATTTGTATTTATTGCCGAAGTGTATTGGGGTTTAGAGTGGGATATCCAGGAAATGGGTTTTGACTATACCTACGATAAAGTGCTCTACGACCGTCTGCGCTTTTCCAATCCGGAAAGCATCAGAGCCCACTTGGGAGCGGAGCATTTATATCAAAAACGCTCTATCCGCTTTACTTCCAACCACGATGAAGAAGAATCTTTAAAAGCTTTCGGGAAGGAAAAATCGCTCGCGGCCAGCACGATTATCTCCACTTTGCCCGGGGCGCGCTTGTTCCACTTGTTCCAAATTTTAGGCCGCCCGGCCCGTATGCCGATTCAATATGTGTGCGATTCTTTTGAAACAAACGAAGAAGTGCGCTCTCACTATCACCGCTTGTTGAAAATGGCGTCCGCTCCGGCTTTCCACGGAGGACAATGGAGTTTGAAAGAGGTTTCCCCCTCCGGGGACGATTCCTTCCGCAGTATTTTATCCTGGCAGTGGAAACAGATGAATACGGGTAAATTGATTGTTATTAACTACAGCGAACATTCTGCCAAAGGGCGGCTGTCCGTAAAAGGCATGCAACAGCAAGAAGGCTTGGTAGAAGAATTTTCAGGGGAAAGGATAACGATTTCTCCCCAAATGCAAGCGGAAGGATACGAAATCGTACTAAAACCGTACGAAAGTAAAATATTCACTTTCGGCATTTAAGTAAGATTCAAAAACAGAAAAAACCCTGCCTTTACGGTGGGGTTTTTTATACAATAAAGAGAGTAGTTTTTAAGAGTAAAATTTTTTATAATATTAGCATATACTTTTCACTCGGTATTTATACCCGGAGAACGCCATGGCATTGGGGCCTATTTCTAAGCAGGATCATGTAACCATTACTACCTTAGGTGCCGAATTTGCCGTGAGTGAAATTTTAGGAGCCTGGTTCGGTTTTTGGCTCGATAAAAAATGCGGAACTTCGCCGTGGTTTTTATTAGCGGGGGTATGTGTCGGGTTTGTACTTGGATTTTATATTATTTTGCGTGCCGCCAAAGAAATGCAAACCGCGCGCGTAAATACAAAAAAGGCAGAAAGCAAAGATGGATATCGCTGAAATTATTTCTCACCATATTTTAGACCACGATTGGGGCATTGTGCTCGGCGGGTTCCGCCTCCCCATTACCACACATTCCGTTACCATTATGGCCGTAAGTGTTTTGTTAGTATTAGGGCTTTATTGGGTTTCGCGCCCGCATAAAAGCCGGGCCGGGCGCTTGCTTACCACGCTTATGGAAGAATATGTTTCTTTTATTCGCGACGGGCTTGTTCTTCCCAATATGGGGCAGGAAGGGCGCGGTATGCTTCCGTATTTTTGTACGCTTTTTATGTTCATCTTGTGCGTTAACTTAGCGGGTATGATTCCCAATATGCGCACGGCTACTTCCAACATTTCCGTTACCGCCGCGTTGGCTGTTTGTTCCGGCGGACTTATTTTGTACAGCGGTCTAAAATATCACGGTTTTATCGGCTTTTTGAAAGGGTTTGTTCCTTCCGGTACGCCGGCATGGCTTGTTCCGCTTATCTTCCCGTTGGAAGTTATCAGTACCGTCATTAAAGTTTGCGTATTGGCAATTCGTTTGTTTGCCAATATGCTCTCGGGGCACATGGTACTGTTGTGCTTGCTTTTGATTATTTTTATTGTTGGGAAAATGCATATTGCCGCCGGGGTGGGGGCGTTGTTCCCTGCCATGGGGCTGGAAATTTTTATGACTTGTTTGGAACTTTTGGTGGCGTTTTTACAGGCGTATGTATTTACGCTTTTAACGGCCATCTTTGCCGGATCGGTCATACATACGCACTAATTTGAAAAATCTATCAATCGGGCTTTTGCCCAAAAGGAGAAATAACTATGGAACTCGTAGCACTTAAATATATCGCCGCCGGTATCGGTGCCGGACTTACCGTAATCGGTGCCGCTCTCGGTTTAGGTAAAATCGGTACGGCTGCCTTGGAAGGTACTGCCCGCCAACCCGAAGCCGGTTCTGACTTGCGCACCACGATGATTATTATCGCTGCCTTGTTGGAAGGTGCCGCTATGTTGGGTTTGGTTATCTGCTTGCTCAACTTGGTAATGTAATTTTAGATAGGCGAAATCTATGGAAGATTTGTTAAAACCCGATTACGGGGTTTTTATCCTTACCGTTTGTAACTTTTTGTTGCTGGTATATTTGCTTAAAAAGTTTGCGTGGGGCAGCATTATCGGTATGCTGGAAAAACGCGAACAACAAATTGCCGACGACAAAAAACAAGCGCAGGAAGCCCGCGAATCGGCCGAAAATCTTAAACGGGAATTAGACGCGAAATTGGCAGAAATTACCGATGCCGCCGCAAAAAAAATTGCGGAAGCGGTAAAAACGGGCGAAACCCAACGGGATCAACTGTTGGCGGAAGCCAAAGCCAATGCCGAACGCTTGGTAGAACAGGCTAAAGCACAAATTGAAGCGGAAAAAAACCAAGCCTTGGCAGATGTTCGCGGAGAAATTGTCCGTACCGCCATGCTCGCTGCCGAAAAAGTATTGCAACAGCAGATGAGCGAAGACGCCACCCGCCAAGCGGTGGATCGCGTATTGGAAGAAGTGAGAGCCAAATAATCCATGAACAGTTCAGACAGAATTGCCGTGCAGCGTTATGCAGCCGCTTACAATCAACTGAGCCAAAACGACCAAGAAGCCGTTTTACATACGGAACAGTTGAAGGCGGCGGCCGAGGCGTTGGCATCGGTAAAAAGCGTAATGGATAACCCGCGTATTTCTTTGCTTCAAAAGAAAGAAATGGTGCGCGAGGCCTTGTCCTCCGTCTCTGTACAAACGGCATCTTTCGTGGAAGTTTTGATTGATGCAAAACGTTATGCCCTTCTTCCGGAAATAGTCAAAACGGTAGAGACCTTTTTAGATGAACGGCTGGGAATCGTCCGTGCGCGCGTACTTTCCGCGCGGGAACTTTCCGCCGAACAAAAACAACAAACCCAGGACGCTTTATCCGCGCGTTACGGCGGAAAAATAGAAATTGTTTTTGATACAGACCCGGCACTTCTGGGGGGACTTAAAATTTGGTGCCGCGGCGAAATGATAGACGGCAGCCTGCAAGGGCGGCTGGCCAAATTGCAGGAAGAATTAATCAAGTAACGGTAATAATATGGCAATTAGACCTGAAGAAATAACCAACATTATCAAAGAAAAAATAGAGAAATTTGACACTTCTGCCGATATTAGCGAAGTGGGTACTGTTATCCAAGTGGGTGACGGTATTGCCCGCGTGCATGGCTTAAACAATGTAAAAGCCTCCGAATTGGTAGATTTCGGTAACGGCGTGAAAGGTATGGCCATGAACTTGGAATACGACAACGTCGGCTGTGTGCTTATGGGTGCAGACCATTTGGTTCAAGAAGGCGACACCGTAAAACGCACGGGCGAAGTAATCAGTATTCCCGTCGGCAGTGAAATGATTGGCCGCGTGGTGGATCCTTTAGGTAACACCTTGGACGGAAAAGGTGCTATCAAAACCGAAAAAGAAATGCCGCTCGATATTGTGGCCCCCGGCATTATTGACCGCCAGCCGGTCAAACAGCCTCTCCAAACCGGTATTAAAGCCATCGACGCTATGGTGCCGATCGGCAAAGGCCAACGCGAACTTATCATCGGTGACCGCCAAACCGGTAAAACAGCCATTGCGATTGATGCTATTATCAACCAAAAAAATATTCCCGAATCCGAACGCTGTATTTGTATTTATGTAGCCGTCGGTCAAAAACAAAGTACCGTTGCACAAGTGGTTAAAACCTTAACCGATTACGGTGCCATGGATTACACGGTGGTAGTTTCCGCTACCGCTTCCGACCCGGCTTCATTGTTATACATTGCGCCTTATGCCGGTTGCGCCATCGGGGAATACTTTATGTGGCAAGGGAAAGATGTGTTAATCGTTTATGACGATTTGTCCAAACACGCCCAAGCCTATCGCCAAATGTCTTTGCTTTTGCGCCGTCCCCCGGGCCGCGAAGCCTTCCCCGGAGATGTGTTCTATTTGCACTCCCGCTTATTGGAACGTGCTTGTAAACTCTCCCAGGAAAACGGCGGCGGTTCCTTGACGGCTTTGCCCATTATCGAAACGCAAGCCAACGACGTGTCCGCCTATATTCCTACAAACGTTATTTCTATTACGGACGGTCAAATCTATTTGGAAAGCAGCCTCTTTTTAAGCGGTATCAAACCGGCTATTAACGTAGGGCTTTCCGTGTCCCGCGTAGGGGGCTCTGCCCAACGCAAAACCATGCGCAAAGTAGCGGGTACGCTTCGTATTGATTTGTCCCAATACCAAGAATTGGCAGGCTTTGCCCAATTCGGTTCCGAATTGGATAAAGAATCCCAACGCCAAATCGAACGCGGTAAGCGCATGACGGAACTGTTAAAGCAAGACCAATACTCCCCCTTAAAAGTGGGAGAAGAAGTGTTGGTGCTTTATGCCGGCACGCACGGATATTTAGATTCTATTGAAGTAAGTGATGTTCTGCCGTACGAAAAACAACTTCTTTCCTTTGTGCGCGCGGAACACCCGGCCGTGTTGGATACGCTCAACAGCGTAAACGAACTGACCCCTGAAGCGGAAGAAAAAATCGTTGCCGCTTTAGAAGCTTTCAAAACGGTTTTCAAACCCGTAAAATAGGAGAATTTCATGGAAAACAAAGCCAAAAAGAAATACTTGGTTACCGGCGGAGCCGGTTTTATCGGTAGCAACATTGCTAAAACCTTGGAAGCCCAAGGGCATGAAGTAACCGTGTTGGACGATTTCTCCAAAAACGGGAACTTCAAAAACTTAATCGGTTTCAAAGGTGATGTTATTACGGCCGATTTGTTTGAATGCGTGCCGCACGATATGTACTTTGATGCTATCTTCCACGAAGCCGCCATTACCGATACCACCGTTATGGATCAAAAAGCCATGATGGAACAAAATGTGGAAGCCTTCAAAAATCTGTTGGCTTTTGCTGCGGAAAACGATATTAAAAAAGTAATTTATGCTTCTTCCGCCGCCACTTACGGTAATGCTCCGGCCCCGAACGTGGAAACGCAGCCGACCCACCCCGAAAATGTGTATGGTTTTTCCAAAGCCATCATGGATAATGTGGCCCGCCAATTTACCGAAGATAATAACGATATGACCATTATCGGTTTGCGTTATTTCAATGTCTATGGGCCGGGTGAGTATTACAAAGGCAAAATGGCCAGCATGGTGTATCAACTTTACAAACAAATGAAAGAAGGCAAACGCCCGCGTGTATTTAAGTACGGGGAACAACAACGCGATTTTGTGTATGTAAAAGATATCGTCAAAATCAACTTGTGCGCCTTGAATAACGGTAAAGAAACGGGTGTTTACAATGCCGCTACCGGTATTGCTCGCGACTACAACACCATTATCAATTGCTTAAACAAAGAATTGGGCACCAACTTGGAACCGGAATACATTGACAACCCGTATCCGTTCTTCCAATTAAAAACCCAAGCGGATATGACCCTTGCCAAAGAAAAATTGGGCTATGAGCCGGACTATTCCTTGGAAGCCGGTATTGCCGATTATGTGGCTATTTTGGAAGGGCGCAATAAATAGGAACTTCTCATGGAATCACTTAGGGACATACGGCAAAATATAAAAGCCATCAAATCTACGCAGCAGATTATGCAGACGATGAAAATGATTTCAAACGCCCGCATACGCAAAGCGCAAGATTTGATGACGGCCGCCCGTCCGTTCGCCAATAAAATGTTGGAAATGGTGGACGATTTGAAACAAGATGTTCTTGCTTTGCCTCAACCGGAAGACGGTAGCGAAAGTTGGGCCAGCCGTTTCTTTGTCAACAAAACCGGGGATCAAAACAAAGTAGGTTTATTGGTAATTACCGGGGACAAAGGCATGACAGGTTCCTTCAACGCGGTAGTGTTGCGTGCGGCGTTGCAATTTATTAAAGAGCAACAAGGCAAACAAATCTTCGTGTTCGCTATCGGGAAAAAAGGGCGCGACTTTTTTGCCCGCCTTAAAATGCCGAATTTGAAAGTTGTGTACGAAAGCGTGGGCATTTTTCCCAAAGTGTCTTATGCTCATGCCGAACTTTTGGGCGAAGCCGTCTTAAAGGCGTATTATCAGGAAAATTTGGGCTCGGTACAGTTGATTTATAACAACTTCAAATCGCTTGCCAGCCAAAGCCTTGTGGAACAAGCAATGTTGCCGTTCGGGCTCAACGATTCTTCCGTTAAAAAGGAAGCGGGAGATTTTATCTTTGAACCGGGACTGCAGGAAATTTTTGGTATGTTGGTTCCCCGTTTGGTAAAAGCCAATATGTATCGCATTTTGTTGGAATCGCAAGCCGCTAACTTGGCGGCTACCATGAATGCCATGGACGCAGCCAGCAAAAACGCGGGGGAACTGATCAATGCCCTGGGCTTAAAACTTAATAAAGTTCGTCAGGCCGGTATTACAAACGAAATTTTAGATATTGTGAACGGGGCCGAGGCTCTAAACAGTTAATACAGGAAAATTATGAACACTGGAAAAGTAATTCAAATTATCGGTGCGGCAGTGGATATTCAATTTGAACAAGGCCACTTGCCCGCTATTCAAAATGCTATTGAAATTGATATGGACGGCGGTTCCAAAATCGTAGCCGAAGTGGCCCAACAAATGGGCGACGGTATCGTGCGCTGCGTTTCTTTGGAAAGTACCGACGGCCTTCAACGCGGAGCCAAAGCCGTAGATACCGGAGCCGCTTTGAAAGTCCCCGTGGGGGAAGCCTGCTTGGGCCGTTTGATGAACGTTCTGGGCAAACCGCAAGATCACAAAGGGGATATTGCCGCTGCTATGGATATGCCGATTCACCGCAATCCGCCTACCTTGGAAGAACAAAACCCCACCCCGGAAATTTTTGAAACGGGTATTAAAGTAATTGACCTTATCGCCCCGTACATGAAAGGGGGGAAAGTAGGTTTGTTCGGCGGGGCCGGTGTAGGAAAAACCGTTCTTATTATGGAACTTATTAACAACGTGGCGCGTGAACACCACGGCAGTTCCGTCTTCGGCGGTGTAGGGGAAAGAAGCCGCGAAGGAAACGATTTAATGTTGGAAATGAGCGAATCTAAACTTTCGGACGGCAGCACCGTTTTGGACAAAACAGTGCTCGTGTACGGCCAAATGAACGAGCCGCCGGGGGCCCGTGCGAAAGTGGCTCTTACCGCTCTTACCCAAGCGGAATATTTCCGCGATGTAAAAGGGCAAGATGTGCTTTTGTTCTTGGATAACATTTTCCGCTTCGTGCTTGCCAACTCCGAAGTGTCCGCCCTTTTGGGCCGTATGCCTTCCGCGGTAGGTTATCAACCGACTCTTAATACCGAAATCGGTGGCTTGCAAGAACGCATTACCTCTACCAAAAAGGGTGCTATCACTTCTATTCAAGCGGTATATGTACCGGCGGACGACTTGACCGACCCCGGTGTGGCCGCTACCTTTACACACTTGGATTCCACCTCCGTGCTTTCCCGCCAAATTGCCAGCTTGGGTATTTACCCGGCCGTAGATCCGTTGGATTCTACTTCCCGCATTTTGGACCCGCGCATCATCGGGGAAGAACATTACAATGTGGCCCAAAGCGTTCGCAAAGTGTTGCAAAAATATAAAGACTTACAAGATATTATTGCCATTTTGGGTATGGACGAACTCGGTGAAGAAGATAAAAAGACTGTGGCTCGTGCCAGAAAAATTCAAAAGTTCCTTTCTCAGCCCTTCTCCGTGGCGGAACAGTTTACGGGACACCCGGGTAAATATGTTAAACTTCCCGATACCATCAAAGCCTTCAAAGGCATTGTGGAAGGGGAATACGACCATATTCCGGAATCCTGCTTTTACATGTGCGGCGGCATAGAAGATGTGCTGGCCAATTACGAAAAAATCAAAGATAACGAGTAATCTATGGCACAGAAAAAACTGACCCTGAATTTGATTACGCCGGAGAAACAACTTATTTCCGATTTGGAAGTGGACATGGTTATTTTGCCTGCCGCTTTAGGGGAAATGGGTATCCTGCCCGGGCACATTCAAACGATTGTGCAACTGGGCATGGGCTCCTTGCGTTACAAAAAGGACGGGAAGGAAGAAGAATTTGCCGCGCTCGGAGGGTTTGTGGAAGTGCTCAACGATGTGGTAAATGTATTTGCGGAAAGTGCTGCACTCGCGGGAGAAATCGACGAAGAAGCCGAACAACAAAAAATAAAAGCGGCGAAAGCGTCCCTTTCCAATAAAGATGCCGATATCGACTTTGAACTCGCGGAAATAGAAATTAAGCAATC
The DNA here is from genome assembly GCA_015062115.1 of Elusimicrobium sp. Classification (NCBI taxonomy): domain Bacteria; kingdom Pseudomonadati; phylum Elusimicrobiota; class Elusimicrobia; order Elusimicrobiales; family Elusimicrobiaceae; genus Candidatus Avelusimicrobium; species Candidatus Avelusimicrobium gallicola. The sequence goes on along the minus strand of SUVG01000003.1, from coordinate 36,096 downwards.
TATTGCGCGCATGAAAGTAAAACGGCGTCATATGTAGTTTTTGTTCCCGGAGAGAAAATCTCCGGGAATTTTGAAACAGTTAAAAAGATTCCCTATGAGAAAAACAAAAGGAGAAAACATGAGACAAATTACTCCCGGGTCTTTTCAGCCCCAAAAATTGATTTTGCCGGTAATTATTTTTTTATTGGCTATTTGTGCGTTAGGTTCGTATTTTACGGTCTCTGCCGGAAATGTAGCGGTAAAATTGCGTTTCGGTAAATTAGTAGGAGCATATGGAGAAGGGTTGCATTTCAAATTGCCGCTCGTAGATGATATCGAAAAATTCTCCGTCCGCATCAAAAAAGACTCTTTTAATACGGAAGCCTTCTCCAAAGACTTACAGACCGTAGGGCTTACCTTGGCTATTAACCACCGTGTATTGCCGGACACGATAGAATCTATCTACCGTAACTTGGGTACGGAATACACCTCCACCGTATTAAAACCCATGGTGGAAGAGTGGACAAAAGCCGTTATTGCCAAATACTCGGCCGACAGTTTGATTTCCAACCGCACGCAAGTAGCCAAAGAACTGGATGAAATCTTAAAAGCCAAAATGGCGGAAAAAGAAGTAATCGTTTCCGATATTGCCATTACCAACTTTGAGTTTTCTCCCCAATTCTTAAAAGCGGTAGAAGAAAAACAAATTGCGGAACAAGAAGCCAAACGCGCTACGAATTTGGTAGAAAAAGTAAAAAAAGAAGCCGAGCAGAAAATTTTACAGGCAGAAGCCGAAGCCAAATCTTTGCGTTTGCAACGCGAAGTGGTTTCCGATAACTTAATTAAACTCCGCCAGGTGGAAGCCCAATTAAAAGCCATTGAAAAATGGGACGGCAAAATGCCCCACTATATGGGTGGCGAACAAATGCCGTTTGTGATGGTAAAATAAGGCCTTTTTGAAGTAAGAAAAATGAAAGGGAGGCCGAAAAAAGCCTCCCTTTTTTGAAAACAAGGGAACAGGATAAATGAAGACAATAATAAAATTAGCGGTTTGTTTATTGATTGCAGGGTTAGTGTATCGTTTTGCTTTTTATAAAACTCCGCAACAAAAAATGTTTGCCAAAACGCTCGCCGCCGCCCAAGCAGGAGATATGAACGCGGCCCTTTCGGTGGGCAAACTGTATGCCGCGGGGGAAGGAACTGCGCAAAACGGCACGCAGGCTGCGGAGTGGTACCGCAAAGCCGCCGTGGACGGCAGCAGCGAAGCCTCGTGGCTGTTAGCCCAACTTTACATCACCGGAGTGCTTGTTCCGCAAGATTTGGAAGAAGCCCTTACCTATTTGCAACTTTCCGCACGGGCCGGCTATGCCGCTTCCCAATCCGAATTAGGACGCTTTTACGAACAAGGGCTGGCCGGATTGCCCGTCCACCCTGCGCAAGCGCTATACTGGCGCTTTTTGGCCGCTCAAAACGGGGATAAAAAAGCACAGGCTCTTGTGCAACAGACCGAAAAAGAGAACCCGGAACTCTTTTTACAAATTCAAAACTTTTTAGATGCTTTGGCTTTGGCCAAGCAAGGAAATGCCGCCAGCCGTCTAGAAGCAGGCCGGGCGTATCGTACGGGATTTCCCATTTTGCGAGATGACGAACAAGCCGTTTTTTGGCTTACGGCCGCTTGGGAAGAAAACCAATCTGCCGAGGCGGCATGCGAATTGGCCGAACTATACCAAAACGGGTGGGGGGTGGAAAAGAGCGAAGCCAAAGCCTTGGAATTATTAGGCGCGGCGGCGGAAAAGAAAAGCCCGCTTGCCCAATATCTTTTGGGTGAACGCTCTTATAAAGAAAATCCCCCGAAATACGAAGATGCTTTTGCTTGGTTTTCCAATGCCGCCGAGGGCGGTTACCCCCAAGCCCAATACATGACGGGCTTTATGCTGATGCAAGGGCAGGGAACTCACCGTTCGGTACAGTTGGCAATCAAATTTTTCCGCGATGCGGCAGAAAAGGAACATACGGCCGCCCAATATGTGTTGGGACAAATTTATTGGAAAGGGTTGGGTGTTCCGGTTGATAAAAAAGCCGGCGAGAAATGGCTTTTAAGGGCCGCCCAAAACGGCAACGCATCTGCCAAAGCCTTACTGGAAAATTAAAGTAAAAAACCTCTTCCGAAAAGAAGAGGTTTTTGTTTTAAGGTTTGGAGGGGCTTTCTATAAAAACTTTTTCTTCAAAGGGGAGATAAACCACCGAGTAGGAAAATTGTTTTAACGAATAAGGTTTTTGCGGGTTATATTGTCCGCTAAGGTTAACTTCTATTCGGTCGGCTCCTTCGGCATAAACTAAATCTTCCAAATGTTCGTAATCGATGCTTTTGGCTTGGTGGGTGGTATCGAACTCGTCGATTTTTTCTCCGTTAGAAAAGACCCTAATGCTGGAAATATATTGGTTGATGTTTATTTCACCGATTTCATGATTTCTGAATTTTAATTTTTTCATGGCGCGCCCGCCGTTACGATAAGCGGTCAATAAATCTTTTAACTGCCAAACGGGAACCACAAAACTGATTTGTTTTTTGCTGGAACTTCCGCAGTGGATACCTACCACTTCGTTTTTTGTGTTCAATAGCGGGCCTCCGCAGGCACCGCCTCTTTCAGTGGTATTAAATTCCAAAGAAGTAATGATTCTCCCTTTTGTTACTTCTTGTACTTCTCTGTTGCGTACAACATGAAACCCGCCGTTAAAATATCCGAAAGAGCGCAGTTTTTCTCCCACTTCGGGGTCTTTATCGGCCAAAGGGATAGGGTTTAGCCACGATTCTTGGCCTTCCGGAATCGGGAAAATGGCTATGTCGGCCATACCGGGGTCTCCCATAAAAGATACATTGCTTTTCCATGGCAAAGGGAAGCCGGGGATATGCACATAGAAATCGGGCCCCAACACATTAAGTACATGGGCGGAGGTAACCCCCCAAAGATACTTTTTCCCTTCAAATTCTTCTTCAATTACAAAGGCCGTTGCGGTAAAAGGAGTTGCCCCGTACATATCATCGGCGCTATCTTGAATAGCGATGACCGACTCGTCCGCGCGGCTGTCAAATTCGGCCATGCGTTTTTTCTCGGCCTGTTTTTCCCGAAAAGAAAAAATCTTTTTCAAATGATCTAAAGAAGGCAATATCGTTTTTCCCGTGCGGCCCGGAGCGTCCGGCATTTCCGGCAAGGTGGCATCTTCCAAAAAAGGACGAACGGGTGCCATGACGATAGAGCGGGAGTGTTGCGGTAAAGGCATGGGGCGAATTTCCGGTTGGGTAAAATTTTGTAAGGTGGGTGTGTCCGCGGCAGAGACAGGGATATTTGCGACTTCGGAAAGAATACTAGTGGCAGAAACAGTGGACGATGCCGCTTTTTGGATCGCCTCTTTAGAAAGAGCCTTCCCAACGGTTGGCAAGGCTTTTTGGGCGGAGCCTGCGGGTACCAAAAAAGATAATAAAATGAAAAATAAAAAAAGTTTCTTCATAAAAAATTAACAATAAAAATCATTAGCGCATCCAGCTATGATAATATTGTATTTTTTTATGCACGCATAAAACAGGGCCATTAGACCCAGAACACAATAGGTCTTTCGGTTTGTGTAATGAAAAAGAACCCCCGCCTGATTGCGGGGGTATAAGATTAGCCTAATTGTGCATAGAGCGGAAAATCTTGCAAAAATGTTTTTACTTTTTCCGCTATGTTTGCGAGGTGTTTTTCGTCATCATGGTGGCAGATAGCCTCGTCAATAAAAGCGGCTACTTGTGCCATGTGTTCTTCCTTCATACCGCGTGTGGTTACCGCCGGGGTTCCGATACGCAACCCACTGGTTACAAACGGCTTTTCCGGGTCAAAAGGAATCGTGTTTTTGTTAGCGGTAATGCCGGCTTTGTCCAAAGCGGCTTCCGCCACTTTGCCCGTAATGCCTTTAGAGCGCAAATCAATACACATTACATGGCTGTCCGTCCCTCCCGCTACCAAACGATATCCGCGGGAGGAGAGTTGCTTGGCCAGTTCCGCCGCGTTTAGTTTAACTTGGTGTTGATAGGCTTTGAACGCGGGTTTCAAGGCTTCGCCAAAGCAAACCGCTTTTGCCGCGATTACATGCATAAGAGGCCCGCCCTGAACACCGGGGAAAACAGAAGAATTGATGGCTTTTGCCAGTTTTTCTTTGCACAAAATAAGGCCGCCGCGCGGGCCGCGTAAAGTTTTGTGTGTAGTGGTGGTAACCACATCGGCATAGGGAACGGGGTTGGGGTATTCTCCGGCGGCAATAAGCCCGGCATAGTGGGCCACATCGCACGCTAAATAAGCCCCGCAGGAGTCGGCAATTTCGCGTAAACGCTTCCAATCGAAAATACGGGAATAGTTGGAAGCGCCGGCTAAAATAAGTTTCGGTTTATGCTCGGCGGCCAGTTTGGCGGCTTCCTCGTAGTCTATTTCTTCCGTGTCGGGGCGGACATTCATGGCAATAATGTTGTACAGTTTGCCGGAAAAATTGAGCGGATGCCCGTGAGTTAAGTGCCCCCCGTGGGAAAGATTTAAGCCCAAAACGGTATCGCCCGGTTGAAGCAAGGCAAAGTAAACGGCCATGTTGGCTTGGGCTCCGGAGTGAGGTTGCACATTGGCATGTTCCGCCCCAAAGAGTTCTTTGGCGCGTTCAATGGCTAACGTTTCCACCGTGTCCACATGTTCACAGCCGCCATAGTAGCGTTTGGCCGGGTACCCTTCGGCATATTTATTGGTCAGCACGGAGCCTTGGGCTTGCATAACGGCCAAGGAAGTGAAATTTTCCGAAGCAATCAATTCCAATTTTTCGCGTTGGCGGGAAAGTTCTTTGGTTACGGCATCAAAAACGGCAGGGTCTGTTTGTTGTAAATTCGGGTACATAAAAGCCCTCCTTAGGCGGTGAAAAGTGATGCAAAAATTTCCGGCGGAAAAACAGAGCGAATTTTTAATATTTTCCCCTATGAAAATTAGTTGTTATTTAATATAATTTACTAAATAGAAGTACAATAAATCCAGCAGAGGTGTAAAAAGAAATGGCAAAACTTACCAAAAAAGACTTTCTCAAAGATACCATCAAACACATTGATTTGAAAAAATACAATGTGGTTCCTATGGTGGAAGCCTTTGGGAGCATGGCCTATGCGTCCCGCGAAGTGGCCAGAGCGAGCAAAATCTATAACATGATGCTTTCCGACAAGAAATGCTCTGTCATTTTGTGCATCGCGGGTTCTTTAGTATCCGCCGGCATGAAGAAAGTAGTGGTGGATATGATTCAAAACAACATGGTTGACGCGATTGTTTCCAACGGCGCCAACATTGTAGACCAAGACTTTTTTGAAGCCCTTGGGTATAAACACTACATCGGCACCCCCTACAACCAAGACGATAACTTGTTGCGCGATTTACACATCGACCGCATTTACGATACCTATATCGACGAAGACCAATTGAAAGATTGCGACGAAACCATCTACAAAATTTGCAACTCCTTGGAACCCCGCCCGTACTCTTCCCGCGAATTTATCTGGGAAATGGGTAAATGGTTGGAAAAGAAAGGCAAAGGTAAAGATTCTATCGTCTATAATGCCTATAAATACGGCGTGCCCGTGTTTGTGCCGGCCTTCTCCGACTGCTCTGCCGGGTTCGGCTTCGTAGCCCACCAAACGGAACATCCGGAAGCCCATGTTTCCATCGACAGCGCTAAAGACTTCTTGGAACTTACCAAAATCAAAATCAAAGCCAAAGAAACCGGTCTTATGATGTGGTCCGGCGGCGTACCGAAAAACTTTGCGCAAGACACCGTAGTAGCGGCTGAAATCTTGGGTGCGGATTCCCCCATGCACAAATATGCCGTACAAATCACGGTAGCCGACGTGCGCGACGGGGCCCTTTCCGGTTCCACCCTCAAAGAAGCCTCTTCTTGGGGTAAAGTTTCCACCGCCTTGGAACAAATGGTCTATGGCGAATGCACCACGCTTATCCCGTTAATTATCGGGTACGGCTACCACAAGGGTGCCTGGAAAAAACGCAAAGCCTCTAACTATGTCAAATTCTTGCAAGACGAAGATGCCAAAGTGGCGGCTTTGAAAGCGAAAAAAGCCAAAAAATAATGTGGCTTAAAAAAGCGTTAATCAGTTTACTGCTACTAATCTGCCCGTGTGCGTTCTGCTACGGGCAGGTTAGTTTTTCGGGGGTAAACGGAGAACGCGGGTATGTGGCGGTGCGCGCCGCATACGATTGGAATTTGGATAACGGCTTCTTTCTGGTTCCCTCTTACGGGTATTACCGTATGTCGGACAAAGACATCGATGAGGCCGGTTCTACCTCGCGCTACGGCCTGAAGGCTTTGTATGAATTGTCGGACGCGTGGCTGGTAGGCACGGAAGGTTTTTGGCAACCCAAAGCATTGGGGTATCAGGCAGTTGGTTACTTAGCGGATGCCAAGTGGATTCCGTTTTACCGTTTGGGATCTTTCACAAATCCTTATGTCGGGTTTCAAGCGGGGCAAATTCGTTACAAAAGTTATGTGGACGAACAAGGGGTTGATTTAGCCTCCGGGCCTTTTTCCCAGGTAGAAACTTCCGCCCAAATAGAAGCCGGTGCCGACTTAAAACAGTGGCGGTTTAACGCGGTGTGGCATAAAGTGATAAAATATAAGAACAGTGCCCCGCAAAACATATCGTTTAGTTGGGCAGATGTTCCGTTTATGACGGCTGTGCTACAGGGTTTTATTAAAGAAACAGCCGCTTTGCGGGTAAGTTATCAAACCGATTTAATAACACCCTATTTGGCATGGGCGCAATACCGATACGCCACATTGAACGATGCCGCTGCCGCGGTCAGCGCCGGGGCGCACTTACACTTATGGGGAGTTGATTTTTCGGCCGGGGTGGAAGTGTTTGAGCCAAAAAGGAAAGAAACCCGCAAAACCTTTTTTTCGGTTTCGGCAGAGGTAGAATTTTAGCAGGAGACAAACCGTATGAGAAAAATGAATCTGCATTGCAATATAGACGAAGATAAATTCTCTTTGACCGTTTTTTTAACCCGCTTGCTGGCGGGCGGTACGCTTTTGTATATGGCAATCGGTTGTCTTCTTTTTTACCGTGAATTTTTATATAACGCCACGGCAATCGGCCTGCCTTTGCCCGTTCCGTTAGGAGTAAGCATGGTGGTGGCCATGTTGTTTTTATCGTTGCTTCTGATTCTGGGGTGGTTTACCCGTTTTTCTGCCTGTGCCGCCATTGTGTGCGCGCTTATCCTGGGGTATGTGTTTTTTGCCGGAGAAATTAACAAATTTTATGTGATGCTTCTTGTTTTGTTAGTGGCATCGCTTCTTCCGTCTTCTATTTTGGGGCCGGGAAAAATCAGTTTAGATTACAATCACGCAGTACGCAAAGCGCAATCAAAATTTAGAGGGTAATTATGGAAAATTTTGAAGAAACAAAACAATATGTCAGTTTAGCCAACAAATATCGTCCCCAAAAATTTGAGGATATGGTTGGTCAGGAAAGTATTTCCAAAACGCTTCAAAATGCCCTCAAGTTGGGTCGCATCGCCCATGCTTATTTGTTTTACGGGCCGCGCGGCTGCGGTAAAACCACCACGGCCCGTATTTTAGCCAAGGCGTTAAACTGCACGGGGAACGGCGATAAACCGACGCCTGAACCGTGCGGCAAATGTCCCCAATGTTTGGAGATTGCCCAAAGTGCGGACTTAGATGTTTTGGAATTGGACGCCGCCAGCAATACCCAAGTGGAAAAAGTACGCGAAGCTATCATCGACACCGTGGCCCTTGCCTCTTCCAGAGATCGCTTCAAGGTTTTTATTTTGGACGAAGTCCACATGCTTTCTTCCAGTTCCTTCAATGCTCTTTTGAAGACAATAGAAGAGCCCCCGGCCCATGTGGTTTTTATTTTAGCCACGACGGAAAAACACAAAGTGCCCGCCACGATTGTCAGCCGCTGCCAAACCTTTCGTTTCCGCCCGATTACGCTTGATGAAATCACCACGCATTTGCTTGATTTGGCCGGTGCGGAAAATATCGATTTAACACCCGGTGCGGCTAAAATTATTGCCAAAAATGCAGGCGGAGCCATGCGTGATGCGCTGACTTTATTAGACCGCGCCATTGCCTATTCCGGCGAACGCATTGATGAAAAACTGTTGGGAGAAATGCTGGGCCTTACTCCGGAAGATTTAATTAAACAAGCCGTCGGTGCCTTGATTCATAAAGATAATTCTTCCCTGCACCAAGTTTTCGAAACGCTCAAGGCCGAAGGTTTTGATGCAAACTCTTTCTTAAAAGATTTGAAAAACGCCCTGGGAGATTTGTTCTATTTTTCCCTCGGGCAAGGCGGAGAGCCTTTCGGCGGGGCTAAAGAATTGATAAAAGAAGTAAGCCCCGGTTTTTTGGCGCAGGTTTCCCGCAAAATCAATAAAGTAATCGAAGAAGTAAAATTTTCCGATAATGCTTTGGTAAGTGCGGAAGTGGGCATTTTTACGGTGATGGACAGTTGCTTGGACATTGAAGGTTTTATCCGCCGCTTGGAAGCCTTAGAACGCGCTACAACAGGTGTTCCTTCCGGGCCGACGAATTCCTCTTTTCGGCAAACTCCCGTTTCTAAACCTGCCCCCCGCGCGGAAGCGGTAACAAAACCGGCAGCATCATATGCGGCCCCGAAATCTACCGCGTCCCCCGTACAGGAAAACCCGCTTCCCGTTCGGCAGGAAAAACCCGTTCTTGCAACCGAAAAGCCTGCTAACCTTACATCGCGCCAACTGTGGGAAAAAATGTTGAAACATTTTGAAAAGAACCCGTTTGTTTACGACGTGATGACAAACTGTACCGTAAATTTTGGGGAAGAGGAGTGGACTCTTTGTTTTGCGGCAGGGAAAGAGTTTTATCAAATCCCGGCGCAATATAAACTGGCCGATTTGGAAGCCGCCGCCAAAAAAATATCCGGGCAAACCATTAAATTTAAGTTGGCTTCCGCGCAAGAAAACACGATGACGCCGAGCGCAAAACCCGCTTCCGTAACGCCCGTTACTAAAAAAGAAAATTCCGCCAAAGAGACCTCTGCCCCCGTTGCCGAAATATCGGCCGAAGAACCTTTTGTGGCGGCCAGTTTCGAAAAAGATGCAGTTGCCGAAAACTCTTTTGTATCTGCCGAAGATGCCCCCGAAGAAGTGAGAGGGGTGTTGGAAATTATTTCCGGGGAACTGATTGGCTGATTGTATGAAAAGTTTAGATAGATTCGTCCGTGCTTTAAGAAGATTACCCGGCGTGGGTCCGCGCCAGGCGGAGCGTTTTTCTGCCTATTTTTTGCGTGCCCCCCAAGGGGAAACGGAAGAGTTTATCAATGCCCTTTTGTCTGTTAAGCAAGACATTAAATTATGTCAAGTTTGTTTTTCCTATTGTGAAAACGATATTTGCGAAATCTGCCAAGACCCCGACAGAGACCACAGCGTTTTATGCGTAGTGGAAGATCCGCAAGATATTGAATCTATCGAAAAAACCGGAGCCTTTAAGGGCCTTTATCATGTGCTTCATGGGGCTATTTCTCCCATGGCAGGGCGCGGGGCCGAGCAAGTGAAAGTGCGGGAATTGTTGGATCGTATTCACAATGCCAAAACACCCGTGCGCGAAGTGATTATCGCTACCGACCCGGATAGCGAAGGCGAAACTACCGCCCTCTATTTGGCCGATTTACTCCGTGGTCTTGTGGAGCAGGTAACGCGTATCGGTTATGGGGTTCCTCTCGGCGGAGATATCGATTATATTGACGAAATGACGTTGGGATATTCCCTCAAAGGACGCACCAAACTTTGATTCATTTAAACCTCTATAAAAGGCCGCTTTTATGGGTGTTGGCGGTTGTTTTGTTAACCCTTTCTTTTCTCTATAGTCCCGCTCCTTCCCGGCGGGACATTTTCCATTTTATCTTTCTAAAAGAAGTTACCCTTGTGGGGCGCGTGGAAAGTTTTGCCGTCACCAAAAAAGATACGCAAAATGTAGTATTAAAAGTGCTGTCGGTAAACGGACAGGAAGGGGAAGGGTATGTTTACGCTCGCCTGAAAAACTTTTCTCCCCAATGGAAAGATACGCTGGAAATAACGGGTCATTTGCAACAACCCTATGGAATAGATTTGCTGGGAAATTTTGATTGGCGGCGTTATTTGGCGTATAAAAATATTTTTACGGAAATAAAAGGTTCTCAAGTCCGCGTCGAAAAAGAGGCTCCTTTTTATTGGCGCGGAGTGCGGGAACTCCGCCGTAACATTTTGCAGGTTTTTCAACAGTCCTTTCCGCCGGAGTTGGCTGCCATCGCGGGTGGTATTTTGCTGGGAGAAAAAGGCGATTTGCCCCCTGCCATTTACAGTGCGTTTCAGGACAGCGGGGCGATTCATCTGTTGGTGGCATCGGGCGGAAATGTGGGATTTGTTACCCTTATTACATTGGGTCTTTGCGGCTTAATCTGCTTGCCCAGGCGCAAGGCGCTATTGGTGTCCTTGTTTGTGGCGGGTGCTTATACTTGTATGGCAGGGGCCGATGCTCCTTTAGTGCGTGCGTATATAATGACGCTTTGTGCATGTTTGGGATATTTGTTCGGGAGGAACAGCGGGGTATTGCAGGGGTTGTTTATTTCCTGTTTGGTAATTGTGGGGTGGAATCCTTCGGCTTTATTCGAGACAGGTTTTCAAATGTCTTTTTTAGCCACTTTTGCCATTGTACTTTGTTTAACCAATTACCCCGCGCGCTCTTCATGGCCCCGTGCGGGCAAATTTTTCTTTCATATTTTTCTGGCTACGCTTGCCAGTCAATTGGCGTTAATTCCCGTGTTTACTAATGTGTTTTACAAGGTCTCTCTGGCAGGACTGCTTTCCAATATCTTTTTGGTTCCGCTTTCTTCCGTGATTATGAGTATTAGTTTTTTGTATGCACTCTTTTCTTTTTGCGGTGTAGGTGTTTTGTTGTATGGCCCTTGTTTTTATTTGTTGGAAATTTTCAAAGCCCTTACACTCTTTTTTGCTTCCTTCCCTTTTTCGGCGTTGCCTGTTTGTGCATGGAACACAGGTTCGGTTATCATGTATTACATCGGCCTTTTTTGGGTGTTAAATTTACCGGTAAAAGGCTTTTTCCGTCGGGGAACGGGGCTTTGTTTGACGGCGATTGTTTTAGTGTGGGGAAGTCAGTTCTTTTTCTCTCCCGAAATGAAAATTTATTTATTAAACGAGTGGCACAAACCCGCCGTTATTTTATCCACGCGCGACGGCCGGGTGTTTTTATTCGGCGGGAAGGATATCCCGCCCGAAAAAATATCCCGTGCTTTGCACAAAACAGGGTTTGCCCAAGCCGATGCACATTTTTTGTTTACGGATAAAGAAGGGAAATATCCTTCCGCCTTATACGATGCCAAGCAAATAATTTCTCCCTTCGGCGGAGGCTATTGGCCGGGGGAAGAAATTTCTTTTGGCAAAACAAAAGTGAAAATAGTATGGGGGGAACATCTAACAAAAAGCGGACGCCTGTGGACAAACAAAGGTTATAGCGGAAACGGGAAAGAAGATGTTTCTTATTGTGTTTCTTCTGGCGGGAAGGAAGTTTGCGTGGGTTTTAAGGGGTTTTTTATAAAGACGGAAAACGGTGTTTTCTCCGGCAAACTAAACCAAACTATTTTTATTGAAAATTAGTTATAATGGGGGGACGAGGGAGGAAATATTATGGAAGCCCAAGAACTTTTACAGCATAAAAAATTTTTGAAGGAAGCCATTAAATTGGCTGAAAAAGGCGTAGCCACCGGCAAAGGGGGGCCGTTTGGGGCGGTTATCGTAAAAAACGGTAAAATTGTGGCAAGAGGATGCAATCAGGTAACATCTACCAACGATCCCACCCGTCATGCGGAAGTAGATGCCATACGCAAAGCGTGCAAAAAATTAAACTCTTTTGAACTCAAAGATTGTATTATTTATTCTTCGTGCGAACCGTGCCCTATGTGTTTGGGGGCTATCTATTGGGCCCGCCCGAAAGCCCTTTATTTTGCGGCGGACAGAATTATTGCTGCCAAACACGGGTTTGATGATAATTTTATTTATAAAGAAGTTGTTTTGCCCGTAAAAGAAAGGGCCATTAAAACGGTTTGTATTGCCTTGGACGAAAAAGAAAAACCTTTTGACAATTGGGATAATAAAACAGATAAAACAAAATACTAGATAAAAAGCCCCCGTTAAAGGGGGTTTTTTATTGGCGGAAAGGAAGATTCCCAGCGGGAGTTTTTTCTCCTAGCAAAACCTCTGCCGCAAATACTTGAAACGGTGCGGCGGGGGAAAAGGTCAAAAGTGTGCTTTTGGCTTGCGGCAGGCTTTTGGCCGCCCAAGGGCTGGCGAAGGCGACAAAAACGCTGTTCCGGGCGGTTTCGGCGGCTTTTCTTGCGAGTAAAATATCCTCTTCTTCCAATTCTATTTTCCCCTGAAAGGCTTGGTAACGCCGAAAGCATAAAATCATCAGGTTATCGCCTTTCCCTTCCCATTTTTTCACTTGAATTCCCTTTTGGATAAGGGTGTTCAAAAAAGGTTCTGCACTGACGGTTGGACTGCGCCCGATTTCCACATAATATACAGTATCTCCCGGCTTTAAGGAAGGAAAATCCCCCGTTTGCACCAGGGCTTTTTGGGCCGTTTGTCGGGAGAGCGCGTTGGGAGCAAAGGCTTCTTCTTTGGGGGCGGGGGTTTGGGATACTTTTTGGCACAAATCGTTTTGAATTTTTTCGGAACGCGCAAGAATTTCGTCCGTAATTTTTTGTTCTGCCAAAAAATCTAATAGGCCAAAAGGGTCTTCCGGTGCCAGTAAAATATGCGCTCCCGCCTGTAAAGCCAACAAAGCGGCTTGTTTCTCGTCTCCCAACGCTTTCATAAGGAGTGCGTCCGTAATCACACAACCCTCAAAACCCATTTCTTTTTGCAGTAAGTCTCTTACCAAAATTTTGGAAAGAGAAGCGGGGTGTTCGGGATCTAAGTGCGGGAAAAGCAAATGTCCTATCATCACGCTGTCGGCCAGAGGCAACAATTCCCGAAACGGTTTTAATTCTTTTTGGCGCAAATCTTCCAATGTTTTACTTAATAGCGGAAGAGCCAGGTGAGAATCGGTTTGAGTATCGCCATGCCCCGGAAAATGTTTCAGGCTGTTTAATACCCCGCCTTGATTAAGCCCTTTCATAAATGCCGCTGCCAGGCGCGTAACCAAAGCCGTATCTTCCCCGAACGAGCGGGTATTAACAATGGGGTTTAGCGGATTATCCGCCAAATCTACTACCGGGGCAAAGACCCAATCTACCCCCAAACTTTTGGCTTGTCGGGCCGTTAAAAGTCCTTTTTCAAAAGAAAGGGTTTCATCGTTTGCCGCCCCCAAAGCCAAGTTGGAAGGCAACAGTTCCGCATCTGCCACCCAACGGCCTAACCCGTCTTCGTAATCGGCGGAAATGAGGAGAGGATAAACAGAAACTTTGCGTACCGCTTGGGTAAATTGTTTTATTTGTTCGCGCGTTCCGCCGTAAATGCAAAACCCTCCCACTCCTCTTTCGGCAAGAGCAAGGGCCTCTTCCAACGGGGTTTTATCAAACCAAAATCCGGGGTGGACAAGTCTTTCCTTTTTCATAGGGTAATTTTTCCTAAAATGGTATTTTTGCGGGCTCCCGTGGCGCGCGCACAATGATTTATTTTTTTCTGCAAAGTTAACCACGCAAACAAGGCAAACGCGGCGGCCTCTTTGGCTTGCGGATCTATGTGATAAGAAAGAGTGGTGCTTACTTTCAGATGCGGTAAAAGTTCTTTTAAGTAATTAAGAAGGGTTTTGTTATAACACCCCCCGCCGGAAACAACCAATTCCCGTTGAGCCTTTGCGGGCACAAAGTCTTTTACGGCTTTGGCAATGGCGGCCGCGGTAAAATAAGTAAGGGTGGCCATTAAATCGTATGGATTTTGTGGGAGCGTTGTTTTGAAATATTTTTTTAAATAATCTGTTCCGAAGGCATTTTTGTCCAAACTTTTCGGCGGTTTTTGCGAAAAGAACTTTTGCTTTAACAATTTTCCGACAAGGGTTTTATCGGGTATTCCGCGTGCGGCAAGGTGGCCGTCTTTATCAAAAGGTTTGCGGAAAAAGTGTTGGCATGCCAAATCGATTAAAGTGTTTCCCGGGCCGACATCAAAGCCTGCGGTCTGTTGGCCTTTCCCCACTACGGAAAAATTGGAAATTCCGCCGATATTCAATAAGATTTTTGGGATTCTTTTGCCCCAAATGTATTCATCAAAAAAAGGCATAAGGGGGGCCCCTTCTCCGCCAAGAGCAATATCTTTGGCGCGAAAATCACTAACGACGGGCACTCCTATTTCGCACGCAAGAGCAGAGGCATCTGCTATTTGTAAAGTATTGGGTACTTTATCGTGCGGGCCATGATAAACCGTTTGTCCGTGAGAGCCGATAACACATAAATTTTTAGGAGAAACAGAAAATTCTTTCAAAAATTTTTTTACAAGCCGTGCATACAAAGCCCCCAACTCGTAGTGAAGCGCGCTTAATTCCGGAGCGGTAAGTTGATAGGCGGATAAAAGCCGTTTTTGTAACGATGCGGGATAGGCATAGTTTTTGAAACAAAGAATTTGGAAAGGTTTTGGATAAACGGCACAAACGGTCAGCCCGTCGGCACTGGTGCCGCTCATCAGGCCCAGAGCAATTTTAGTCATCGATAACCTCCGTTAAAAATCCTTTGTGTTTTTGAAGAAGTTTGTTGGCTTCTTGGCGCGAAACTTTTTTCTTGTGCATCACAACGGCTGTTTTTACGCTTTTGCCGGAATTTTTTAACAGAGATATAGCTGTTTTTTCGTCCGTTTGGGCTACTTGGCAAATCAGGCGGACGGCGCGCGCAACCAATTTTTTATTGGAGGGCTGAACATCTATCATTAAATTGCCGTACGTTTTGCCGCACAAAGTCATGGCGCCTGTGGTAATGGCATTGAGTGCGAGTTTGGTAGCCGTGCCGGCCTTCATGCGGGTGGAACCGCTTAAGGCTTCGGGGCCCGTTTCCAAACAAATATGCACTTGGGCATACTCGGCAGGGGCATACGGGTTGCAGGAAACAAGAGCCGTTTGCGCTCCTAATTTTTGGGCAGCTTTTAAGGCTCCTTGTACATACGGGGTTTTTCCGCTGGCAGCCAAGCCGATAACCAAATCTCCCTTGCGTGCTTTTTGGGTAATTTCTTTGGCTCCTTGTTTATCATCGTCTTCCGCGCCTTCCTGCGAGCGGAAAACGGCTTTCTTTCCGCCGGCAATAAGGCCGATAATTTGGGAAGGTTTCACTCCAAAAGTGGGCACGCACTCCACCGCTTCCAAAATGCCCAAGCGTCCGCTGGTTCCCGCTCCGATAAAAATAATTTTTTTGCGCGAAGCATGCGTTTGTGCGGCCATTACCATTACCTGCGCGATTTGTTTATGGGCTTTTTTAACGGCTTTGGCCGCGGTAAAATCTTCCGCATTGATAGCGCGGGCAATTTGCAGAGGGGTCATTTTATCTAACCCTTTGGTAAGGGGGTTTATCTGTTCGGTTGGAGAAATTTTGTTCATGTTTACTCCGCGTCCGCCAAGGACATTTTATGTTTTTTGAAAGATTGTTCGGTTTGTTCAATTGATTTTATTTTGAAGGTAAGCGGAATAACGCTTAACATACATACGCTTAAAACAGCCACCGCCACAAAGAAATGTTTGTACCCCAACGCCACTTGTAACTTGCCCGAAAGCATGGAAGGAAGCATCATGCCGATAGCCATTATCCCGGTAGAAATAGCATAGTGGGAAGTTTTGTACTTTCCTTGGGAAACATACATAATAAATACCATAAAGGCCATGAGGGCCAAACCGTTGCCGAAATGTTCCAAGGTAATCAATGCGGCCACCGTGGTGACAGACGGCGTGCAGTAAGCCATATACACATAAAAGAAATTCGGCAAAATAAGCACGAGCGCAAACGGCCAAATACATTTTTTGAAACCGAATTTCCCAAGCAAAAAGCCGCCCGTCAAATTCCCGGCGATAACGGCCGCCAAACCGAGCGTTCCCTTAATAAAACCCAATTGGGTGGTGGTTAAACCCAAGGCTCCCGTTTCGGGCTCGCCGATTAAAAAAGGCGTGATGATTTTTTCCAACATGGCATCGCCCAAACGGTAAAGCAAAATAAAAAGCAAAATGTAAGCAATCTTTTTTTGGGAAAAGTAAGTTTTGAAAACTTCCGCAAAAACAGGTTTTTCCCCGGTAGAAACGGCGGGTTTGTCTTCTTCGGGGAGAGGAAGTATCCAGGCGTGATAAAAAGCAAAGAGGAGAAAAAGAAGGCCTATTCCGCCCATGCCCAGGCTCCACGCCAAAGGAACGCTTTGGGTAGAAGTTTCCAACAGGCCAATGAGCATCAGCAGAGTTCCTCCGCCGAAAATCATAGCCAAACGGTAAAAAATAGTACGGATTCCAATGAAATATCCCTGGCGCTCCGGGGATAATGCCAGCATATAGTAGCCGTCGGTGGCTATGTCATAAGTGGCGGAAATAAACGCTCCTACCATAAAACCTCCCAGCGAAGCGGCAAAAAAGGAATTCCACCTTAAACAAAGCGCAATAAAAAAGAAAATAAAGGCGGATAAAAACTGACAGGCAAGCAACCACTTGCGTTTAGTGGAACGACCGTCCACCAGCGGACTCCAAAACATTTTAAGCGTCCACGGAAGATATAAAAAGCCCGTCCAAAAAGCAAAAATGTCGTTCGGAATACCCATTTTGGTATAAAGGGCCGCCGAAACGACATTGATTAAAATATACGGAAGCCCTTCCACAAAATAAAGGGAAGGGATAAACGCCCACGGATTTTTTTGCATATACCCTCTACTTGAAAGAATATTTACCGGAAAGCAAATCAGCCAAAGGCTTGGTGGTTTCGTTTTTGGCTAATATAATTTTGATAATAGCCGTCATCGGCACGGCAAGAAGTGCCCCCATCACCCCCCAAACAAGGGCCCAAAAAATTAAGCAGGCAATCACAACAATGGGATCCAAATCCATGCTTTTGCCGAGCCATTTGGTTTCCAAAATGTTGCCGATAACAAAGTGAATCGCCGTCAACAGGGCCAGCACAATCAGGATATGCCAATCGAAACCGTATTGTAAAAAGAGCACCGGCGCCGGTAATATGGTAGCAATAAACGGGCCGATATTGGGAATAAAATTAAGTACAAAAGTAAGCACGGCTAACATGGAAGCCAATTCCGTTTTGACGGAGGCCAACACAATCCAGGTAAATCCGGCCGCTAAAAGAGAAACAAAAATTTTAATAATCAAATAAAAGGAAATTTGCTGTTGAACATTGCTTACCAAAGAAGGTTTGTTTTCGGTCGCTTTACCCATGAAAATAAAGATAACAAACAAGGTAATCAGCATTAAGTTGGTAAGAATAGATACCAAGGTGCTTCCCACGCTTTTTACCATATTAAAAACGGGTAATTTGGCCACGGTGTCTGCCACGAATTGGGCATTTACATTTACTCCGTATTTCTGTGCTTGCAAAAGTACCCAATCGATGCTGTCGCTGACGCGTTCACCGTAGATATCGGCTCCGGCCACAAAACTTTCAATAGAACCGGAGATGAATAACACGGACGAGGTGATGATAGCCAAAAAAGCCAAAAAACTGATGATAAGCCCCAAGGTATAAGGCACGTTCCAGTTCTTTTTCATTTTGTTGGCCAGGGTTCCGGCTACCATAGAAATAAATAACGCAATGACAAACGGCATCAGCATCGTTTTGGTATAAACCAAAACCCAAGTAGCCGCACAGCCTGCTAAAATCATCAGGCAGATATTATTGATGGGAGCAAATTTTTCCAATATGTTTTTAGATGCCATAAAGTTCCTCTTGTTTTTAGTATAGCAAAGTTACGGCAAAACAAAAGAGGAGTTTTGCGTGCCGGAAAAAGAAAAATCTTCCAAAGCAATGAATAAATTGCTATAATAAATTATAGATTTTAAGGGCAGTTGGCGCAGCGGTAGCGCGTCCGCCTCACACGCGGAAGGTCACAGGTTCAAATCCTGTACTGCCCACCATTTTTTGAAACCCCACATTGTGTGGGTTTTTTGTTCTAGGGCTGTAGCGCATAAACTGCTTTATGCGCGGCAGGATTTGAAAGGCGCAGCGATGTTTTTGTTTGAGCGTGTGTTATTTGTGTAAAAAGCGAGAGGCAAAAACCGCGAGCCCGGCCTGCAAAAAAACACCGTCAGGGATTTTATTGGAAGGCAAATCCTGTACTGCCCACCATTTAAGAAAAATACCCGCTTTATGCGGGTTTTTTATATACTATTTTTATAGTTTAGATATGTCTGCTTTGAAGCAGGCTATTTTTCTTTACAGGAGAATGTAAATAACCATGGAATGGAGTTTGCTTTTTAACTCATTTATCGGTATGCTTGCTATTTTGAACCCGATTGGAAACGTGCCGATTTTTTTGGAACATGTAGAAAATGAGCCCCCCAATGTACAGCGTGCGGTAGCCATTTTGATGGCCTTATCTATTTTTATTTTGATGGCCATATTTTTTATTTTTGGGAACCGAATTCTTACTGCTTTTGGTATTACCATTCCGGCTTTCCGTTTAGCGGGGTCGATTATTATTTTGATAGTTGGGCTTCGCATGTTACAAGGGAAAGGAAAATTTGAAAGCCACGGCATTGAAACCGCCGCCAGCAGTAGCGGCACTTTTGATCAGGCACGCAATCGTTTGAGCCATATTTTGGTGCCGGTGGCCATGCCGCTTTTTATCGGGCCGGGTTCTATTACCACGGTTATTTTGTATGCGGAAAAAACCACATCCATCACCATGGGCATTGTGATGCTGGCCATGCTGTTTTTGTGTTCGGTAATTGTGGGGGTAGTTCTTGTCAGTTCCCGTTATATTTTTAATAAAATCGGCACGAACGGAACTCAAATTGTGATTCGTTTTATGGGTATGATTTTGTGCGCGATTGCCATGCAGTTTATGATTGACGGGGTCGCCCAACTGTTGCCGGGAGTGTTAGATTCTTCCTTTACTCATGCCGGCCATTAAAAAATAATTGATAGTTTTATGTGAGGCCCGCTTTTACCCGGTTTATAAAACGCGCCTCGGGGCGACTACTTTTTTGTTTTTTTGGGGTCGTAAAAAAGAGGGTTTCTCGCCCAAGGCTTGACCCGTTTTTTTTTTCTTACAATGTACCTAATCGGCAGGCAGAAAGAATTAAAATGTTGTTTGCTTGCCGTAAATCTGTTTATAAGAGGTTTTGTATGAAAAAGGGTTTTACTTTGATAGAACTTTTGGTTGTAGTGTTAATCATTGGTATATTGTCTGCAGTGGCTCTTCCTCAGTATCAAAAATCGGTTTTGAAGTCGCGGGCGGCTTCAATGATGCCAATGTTAAAAGCCATGGAGACAGCCCAAGCTGAATATAAGTTAGCTAATGGTAGTTATGCATTGAATGTTGAAGATTTGACGATAGATGTCGGTGACAAGTGGACGTGTGGCACTGCGGTTTGTATGATGAAACATTCTGGCGGAATAACTTTTGAGTTGAAAATAAATCCTAATTTTTACAAAGTGGAATGTATTGCTTGGGGTGAATTGGCACAAAAGGTATGTGCGGAGTATGGAACATTCTCTTATAAGGACCCCGGCGATACTTTCTACTACACAGTGCGTACTGTTTCGTAAACACAGTTCCTGAAGATCTTTTATTTAGCGGAATTTATCATCTTCAAAAATTCTTCTTCCGTCAGTACGGGAATTCCCAGTTCTTCCGCTTTTTTCAGTTTGCTTCCGGCGGCTTCTCCCGCAATTACATACGAGGTTTTTTTAGACACACTTCCGCTGGCTTTTCCGCCGTATTGTTTAGCCATTTGTTCGGCTTCGGTGCGGGTCATGGTTTTTAGTTCCCCTGTAAATACCAAGGTCTTCCCGTCAAAAATATTGCCGGAAAGTTCCTTTTGCGGTTGTGTAAAATTGAGCCCCGCCGCGCGCAAGCGTTCCAACAATTCCAACACGCGTGAATCGCGGAAAAAATCGTAAATGGCTTGAGATACTTTTTCGCCCACTTCGGGAACGCTTTGCAACTCTTCCAAACTAGCTTCTTTGAGGGCATCGAGCGTGTGGAATTTATCCGCCAATATTTCGGCGGTTTTTTCTCCCACAAACGCAATTCCGAGCGCGAATAATAATTTGGACAGCGGTTTTTGTTTGCTTGCTTCAATCGCGTCCAACAGATTTTGGGCTTTTTTATCTTTGAAATTTTCCAAATTTAATAAATGCAGAAAAGTTAAACCGTAAATGTCGGCAAAATCGGTTACATAATTATTGGCCAGCAACAAATCCATAACCACATCGCCCAAGCCGTCGATATCCATGGCATGGCGGGACGCAAAGTGTAGCAGTCTTGCGCGCAATTGGGCCGGGCACGCGGGGTTAATGCAGTAGTACCCTACTTCGTCTTGCTCTTTATAAACCTTTTCCCCGCAGGAAGGGCATTTTTCGGGAGGAAGAACTTCCTGAGAGCCTTTGTGTTCGGCCACTTTTATAATTTTGGGAATCACTTCGCCTGCGCGTTCCACAATCACGCTGTCCCCTACGCGCACTTGCAAGCGGTTTATTTCGTCAAAATTATGCAAAGTGGCATTGGAAATTACCACCCCCGCACAGGGTACGGGTTCCAACTCCGCTACAGGGGTAATAACGCCGGTGCGTCCCACGGAAAAAATAACATTTTTTAGAATAGTGGTGGCTTGCGGAGCCGGGTACTTAAAAGCAATGGCCCAACGGGGGCTTTTGGCGGTGGCGCCCAAAATGCGTTGGTAATCAAAGCGGTTTACTTTTACTACCAACCCGTCCACATCAAAAGGGAGTTGGTGGCGGGAGTTTTCGAACTGTTGGTAAAAGCGGATTACTTCCGCGATTTGGTTGGTTTTGGTGCGTGCCGGACAAATGGAAAAGCCCCACTTGCGGCAAATTTCTATAAATTCGCTGAAACTGCTTTGCGTAAGGTTGCCCGCGCCAAAAGAGTGAGCAAAAAATTTAAGCGGGCGGGTGGCCGTAATTTGGGAGTCTTTTTGCCGAAGAGAACCGGCCGCGGCGTTACGGGTATTGGCAAAAATGTTTTCGCCGCGCAGTTGTTGCACTTTGTTTAATTGTTCCAAATCTCGTTTATCTAAATAGACTTCCCCGCGAATTTCTAAAGTCCCCTGCGGGGCATCTGTCAGCTGTTGCGGGATATTTTTAATAGTACGAACATTGGCGGTAATGTCTTCCCCTGTTTTTCCGTCTCCGCGGCTGGCGGCTTTTACCAAAACGCCGTTTTCGTATGTCAGCGAGCAGGAAACCCCGTCAATCTTTCCTTCTACTACCATTTCAAAATCATTTAGTTGTAAAGTTTTGGCGGTGCGCTCGTACCACTCGCGGATATCTTCGGGTGAGTAGGAATTGTCTAGCGACATCATCGCCACCGCGTGTTTGACGGGCGTAAAAAGATTAACAGCCTTTCCGCCTACCCGTTGGGTAGGGGAATCTTGCGTGCGGTATTGGGGATATTGGTCTTCTAAATCTTTGAGCTGCTTGTAAAGTTCGTCGTACTGGGTATCGGACAAAATAGGATTGTCCAAATTATAATAGAGGTTATTGTGATAATTGATCAGTTTTTTAAGCCGTTCAATTTCGTCTTTCGGATACATAACCGGGTTCTATTTGCGCTCTTTTTTCAGTTGGTCCAACAAACCGTTGATGAATTTGCTGGAATTTTCCGTAGAGTACTTTTTGGCGAGTTCAATGGCTTCGTCAATAATGGCAGGCACGGGGGTGCGTTCCGGGCTGAAGACCATTTCGTAAGTGGCCATACGCAAGATGGAGCGATCCACCGCGGACATGCGGGCAACCGTCCAATTTTTGGCATAAGCGGAAACGAGTTTGTCGATTTCCTGAAGATTGGCGGTCGTTCCCGTTATCAAGTCTTCACAGAAGGGGAAGAAATCCCCTAAATCTTTCTTAAAATCGGCCGCATAACGAGAAACATTATTGTTTTCGTCGGCAGTGACTAAGTTGTCGGCGTAATAAAGAGATTGCAGGGCACATTCCCGGGCCATTCTTCTGTTGCTCATGATGATCCCCTTGCGAAAATTTATAAAGAAGTTATTAGTATTTTAGCAAATTTCTCTCGTTTCTTGCAGAGAACTTTTAGTACGGGCCCCGGAAATAGTATAATTTATAAAAGACCTTTTTGAGGGAATTTTTATGCCGCCTCAAATTGACTATTTGTATTGGAAGATGCTATAATAATAGTGTTCCCGAGCGGAACGATTTTTTTGAAAGAACAGATAAATGGCCAGATTCGATAACAGAAGAACTTACAAGAAAGACTTGTACAACAGAAACCAGAATATTCGCGCGGCGGAAGTCCGCGTGATTGATTCCGACGGTACCATGATTGGTATTAAACCCATTGCAGAAGCAATTGCACTGGCCAAAGAACAAGAGTTGGACTTAGTGGAAATTTCTCCCAACGCCCAACCTCCTGTGTGTAAGATACTCGATTACAACCGGTATGTTTACGAACAGGGAAAGAAAGCGGCGGAAGCCAAAAAGAAACAAGCCAAAGTAACCATGAAGGAATTGCGCATCAAATCGCGCATTGCTCCGCATGATTTAGATGTAAAAGTGCGCCAGATTGAAGATTTCTTGCGCAAAAAAGATATGGTTCGTTTCGTAGTGGTATTCCACGGTCGCGAAAACCAACACAAAGATATTGGCATACAAATTTTGAACGACACCGCCAAACGTTTGGAACCTTTAGCCAACGTAGACGGTGGCCTTCAACAGATGGGTAACCGTATGTCCATGACCTTTGTACCCAAAAACGATAAATAAACAGATTTTTAGGTGTTTTTTGTTGTGACTGTGTGCGGGGCTTGACCGGCTCCCGGCATAGGTAGTGTAAAAAACATCAATTAAATAAAAGGATACTAAAATGCCTAAATTGAAAAACCACAGCGGCGGTAAAAAACGCTTTAGAAAAACCGCCACGGGTAAATTCACCCACAGAAAAGCCGGCAGAAAACACTTGTTAACGCCTGTTTCTGCCTCCATTAAACACGGTATGAGAAAGACCGGCGTCATTACGCCCGAGTCCAACAAAGGGAAGATCTTGGAAAAATATCTCCCCATGGCCAAATAAGAGGTTAGAACATGAGAATTAAATTCAGCGTTGCCAGACACGCAAGAAAGAAAAAAGTATTGAAAAGAGCAAGCGGTTATTACGGAGATAAATCCCGCCGCTTACGCATGGCCACCCAGCAGCTGGACAAATCCGGCGTGCACGCTTATGTGGACCGCAAAGACAAAAAAACCACCTACCGCCAATTGTGGATCACCCGCATTAACGCCGCGGTAAGAGAAGAAGGTTTGTCTTACTCCAAATTCATCAGCGGCTTGGCCAAAGCCAACATTACGCTTAACCGCAAAATGTTGTCCGAAATGGCGATTAAAGACCCCGTATCCTTCAAGAAATTGGTGGACGTGGTAAAAGCCGCCTAAGCGTTTGGTTTAACAAGTATTTGCTAAAACCCCTGCCCAAAAGGCAGGGGTTGTTTATTTGTTGAAAAAGTTGTTCCTGCCTGTAAGTATAAATGGTAAAATATATTTAATGCCGGGCCTAGGGCAGGAAGTACCGATTCCTTTGCTTGGCTATAGTGCAGGATTTTGGTATAATATATATATAATTTGTTTCTAACAAGTTAGATTCTTTTTTAGGCAAGAGTTAAACAAAATGGTAGCCAAAAAAAATCTGTGTGTACTTATTCTCGCTGCCGGTAAAGGCACGCGCATGAAATCTCCCCTTCCCAAACCGCTTCATGTGGTTTGCGGAACTCCTATCATTGCACATATCTTGAAAGCGGCGCAAGCGTTAAATCCTTCGGCTATAGGTATTGTTGTGGGCCACGAAGCCGAACAAGTCATTAACGCAGTAAAAGAACATTTGTCCGATTGGGGTATTACTGCGCCCGTTGTTTTTGTGCACCAAACCGATTTATCCGGCTCTGCCTCGGCCGTAAAAGCAGCTCTTCCTTTAATTCAAAAATTTGAAAAAGTAATGATTCTAAACGGGGATACTCCGCTTTTGCGTGTGGAAACGCTTGCCCGCATGGACGACGCGTTCGATGCGAACGAAGCCGGGTGTGTGGTGTTGGGCGTAACCGTTCCCAACCCCAAAGGGTACGGGCGCATTATCCGTGCGCAAGACGGCAGTTTTGATAACATTGTGGAAGAAACGGATACCGATGAGAACACGGCCAAAATTCGTGAAATCAATTCCGGTATGTATGTGTTCAAGTCCAAATCTTTGCAAACAGCCCTTACTCAACTGACTCCTCAAGGCCCTAAAAACGAATTTTATTTAACCGATACATTGGCCCTTATTAAACAAATGAATCTTCCGGTGTTGGTTTTCGGCAGTGATGATTACCAGCAAGCCTTGGGGATTAACAGCAAAGTTCAACAAGCCGAAGCCGAACAAATCTTGCGTGACCGTGTAGCCACCCGTTTGATGGAAGAAGGGGTTACACTGGTTCGCCCGAAAGAAGTATATATCGACCCCGAAGTAAAAATCGGCGTAGATACGTGGGTGTGTCCCGGGTGTTATATTTCCGGCAAAACGGTTATCGGTAAGAACTGCTATATTGAAGGAAATGTCTATATTAAAGATTCTATTATCGGGGACAATGTCGTCCTGAAAATGGGAACTTATATTGAAGAATCGGAAATAGAATCTACATGCCAAATCGGGCCGTATGCACACTTGCGCCCGAAATCGGTTCTTAAAAAAGGTGCAAAAGTAGGGAATTTTTCCGAAATTAAAAAATCGGTTATCGGGGAAGGTTCCAAGGTTAATCATCTCAGTTATATCGGCGATACTCAAATGGGAGCCGGTGTAAATGTAGGGGCCGGAGCCATCACCTGTAACTATGACGGGGTAAATAAACACCAAACGGTGATTGGCGACCATGTATTTGTGGGCTCCAATGTCAATTTTGTAGCACCTGTAACGGTGCACGAATATGCAAAAATCGGCGCAGGTTCCACCATTACCAAAGAAGTTCCGGCGGAATCTTTGGGCATTGCCCGTGCGCGCCAGGTAGTGTTAGAAAAAAAAGGTGTTAAAAAACATGACTAAAAGCGTAAACGGGGACTTGCGTATTTTCTCCGGCAATGCCAACTTTGCCCTCGCGCAAAAAATCTGCAGCCACCTGAATATGGATTTGGGTAAATTGCGTGTAGAAAGATTTGCCGACGGCGAAATTGATGTGCAAATTTTGGAAAGTGTGCGTGCGCATGATTGCTATATCATTCAGCCCACTTGCCCGCCCGTCAACGAAAGTTTGATGGAACTTTTGATTATGATTGACGCGTTCAAACGCGCCAGTGCCGGTAAAATTACGGCCGTTATTCCCTACTTCGGTTATGCCCGTGCCGACCGCAAGGCTTCCCCGCGTGTACCGATTACGGCTAAATTAGCCAGCAACTTAATCACCGAAGCCGGTGCCGACCGTATTATGACGGTCGATTTGCACGCCGGTCAAATTCAGGGATTTTTTGATATCCCCGTGGATCACTTGCGTGCCCGCAAAGTGTTCTTGGACTATTTCAAAGATTTTAACCGCGAAGATATTGTGGTTATTTCGCCGGATGTGGGCGGTGTGGAACGCGCCCGCAAATTTGCCGCCCGTATGGATGCGGGGCTTGTTATTATCGATAAACGCCGCCCCAAAGCCAACGAAGCAGTGGTATATAATGTTATCGGCGATGTAAAAGATAAAGTAGCAATCATTTTTGATGACATTGTGGACACGGCCGGTACTCTTACCACCGTTGCCCAAAAAATCAAAGAGCGCGGCGCTCGTGAAATCTATGCGGTTTGCACGCATGGTTTGTTGTCGCGCAACGCGATGGAAAGAATTAACAATTCCGATATCAAAAAGTTGATTATATCCGACTCTTTGCCTATCCGGGATTTAGGCCCGAAAGTGGATGTGTTGTCCGTCTCTTATTTATTAGCGGACGCCATTAAGCGCAACCACGACGGTCGCTCCATCAGCGATATGTTTAACTAATAAGAATTTTGTATAAAATTCGGAGGAATAAAATGGAAAAAGTAAGCATTACTGCCGTTACCCGCGAAGGGATCGGCGTGAAAGGGACCCTCTCCCAAATTCGTGCGGAGAAGAAAATCCCGGCCGTGGTGTACGGCGGCCATAAAGAACCCGTCAGCATTATCGTGAGCGTAAAAGATTTGGAAAAAATCGTAAAAGCCGGTAAAAACACTATTGTGGAAATGGACTTGAACGGTGCCAAAGAATTGGTGCTCGTAAAAGAAATCCAATACCACGCTGTAACCGATAACCCGATCCACGCTGACTTCCAACGCGTAGCCATGAAAGATACCATGGACGTAGTCGTTCCGCTTAAATTGGAAGGCACCCCCGCCGATGTGGCCCAATATGGTGCCATGGTGGAACACATCTTGCGCCAACTCGAAGTCCGCGCCTTGGTAAGTGCTATCCCGCACGAAATCGTGGTGGACATCACCGGCGTAACCATCAACAAAGGTTTGTTGGCCGGAGATATCAATTTGCCGGAAGGTGTTGAACTCGTAACCGATAAAGAAGCCCCTGTGGTGTTCTTGACGGTACAAAAAGAGGATGCCGCCGATGTGGCTGATGATGCTGCTCAACCCGCCAGCTCTTCCACCAAAGGTAAAAAAGACGCCGAAGGCAACTTGACCAAAGGCAAATAGTTTATGCAATACCTCTTGGTTGGGTTAGGAAATCCCGGTTCTCAATACGCGCGTACGCGGCACAATGCCGGTTTTATGGTGTTGGACGAAGTCGCCGAAAAGTGGGGAGCCGATTGGAAGGCCTGGCAAAACTTAGGGGACTATGCAAAGGTTTCTGTAGGGGGGCAAGATGTTTTCCTCCTCAAACCGACAACCTATATGAACGAATCGGGCAGGGCTGTTTCCAGCCTTGCCCGGTTTTATAAAATTGCGCCGCAAAATTGCGTAATTTGTTTTGATGATATCTCTTTGGATACGGGCAAACTCCGTATCCGCAAAAATGGTTCGGCCGGCGGACAAAAAGGAATGAAAAGCGTGATAGAGCAACTCGGCACGCAAGATATTCCCCGCCTGCGCCTGGGGGTTGGCCCCAAACCGGATCGCTTTGATTTGGCCAACTTCGTTTTATCCAATTTCTCCAAAACGGACGAGTCCGTATTGAAAGAGGCTTTGACGCGTGCCGTAGATGCCCTGGAAGTGTATTTGAAGGAAGGGTTGGAAAAAGCCATGAACCGCTTTAACGGATAGAAAAATACTTATCTTTTCTTTTCTCTATCGTTTTTATACAATACCTCTAAGCGAAAAAATACAAAATTTTTGCTTTTTATAAAAATCATACAGGAGTATTTATGAACAAAGGGTTTACTTTAATAGAATTGTTAGTGGTAGTTCTTATCATTGGTATTTTGTCCGCCGTGGCTCTTCCTCAATACGAAAAATCGGTTGAAAAAAGCCGCGCGGCGGAAGCGGCCACTTTGGTGCGCGCGATTGCAGATGCCGAAACCTTGTATCACTTGGCAAACGGCACTTACGCTAAAGATATTTCTAAACTGGATTTTGATTTCCCCGGCGAAAAAGTAATTTATCAAAGTAACAATATCCCGGGTTTCCAAACAAAGAACTTTGTCTGTCGTCCTGCCGGTGGCGTGTGGACGGACGCTATTGCCGTTTGCAACCGCCTTCCCTTCCAAACAAATTACGCTATTGTGAAGTTAGAAAACGGGAAAATGGTTTGCCGTTTTTACAGCACAAAAGGCGAAAGTATTTGCAAAACCATGGGCACAAAAAGCGGCTCAGATTATATTTTTAACTAAGAACTTGGCTGATTATTTTTTCTGCTTGACGATCCATTTCGGCGCGGTCTTGTGGGTCGTGGTCGTCCATGCCGCTTAAGTGTAGTGCCCCGTGGGTTACATACATCATCATTTCCTGCAGATAAGTATGGCCGAAGGCCTTGGCGTTTTTGCGTGCTACTTGGTAACATACAAAAATATCCCCAAAAGCCCAAGGTTCGTCTGTTTCAAAGGGCGGTTTTTCGTGGTTGAAGGAAATTACATCGGTTACATAATGGTGATTTAAGAAAGATTTATTCACCCGTAAAATTTCTTTTTCGTCCACAAAAATAACATTTACTTCTATGTTTTGTTTCGCGTAGTTTTTAAGCCCTTTTTCAAGTGCTTTTTTGAATAGTCCCGTTTTGCGTAAATAACGGGGAATATCGGTTTGATAGAAGATATGAGAAATCATTTTGTTTCCTTGGCGTGTTTTTTATCCCATTTATCATAGGCGGCCACAATATCTTTTACAAGCGGATGGCGCACCACATCTTGCCCGGAAAATTCAACAAACGCTACTCCTTCCACCTTAGACAAAACAGCGGAGGCATGCAGGAGGCCGCTTTCTTTTTTGTTGGGCAAATCTATTTGGCTTAAATCGCCGTTTACAATCATTTTAGAGCCTACCCCCATGCGGGTTAAAAACATTTTCATTTGGGCGGGCAATGTATTTTGGGCTTCATCTAAAATGATGAAAGCTTTTTCCAATGTGCGTCCGCGCATATAAGCCAGGGGGACAATTTCCAAAATATTATTATATTTAAGAGAATTAAATTTCTCCATGCCCAACATTGAGTAAAAGGAATCATAAATCGGGCGCAAATAGGGATCTACTTTTTCTTCAATATCTCCCGGCAAAAACCCTAACTTTTCTCCTGCTTCCACAATCGGGCGTGTAACTACAATGCGTTGGGCAAGGCCCAATTCCAAAGCACGCAAAGCACACGCACAGGCCAAAAAAGTTTTGCCCGTTCCGGCAGGCCCGGAAGAAATAACCAAGTCATGCGCAAAAACGGCCTCTATGTATTTTTTTTGGTTTTCGCTGCGGGCTTCTATGGGGCGGGCGTGTTCGGGGCGGAAAACCACATTATTAGCAAAAGGGATTGTGTCCTGGGTGGTATCCAGCGGGCGTTTGTCATCATTAAGAGTCAGGTCTTTTTGGAGTTTGGCTAAGGCTTTATCCACGCGGGAGTTTGTCCCTTTGACGGATAACAAAGCGCCGTTTCCGTCTTCATCATATTTAACAAAGACAGTCACTTTGAAGTTTTTTTCCAAAGCCTTCAACTTGCGATCCTGAATACCCAGGGCAATTAAAATTTCTTCTTGGTTTTTAAGTTTTAGGGTTTTTATCATAAAAGAAAAGCGCGGCTTTTAAGGGCCGCGCTTGTGATTATAAGAATTTATTTTTACCGCGCGGGATAACTACAATACCCGACGGGTCAATGTAGTATTTTTGCGCATCTGCTTCTACATTGATGCCGATGGTTTGTTTCGGGGCGATGGTATTAAAGCGGTCCATAATTACTTTTTTAAGTTTGGCGCCTGCTTTAATTTCGCAGTTATCCATAATTACGCAGCCTTCCATTTCCACCCCTTCGCCGATAATTACGCTATCGCTGATAACGCAGTTTTTAATTTTGGCTTTCGGGTGGATAACGCAGCCGGCCCCGACAATGGAATTGGTTACCGTCCCTCCCAAGTATTTGGTAGCGGGAACGCGGTTAAGCGTGGTATTGATGGGCCAAGCGGGGTTGTTGAGATCCAACTTGGGGGTCGGGCCCAACATATCCATATTGGTTTGCCAGAAGGACTCAATCGTTCCCACATCTCTCCAATAACCTTGTTCTTCGTAGGGTTTGGCCCCCGGTAAAACTTGACTTTGGAAATCGTAGGCGAAAGTTCTGTAGTCCGTTAGAATTTTAGGCAAAATATGTTTGCCGAAGTCCAAGGCGGGCACATCGCAGAAGCGTTTTTGGAGCACTTGCAACAGAACATCGGTGTTAAAAATATAGTTGCCCATAGAGGCAAAAGCGGCTTTCGGGTTGCCCGGAATCGGGGTGGGATTGGCAGGTTTTTCATCAAACTGGACAATGCGCCCTTCTTTGTTCACTCCCAGCACCCCAAAGGCGGTAGCCTCTTGGATAGATACGGTATTGGCTGCTACGGTAACATCCGCTTTGTTTTTCAAGTGAAAATCAATCATTTGGCGGATATCCATGCGGTAAATATGATCCGCCCCAAAGATGGCTACCAAGTCCGGTGCGAAATCTTTTACCAAATTGATGTTTTGGCGCACAGAGTCCGCCGTGCCGCGATACCAAATTTCACCCAAACGCATTTGCGGCGGTACGCAGGTTAAAAAATGGTCGCCGATGATGCCTTCGCTTCTCCAAGAGGTGCGCAGGTATTCAATTAAACTTTGGGACAGGTACTGCACCAACACATACGAGGAAAAAATCCCCGAGTTAACGAAGTTGGAAAGCACAAAGTCCACGATTCTGTATTTACCGCCGAACGGAACAGAAGGTTTGGAGCGGTCTTTTGTTAACGGATAAAGCCGTTCCCCCTTCCCTCCGGCCATAATCATGCCCAGTATTTTCATGAGGTTCCCCTAGTAAGACGAATTTTTATTCAGAGCCCAACGGCAGTTGTTTATTCAAGGCTTCAAAGGCTTCCCACGACCACGGCATTTTTTCCGCTACGATTTTGGCAATTTCGTCTGCATATACACGGATTTCTTTTTGTGCGTGTTTATCCATGCGCAGGCAAAGGAAGTTGAATAAACTTCTGGCGTTGACGCTCCAGTAAAATTGAGTGTATTGGCAAACCGGCAGTACGCCGCGCGCCATTTCGCGCGCCACGCCGGCTTCGATTAACTTGTGATAAGCCGCATAAGAGGCTTCGATGCTTTCTTCGTAAATTTTGCGAAGGGCTTCATTATCAAGTTGAGAATCAGCCACGGAACCTTGTTTGTTTTTGGTATCCTGTCCGCGGAACTGTTCGGGGATATAAAATTCGTCTTTTACTTCGGTGTAACGGGCGCTTACTTCGTTGTAAGAACCCCAGCGATGACGCATCCATTGGCGTGCTACATAAATCGGGCAGCAGATATGAAATTGGAAATAGCAGTGCTCAAACGGAGTATGGTGGGCATGTTGCATTAAGTATTTAATCAGGCGTTTGTCTTGTTCTTCGCCCTTGGAAACCGCACCGAAAGACACCCGGGCAGATTGCACGGCGCGTTGGTCTCCTCCCATAAAATCTACCAAGCGCACGAAGCCCTTGTCTAACACATTGATTTGTTCGTTTGATTGTTGCACAGTATTTCTCCTAAATTATTTTGAAATTTCTACGACACTGCTGTTTCCGTCCGGAAGAACTTCAGCCGTTAAAACGGTTGTGTTCGTGCAGGCAGTATCATAAACAAAACCGTCCAATTCTACGGTGTCGGTAATGTTTAAGCGACCTTTTTCGAAGGTCAAGAAATGAATTTTTCCGGACTGATATTGGCCGAAAGTATCGGAAAGTAACCCCATTTTGGCGGTGTTTTCCACAGCGGCGATAGTAGCCCGCCCGTCCGGCCCGAAAACTTGTAAAGAAGGATAGAATTCTAAAACTTCCTGTTTATATTTTACACGATTTGGAGCCGTTGCAAAAATATCTTTGCTTTCGGCACGTTTCCCAAGAGGCAAAGTCATGCGGATTTTACCGTTGGAAGAGGTATAAATAAAGTTATCGGAGTCGTCTTTGGTAATATCGTAACGATTTACCCCCGTCAGCCAGTTGCGTTGTGTGCGCAAGGTGTCATCGTCGAGCCTAAAACTGCCTCTTTCATAATCTACTTCGCGCGCGTTGCCCGGGCGAGAACCCGAAACGAAGGGTTTTTGGGCGAAGATGTCTTTATCGCTTCCGCAACCTAATTCTTTTACGAAATAAGGCAACGAGTCAATTTCTTTTAATTGTCCGTTTGCGTTTTCTAAAACGATGGTAGAAATTCTTTCGCGGGCGCTATCGTACACCGAAACAAAAATTTCGGCCAATTTCCAATCGCGTACGCGGTCGGCCGAGATAGTTAGCGGCGTTTTATTTTTTGCAATTTGATAAGACAAAACTTCCTGTAAGGTTTCGCCTTGACGGTTCCACACGGTTACTTGTCCTTTTTTGGAAAGCGTAACCAAGTTGCGGGCACGCGGAGCGGTAATATCGGCTTCCGTCAGGCTGATGATTTCTTGCTCAACCGGTTCGTAGACAATGGTTTTGCGTGAAGAAACAGAAGTCGTTTTTTTCGACTTGTTAGCGGGTTTGGAAAGGCCTTTTTCTTCGGGGTTTTTGGAGGGTTCTTTGTTTTCTAACACCGCTTCTTGCCCCACTTTTATTTGTTCGGCGGAAGGGAGTTCTCCCACCACATACAAAGGTTGCACTTCCGTGATTTTCCCCTCGGCAGAATAGTTATGAACAAGGCCCAATTCTTTGCCGGTAGTGGGGTTGGTTAATTTTTCGGAAGACAAAATAACTTTGAAAGTGTCTCCGGTTTGTACAGAACGGGACAAAGAAGAAATATCAATATACACTTTATTTCCGTCGGTACGCACAACCGTCAACTGTGCAAAAGCCAGCGACGGGAATAAAAACAAAACAGCTAAAACAATGTATCGGCAGAATTTTATTTTCATATAATAAATGTATACCATTTTTTCCAAGAGGCTACAAATGAAACCTACTTTTAACGATTTGGTGGAAACTTTTGCTATTTTGCGCGGGCCGAACGGTTGCCCGTGGGATAAAAAACAAACACACGAAACCCTGATTAAATGTTTGCAGAACGAAGCGCAGGAACTTATCGATGCTATTAACAATAAAGATGACGAAAACATGAAGGAAGAGTTGGGCGATGTTTTGTTGCAAGTGTTGATTCACAGCCAAATTGCCGCTGAAGAGGGGAAATTTACGATAGAAGATGTTATCACCGGTTTGTATGATAAGCTTCACCGCCGCCACCCGCATGTGTTCGGCGACGGAGCCAAAGCCTCCACCCCCGAAGAAGCGCTCGCCTTGTGGAAGGAAATGAAAAAGAAGGAACGGGCAGAAAAATAATTTCTTTCTAAAAACCTTACCACATAATTTTAACCGCAAAAATAAACCCCCGCATATTATTTCGGGGGTTTAGCTCATTAGTGTCATCATCATGACTTATGTTCCTCGTTCCTAAGGGGGCTCCGTATCCGGGTCTTAAGCAATAGGAAAGTACGCTGTACCTTCACAACTGCAACCAAGGAAGTCGGGCGATCCCTAAGTACTTACACATACTATAAGGATATTTGTTTTATTTTCAAGGCCTATTTTTATACATAGGTCTTTTTTGATATGGGGAAAACTTCTACCGAGAGAACTTACGCAGTTTTTTATCCAGCCACTTTTCAAATAAAGTGTTGCTGATTAAAATAAAAGGCGTTAAGAATATGGTGAAATAAATAATTTTGCGGGATATTTTGACGCGTTTTTGGGGGTTTAGCAAATCTTTTTCTTCGCGAAGTTTGAAAAGGCTGTCCGCCGTCCAAAGCATAGGCCAGGCCACCGCTGCGCGTTGGCCGAATTGCCATTTGGGGAGTTGGCGGAAGTATTTTTTCCCGCTTTTTAATCTTTCTACCCCCCACAAAATCCATTTATTTTTAATGGGTTCAAACCGTGCGGAGTTTTCCCCGCTTAATAAATCTGTTTCGCAAAGACCTTCTTTTGCTAAATCTTTCAGCGGGAAATAACAACGGTTGATGCGTAAATCTTTGGGAATATCACGCAAAATATTTACAATTTGCAAAGCATCTCCGATGTACTTGCCCAGTTCGTAAAATTTTTCTTCCGGCATACGAATACAAGAGGTAGTATAAATAAGTTTGCTCCAAAACAATCCGGGCATACCACCCATCAGCCGGCAATAATGTTCCAATTCGTTATGAGACGGAAACGCCTTGGGTTTTGGTTCTGTTTCCTGCGGGAAAAAGTTTAAGTCCAAGCACATTCCTTCGCAAACGGCTTGCACCACTTCCAAAATTAAAGGTTTTTGTTTGGCGGAAATGCGGTTAAAGGCCTCTAAACACGGGCGGAGTTGTTTGATAAGTTCTTTTTCATACGGGTTTTCGGAGGCTCCGTCAATTTCCCGAATAAGTTGTTCTATTTGTTTGGAATCTTGCTCTACGACAAGGGATTTGAATTGTTCAATCCAATGTAGCCGACGATGAAGGGGCAGGATAGCGGTGTCTGCAATGGTGTCGGCGTACCGACAAAGCAAATAGGCAATGGAAAAAGCCGGGCGCATTGCTTTAGGCAAAACTTGTACGCTGAGGTACAAACTGCGGGAAGTGTTTTTCAAAAGAGTTTCCGTATCCATACATATAAGATAGCAAATTTCCGCCGAAAAGGTATGAATAATATGCCGAAACTTTTTGGAGAGGAATACTTAAATATATGAGCGCGCATACGCGCGCGTACGGTAAAATGTTAAAAGAAAAGCAAAAGTTGACGGAAAGAGAAAGATTTTGGTATCCTTTATATAGAAATAACGAGTATATTTTTTTGTTATTCTTTTTTGCAAAGAATCAAAAAAGAAAGCATAGAAAAACTCTTTTTATCGACGGAGAAAAAAAGAGTTGACAAATAAAACAAAATTAGATATACTAGTTATATAGGAAACAAAAAAGGCTTTGTTTCCACGGAAGTTTTCAAGAGCCCTTTTTCATGTTTTTGAAAAAATAGAAAAATGGGTCTTGACATTTCTGTCTTTTTTTGCTAGACTATAAGAGTAGTCAGAACTGATCTTTTAACAAACAAAAAACTTCTTTCGTTTTTATAACAGTTGTAAACAGAAAACTTTTCTGCAGCGAAACATCACCTTATATTAGAAAAGGCAGCCGATGGACTGAGCCCAGCGGATCAAGTTAGTTTTACACGAACATAAAAACAAAAATAAATAATACCGTCAGTCTTAACCCTTCGGTCCTTAGCGGCCATGACTTCCTTGGATAATCAAGAAGTATAAAAAAGACTTGACAATTAGTTGTAAATATGCTTTAATATAAATGTGGCCAGAAAGCAGGCAACAGGCAGTTTGAAAGATTTGAAAAAATCGCTTGACAAACTCAAAAAAATATGCTTTAATATAAGAGTAGTAAGAATTGACAAGCCGAGTAGTTGAAGAAAGTCTTTAATAAAAGGCTTGACAAAGCGAAGTAAATTTTGTTATAATATCTTTGTAGCTTTTACAGCGCAAAGAAGTTAATAAAAATTTCCACTGCTTTTTTCAATTTGAAAAACAGCAACGAGGAATTTTTGCTCTCTGAAAATTTGACAGCAATGTGCGAATGGGCGATTTGAACCGGAAAAACCGCAAGGTTTAACAGTTCAAGGCTCATTAAAGTAAGTCATATACTATATTATGACACCAAGTTAATTCAAAAGTAAGTAGAGTCAAATGTCAACAGCTCGCTGTTAGCGATTGAGGACCTTTAAACCGCTTGCGATTTAAAGGTAATTAATTCTAATGGAGAGTTTGATCCTGGCTCAGAGTTAACGCTGGCATCGTGCATAACACATGCAAGTCGAACGGGACTTTGCTTTGTAGCAATACAAAGTAAAGTTTAGTGGCAGACGGGTGAGTAATGTATAAGAAACCTACCTCTGAGTGGGGAATAACAGTCCGAAAGGATTGCTAATACCCCATAACATATTTAGATGGCATCATTTAGATATCAAAGATTTATCGCTTGGAGACGGTCTTATATTCTATCAGCTAGTTGGCAGTGTAACGGACTACCAAGGCGACGACGGATAGCCGGCCTGAAAGGGCGACCGGCCACAAGGGCACTGAGACACGGGCCCTACTCCTACGGGAGGCAGCAGTGGGGAATTTTGGACAATGGGCGAAAGCCTGATCCAGCAACGATGCGTGGAGGATGAAGGTTCTCGGATTGTAAACTCCTTTTGATGGGGAAGAAAAAAATGACGGTACCCATCGAATAAGCCACGGCTAACTACGTGCCAGCAGCCGCGGTAAG